>JANXYV010000126.1 GCA_025355875.1 Prolixibacteraceae bacterium | reverse complement strand
AAGTTCCATCCGGGAATTTCGGATTCCACATTGAGTTTTGCTTTGCCTGTGCTTAGAAATGAAATACCAACTTTAACTTGTACGGTTTTGCCTGAAGATTGATCAAAGGTCAAATAGGCTCCTGTCTTTTCGCCGGAATCAGGCTGAACCTGAATGTCTTTTTGGAGCTTTCCGTTTTTCCAGGTTCCACTTTCTGTTGCCTTCTGATCAAACACGGCATAAAAATAGACCGTATAGGCACCCCCTTTGTTCCAGCCACCGCGAATCCGGCTGTATCCTTCTATTTCATAATTCGAAAGAATACGGACTTCGCTTCCAATAAATTCCTGACTTTCACCCCAGTCTTTCCCCATTTCGAGAAAATGTCCGGCATCAATCAAAATGTGTTTGGCTTGTCCCTCAGGAAAAGTATACCGGTGAAATCCAACACTTGACGTGGCTGTCAACTCCGCTTTTACCTTGTACCGCGATAAGAATGCAGAATAATAACCTGTTTTTGCAACTTCATCTGTTCGTGCTGAACTAAATTGACTGATCTGCAGATCGCCGGTTTCAGGCATCAGCAAAATATTGCCGTATTTTGAACCACCACCAGTGCCACTGACATGAGTATGACTAAACCCATTGATATTCTGATCGCGGTAGTAACCCGAATTGTTGTCATTATTTCCGCAATCGGGGCCAAGTTTGACCATTCCAAAAGGAACCGCCGCACCCAGGAATACATTTCCACCGTTTTCGGTACCGATAAACGGATCGACCAATGCGGTCAGATTGGTTTGCGAATAGCCGGAAAGCATTCCGGTCAGTACCAAGGCAAAAATTAATTTAAGTTTCATATTTTTGTGATTGTCATATTCATTTCAGGTTCTGCTTTTCGAGATTTAATTTTGAACAGCTAATTTCGCCGTTTCGCTCCACTGGTTCCCTTTTAATTCGACAAGATAAATCCCTGATTTAAAATCGCTTGTGGTTAGTTCAAACAAATTTTTCCCGGTTACAGCCTTCAGTTGAATCTGCTTTTTAAGACTTCCGGTATTAGAAAATACGGATAGCTGAACATCCTGACTGAAGTCGGATTCAAATTCAATAGTTGTTCGCTCTCCGGAAGGATTTGGAACGATACGCACAGGCTGTTTGTCGGAATTGATTCCGCCGGCAGAAAGGGTTTTTGAGACGACAAATGTGCATGTATCCGACAAATTTCCGGATGTAACATACACTTTTACTGATTTTACCAAGAAGGTTGCGTTAAAAGTCCCGGTTGATGAAATCGTTCCTCCACCCACAGCTTTCCATGTCAACGCTGGTTGATAGCGCATTGGATTTCCTTCCTGATCGTACGCAATTGCCTCAAATTTGTGGCTCGATTTATACAGCAACTCATGAATCGGATCCTTAATTTTAAGCGACGTGGCCACTTGCCGGACCTCAACTGAATAATAGCGAACATCAGTCAACTCTCCAGAAACGCCGACCAACTTAATCACATGATATCCGGAGGAAGCAGAGTCAGAAACAGAAATAGTGAAATCAACGCTTTGGCTCGCAGTCACTGTGTTTGTCGAAAGTTTGACTTTTATTCCTTTGGGAAGGTCGGTAACTGATAAGCTAACATCACCTGTAAAGCCGCAATAAGGCAACACATAAACGGGAAAAGTCCAATCTTTTGGCGTTTGGTATCCTGTTTTCAGGTTGAATATATTATCGCTTATTAAAAATTGTTTTTTCAAATTGCCATACCCTGCCTTCCATGCAGGAACTCCGGATTCAAAACAACCGGCATCAGGTTTGTTGATAATCTGATCGTTAAAAGGAGCAAGTTCGCAGGCATCAATGCAAAGAGATTTGGCTAGATTGAGTGTATAATCCTGATTTGAAGCATCTGTGAAAAAGCTCACCAAATCTGCGGATGTTTTTGGGTTGAAATTATTGATTACGAATGGCCCCGTAAGCTTTTCGGTTAATGTTGAAGTAGTAATATTGTTGAATACATTGAACCCAACAGTGAAAGGACCTGCTCCGTTTGTAATGCTGCTTTTCCCAAGCTTATTTGCCAGTGCAGTATTATTGAAAATCCACACATCACAAAACTGGGTTGGATTAGGATCCCACCCGCCATCATTGATCAGAATCGGGCTATCCATGTCATAAAATAAATTGTGATCGACAATATAATTTGTTCCAAAATCCAGATAAAAGCCAAAGTGCATTACGTTTGGTGCATTGTAGATTATATTGTGGTCAACGCGCATCCATTTTCCATCGGTATTGTAGGTGTCAATCGCACCGCTGTCGTGCGTTTTGATCATAAAATCATGAATGATGTTGTGATGAATCCGTGCCACGCCCGGTTTTACCATTGAAGAATTAACCATCGCCCTGATGTTTATTCCTTGTTGCGGAGTATTGTAGATCGTATTGTACGCAATTTCATGATCTTCACTGATAACCAATCCCGGGTCATATTGAAGTCCGGTATTCATGGCGCCACATTCCGAAGAACTATAGTTTACATCCCAAATTTTGTTGTTTAGAATCTTGTTGCCACGCCCGAAAACCGAAACACCTGAACCGGCACTGTAATGAATTTCACAATTTTGCAAGGCAATATTGGTTCCACTGAGAATAAATCCGGATCGCTGATTCCATTGCATCTGCATGTTTTTTGCCTGATTGGTAAAGTGGGTGACATATTCGGCCTTAATTCCGTCAATCAATATATTTGAGGAGTTGCAAACACTTGAGGTACGGTTAAAAAAGCCAGACTCATCGGTATTGATGGCATTGGCGAAAGTGTTGAATCCTTTTATTGTAATGTTGCTTTGTCCGGAAAACGAAAAACTGTATAGCCGTTTTTTTGCTTCCACCAAATTAGGTCTATCAACCGTTGATGACGGTTCGCTGCCGCTAAATGTATTTACAAACAGTGTGTCTCCTTTTTTCCACCATTGCCCGGCTTTCAGGTATTTGTCAATTCCTCCGGAAAGTGTTACTGCTGAACTTGTTGGATTGAAAAGAAAATATTCGGTATTTGGCCCTAAGCCCCAAGCTTCATTACCAATTCTTCCGCTCATTTTGCCTTGAACTATAATTTTACCCGGCGCTGAAGAAATGATTTTACCAGTCCAGCCCTGGCCATCCCAGCCATCGGTAACATTGATCGTCCTTGAAAAATTCACCCAAATTTCGCAGCCATCCCATTTTCCGGCAGGTTCCTGGAAATCGGCATCCGAAATGACATAGTTGGTTCCATTATCCGTCACATTATCGGCAAAGGCGTTGGAAGGAAGGAGTATTGAACCGGTATTCACAGGCCAACGCGCCAAATCCATCATTTTTCCATCGCAGAAAACCTGATTCGATTGATCGTTTTGTGTCACATTCCATTTCATGACCGTTTTATAGACACTATTCTTAACCTGTTGCCAACTGAGCAATGGATCGGCACCCGAAATGGTGACTTTTTCGTTACCAAATGGAACAAAAATCAGGTTGCCTTTTGTAAGCGAAACTTGCTCTCGGTAAACACCTTCTCTTACAACGATGCTGTCGCCTGATGTTGCAGATGCAACTGCCAATTGTATGTTTTTGAATGGATTACCCAAACTTCCATCACCATCAGATGTGTTATTTCCAGACACAAATATCGAACTTGGTCCATTTATTTGAACGATATTATTGATCATCCCAAAAGGAACCGCAGCGCCCGGAAATACATTTTCACCGTTATTAGTTCCAGTAAAAGGATCGACCAATGCGGTCAGATTGGTTTGCGAATAGCCGGAAATCATTCCGGCAAAAAAGGAAAAGAATATCAGAAATTGGCGATTTCTCATTTGGTTGATTTTGAAAGTGGTTTAGTATTCCAGCACAATTCCGGTATGCATGGTAAATGTCGGAACTTTTACGATCAGTTTGTGGTCTTTTCGTTTGAAATCAAGCTTTTTACCATCCGGAATCTGATACACTTTCTTAACTTTTTCAGGAACATTCACTTCGATTTCAACTCCCGGAACCGGCAACAGGTCTTCAATTACCATCACTTCGCCACGCTGCAAGGCAGGTGCGTAAAGCAAATGAGCCACATAGCGGTTATCTTTTTCCTGCTTCAGGAAACTTACCCTTCCGCAACTTGGCAAATTTTTAACCGCAAGCAATGGTTTTTGATACAAAAGGTCGATGGCATTTTCAACCAGTTGACGGTGCAGGCGAACGGCAGAGGTGTAATACATTTGATCTAGTTTATGCGCAAACCAGATAACATTTCCATTTTGAACGACTGCCGGATATTGAGAATCTTCCAGTTGATAAGGCGTTGCCCTGTGACCGGAATATTTTTCCCAGGTCCGGTTAAAATAGGGTTCGCGAATAACAGCTAAAGTTTTGGCAGTGCTGGGTTTGCAAAGTAACGCCGGTTCGTAGTTCAGAAAAGGTGTGCTCACTACATCTTTGCTCAATTCGGGTTTTACCACCGTAAAATCGAAATTAAATGCTGAATTTCCAAGATAATCGGCTCCAATATCAAGAATAAACTTTTTACCAGTTGCTGCGTCTAAAGCCCCTTCACCAAAAACAATCAGTTTGCCGCCGCGTTTTACCCAGTCGTTAATTTTCTGCGCCTGATTCTCAGTCAAACATTGTTGACTTGGAATTATTAATAATTCAAGTTGATTCAAATTCTGTTCATTGGCAACAATGAAATCGTTGTGAGTTTCAAGCAACATATTAACTACCCCATGATCAGCCTTGTCGTTTAGGGTCAACCACATTCCCAATTTGGAAACAGGCATTCCGCCCAAACCATATTTTTCAATTTTCTCAACATATTCATAAGCTTTTCCAATGTTCCGATAGGTTTCAATATCCATTATTCCTGAAGGATGTAACTGGTCGCCAAAGTTGCAGGAAGCGCCATAAGAAATCATGGCAGCTGCCTCGTATTTTATCGCATCCGAATTTTTGAACCCACCAAATTCACCCCATGATTTGTGAAATTTACCACTCATGGCTACAATCGGATTTCCGTTTTGCAGATGGTATTTGGCTTCAAGCGGAAGTTTATCATATCCGCCCCAAACAGTGGGCAAATCTTCCAGTTCCTGCTGTGTATTCATATCGTACAACCGATTTACAAAACCACCTTTATTCACCAGATGGGTCGCACTGTTAAAATATACCGTCGCTTTTGGATGATATTGAGCGATTAATTCACGTAGTTCGCGCATGTGTTCCTTTACAGCAAATGCTGTACTTTTTACTACTGCCGCATGGTCATTAATATCAATTCCTTCCTTTTTCATGCGAGCCATGCAATATTGGCAATAGCAGCCATTGTCCATAACATGGTAAATATCAAACCAAAAACCATCAACAGCATAGTTTTCGCAGATTTCTTTTACCTGTTTCATAATGTGCTGGTGATATGGACCGGTATTGGCCGGACAAAGCCACAACCAGGCATTTTCGGTTTTCACATCGGTAGGTTTTGCATTAAAATCCCATAGCAAGCCCTGAAATTGGCCGTTCTTTTCACGAGCCACCCAATCGGGATGCTCGGCTGCTTCGGTTGCCGACCAACCCACACTGTAATAAATAGGGCATTTCACACCAATTTCGTGACAAGCTTCAATTTCAGCCCCCAGCAAATCAAATTTCAGGTTAGGGTGCTGATTCCCAATTTTCGTTGGATAATAACTCCAGCTGTGGTGGCATTTGGCAAAAACGTTAATCGAATTGATATGACCAATTTTCAGGGCTTCCTGAAACTGTTTTTTATCAAATTTTTCACCGATTCCGGGAATAAATTCCGAAGTATGAAAATCGAGGTGAACCTGACGCGAAGGCATAGGTTCGTTTATTGTGCGTTGTTTTAGCTGTGCAAAGCCAGTTAGGCTGATCAGCATGATTGCGAAAATGATTAGTTTTTTAGATTTCATCGTTCGTTTAATTTTCAATTAATTTTCAATCTTCTGTAAAATTAGTGATGTACAGGATTCCTGGTTAAGTGTTTTAATGAAGGAATCCAACTATTGCATAACTAATTTTTTAAGTATTGATCTTGTGTTTGTTTTCAATGATATCAGATAAAGCCCTTTTTTAAAGCTACTTACATTGATGGTTAGTGAATGGACATTTATATTTTCCCTTTTATAAACAACCTTGCCATCAACCGACAAAATTACTAACTGGGCATTTAAAGGTAAATTATTTAAGGTAACAGAATTTGAAGCCGGATTTGGAAAAATATCGCAGCCTTCCAATTGAATTGTTGATGCCGAAGTGGCCCAGGCAAAAGTTCCATAAATTTCGAAACTAATTAAAGAAACACCGCCTGTAACGGAAGCTGTTTTCACTGAAAGTCGCACAAATCTGGTTGTTGTATTTAAACCAGTAAGTTCATCATCAGCTCCATTTTGGCTTGTTAAGCTTTTTAACGTTTTGTAAGTAATACCATCGGCAGAAGTTTCAATCAAATAACTGGTCGCGTAGGATGTTGACCACGTTATTTTCAGATTGTTCAAAGTATAAAAGTCGCCCAAATCAATTTTTATCCATGGGCTTGCATCGGTTGCACCGCTGCGCCATTGTGTGGAGGCAATCCCATCAACAGCTTTTGAAGCCGAATAATTAGTGGAAGAAACTGAACTTGCCTCTGCAGTTTTGTTTAAAGCTATATTTTCTAATGTTTTAAAAATAATTTCAGAACTTGCATTACTCCAGTTTCCGGCGGCATCACGGGCTTTTATAGTTACGGTATAGGAGGTGTTTTGCGTTAAACCTGATAAAGTGCAAGAATTTGTTAATGCAACTCCCAAATATTTGCTGCCGTTAAAAATCCCGTAAAAACTCACGCCGTTATCATCGGTTGAAACATTCCAGGTAAGCTTGCACCCATTCCCGGTGATGTTTGATATTTTTTCGTTTGTTGGGCTTGTTGGAGGCGTAGAATCCGGATTTCCCAATTGATCTTTTGGCCAATACCAGTCTTTCACCAACGCATCTTTCAGAAAAAAAGGCCAATTGCCATACCAACTTTCATATCCGCTGTTATCGCCTGTCATTGCCCAATGTAGCCAGCCAATCCCAAACTTTTCGCAGGTTTGCGAGGTATAATAGTCGCCGTCTAAACTTACTCCACCCCAAGGGTCTTTGTTTGCGCCTGAATTTGCCGGAAAATTATTTTCGGTTGGCAGGGCGGGAAATTTCTTGTGTAAATTCCTGATACTTGTAAGTGAGCCGCCATAAAGATGATATCCTACAACCGTATTACTCCAGTCAATAGTTGTCAAACTTTTCAATTTTGTGGCTAAATCAACTGCCGTAGGGTACGAATCAGGCAATCTATTTGGGGTAAGCACTATTTGCATTGTGTTTGGAGCAGCTGATTTTACAATATTATAAACATTCGCGTATTTCTGCATTTCAGCATTTCCCATCCATGTATTGAAATCGTTACACGGTTCATTGGCAATTTCAAAAGCAACATGCGTGCGGTTTTTGAAATGAGCCGCTACGGTTGTCCACATTTGAGTTGCATAAGCTTCATCATAAACAAATCCAAAACCACTGTGAAAATTAATAATGCAATACATGCCATATTTAGAACATAGATTTACGTATGTTTCAATCATTTCCAGACAATGCTTTACTTCTGTAGGATTATTAAAATTAGTGAATGCATCATAACCGGCGCCCTTTTGCCAGGCTTCAAACCAAACCAACCGGATGGCATTCATTCCGGCGTTACTCTGATCTTTGATAAAACCTTCCCTAATCGAAGATAGCTGAACCTGTTTTTTCTCAATAGAAGGAGAAGCGCCTCTTAACGGGGTATTTGCGTCAGTTCTAACAACAAGCAAGGAGTCTCCCTCTCGGATATCCTTTATCTTTACTATTTTAAGCCGGCCCCGGTCAGTTGGCAACGAAGCCGATTGGGCGAATACTTTGCCTTGAAGTAGGAGGAAGACCATTAAGGTCAAAAGCAGAATAAGCTTACCCCTTTTTTGTTGGTGATTTCTCATATTTATAATTTTATAGAAATGAAATTTTATAGGTTGGTTCAATACAATTTTATCTCAGTATTTTACAATTTTTATTGTGCTGAACTGGTAATCCAAACTTATAACTTTCAGTATATAAATTCCTTCGGGCAAACTGCCAATATTTAGTTTTGGCTCGGTTAAAACCTGTTCCATTACAATTGTACCGTTAATGTTACTTACCAAAACCCTTGAACCAAGTTCCATATTTTTAAAATTTAAAATTTGACTTGTCGGATTTGGATAAACCGTAATGGTTGAATTTGCCAAATATTTCCCTTCAATTTCTGACGGAAATCCTCCATTTGGATAATACATTTTAACTCCAATGCCTGCTTTCCAGTCAGAACTTCCATCGGTTGAACCATATTCATAGGCGCCAAGATCTGGCTTCGAACCAATAAAGCCATCCGTAAATCCCGGGATTATTACTCCTTTATCTATGGCATTGGTAGCTGTTGATTTTAACCTGAAATCGAATTTTGAAGCATCAACGAAAGTTGTGGATGGAGGATTGCATAAATTATTTTTATCAGTAATGATCGTTTGCCACAAACCCGCTGTCATGGTTTGTTCCCAACCCGCACCCCAGCCTGTGTTATTATATACGAATATTCCCTGATTACCATTTGCCGGACTTGCAGTGTTGTTAATCAGAATATGAGCAGTTTTATTATATTTCAGATTCCAAACCACATTGTGATGATAGGTAGCGTAATCGCTTGAAACATCGGTATATAAACCCGGAACAATGCCATGTGCAAGACCTGCCCCAAGATCATGAACCCAATTGTAAGCTACTTCGTAGTTCGATCCATTCACGCCACCCCTATCATCGCCCAATAGCTCACCGTAAGCTAAGTCGTTGTAGAAAATCTTGTTCCCGTTGGTATTATTTTGGTTGCTGAAACAGTTGATTAAAGGGCCACCGGTATACCATACCTTATTTCTGGTAATTCTGATATTATTTGATGCACCATCTGTAGAGTTTATTCCCTCGCAATATTGACCCACGTAATTACAATACTGAATATCATTATTGTCGATTACATGATTCTTCCCACCTACCTTGACACCACATCCGGCACTATACTTAATGACACAATTTTTGATGGTATCACCCTGACCACTAAAGTCAATTCCATTTCGGTTCAATAACTGAACAAAGCTGATTTCGTAAAGCTTTACGTTTGCCAGTGAATGGTGGGTAATAAACTTAGCATCAATGCCATCCAAGGTGCAATAATTAGCATTCGACATGGTAATTGTAGCACCAAAAATGTGGATGTTTTTAACCGTAATGTAAGATCTGCTATTCATATTAATAGCGATCTTGCGACTTTTTGCTTTAACAGTGGTATTGGGGTCAACTCCCGCTTTTACTATGATATACAAACTGTCTTTTACTGGATCGAGATACCATTCATTGGGGCAATCCAGAAGTTCATACTTACCTGAAAGAAAATACAATTCTTTATCTGTTGAGATAAAATTTCCATATGAATTTGAGAATGGCGCATGATCAGGATTGTTGGTACTTGGATAGGTAAGTGTATTTCCTTTTGAGCCAGTTACTGTTGTTCCAAATGAAGTCCACTTAACGCCAAAACATGCCCAAAGCGTACAACCTTTGTAAAAATTATCTGGCTTTACGGGTAATTTGTTGTCAACTACTTTTGCCGCTGTACTGCCTGATTGTGCAGCGCTAAAGTTAGTAAGCACGAAAAATGGATCATCAATACTTGCTTCAGATACATTTGGCCAGCGTGCCAAGTGTGCCATTTTATCATCTACAAATACCTGGTTTTCCCCACCCAAATCCCATGACATTTTAGCCCTGTATATATTCCCGGAATGTAGTGTCCAATTTGTAACTGGATCTGTTCCATCAATAATAACCAAATCATTATTGTATGTCATGTAGGTAATTCGGGCATTTGCAGTTCCTGAAAAAGCGGGAGTAACCGTTTCCCGGTAAGTTCCTGCGTGAATAATCACCTTGTCACCAGGTTTTGCGACTGAAGCCGCAGCCTGAATGGTTTTGTAGGGAGCCGTTTCTGTCCCGGTTCCTCCGTCAGGCGCTGAAACTGACACATGGAGATCCGCTCCATTGCTATGAATGGATAACAGACAAAGCAATATCAGCAAAATTTGAATTTCTATCTTTATCATTTGAATTATTCTTCGGTTAAGTTTTAGATTTTTAAGTTTCATTTGTGACTGGCGTTATAAACTGTTATTATGGTATTTCGTTTGTGAGTTTGACAACAGTTTGGCAACGTTCAGGAGCTGTTGCCGGGAAATAAAGTTCTGCATTGCTTGCCGTAATCCCTTTGATGTAATATTCAATGTCCTGACCATTAATCATCTTTGCAGCCAACTTAATCGTAAAATGATTTCTTAGCTGCCTTTGCGCTTCCACTTTCCTGAATTTATTTTCACCCAGAGGCTTCCATAAGAACTCCACTTTTTGAGGATTTCCGTTGTCGATGAAAAACACATCTAGTTTGAGGTCTTCATCAGGCAATAAGCTGGTACGGGGCGTGAGAAGAATCAGATGTGGTTGTCCGGTGTAATTGGCGTCTGCATTTTTTCCCAATTGACGGCTAATGCAAACCATGTTGCCAATCTCGCCTACTGTTGACGCTGATTGAATAAGTGCATTCATGGTTTCGTGCAAACTTTCAGCTTGTTTCGAAGTTCCCATGTTAGTCCTTAATTTGGCCAACCCTCTTAAATATTTATATTGATTTAGGTAATAGTCAAATCGTTCCAGATTTCCTTTTCCCCTAATTCGTGGTCGAAGATTTTCCAGTTGATTGACGAAATCAAACTTTTCATGATTCACGGTCCAATATGTAGAATCTTTTTTAAGTCCTCCCGGCCATCCGTCTAACCACTGTGATACTTCAGGAACCTGACTATCTATGCTTTGAAAAATGGCAGATATTTCATTGGCAGCTTCATTCCCAAAGTTTGTTTGGACAAAATCATCATAAAATGATTTCACATCAAGTTGTTTATTCCAGCCCAAATCAGCGAGGGCCATCATTTGAGGAGTGGTGGTTTTTGTTCGCCAATGAACCCCTATCAATCCTTCGCAGCCGTACTTTTTAGCATCTTCCGCATTTTGAATAGTTCGTTTTACCCATAATTGTGGTGAAAGCAGATTAAAGTCGTCCTCCATCCAGGGAATGTCCCATTTTCTGCGTCCGGTAATTTGCGCCCATTCGGGCTGAACTGCTCCTTTTCCGACATTCAAATTCTGAGTACTCATAATTAGCTCTTTCGGTAGGTTACGATCCAATACCAACGGATCGTTTTGCGGCCCCAGTGACCAGCCCATTGAAGCAATTTCAAAAGGTACATTTGTCGCTTTTTGGGCAGCTATGGCAGTTTTGTAGGTACTTATAAGTTCGTCGATTGTATTTTGAGGCGGCGAAGAATAGGACCAGGTTTCTGGCGAACTGATCCAGAAAAAATCCGGACTTACCGTTTTACTTATATCGTTGAAAAGCTTTTCAAAATAGGCCTGGTCGCCCTGATTCTCTGCACCAATGGCACATTTAATATTGAATAAATGGGCAAACGAAAATACTTCGCCCATGAATTTCATATTCACCTGCTTCATATAGGCCGATTGTTCTTCAGGCGTGGCTAATTTACGGGCTTCCAGCCATTTGTCACTCCCGTAAAGATTGCTTTTCATGGCCTGGTCAGCTCCGCAAACAGGTGTGTCAATAAAGTAATCGCCCGCACCCCAATGTTGCTTTTCCGGAGGAAATACGTAAGTTCTTCGGTCGCTATTTTCAAAATCATAAATCAATCCTATAAAATTCAAGCCCATTTTCACTTGTTGTGTTAAAAATGACTTGTAAGCATCCTCATTCCAGTTTTCAGGGCCTTCAGGATTCCAACTGTGGTAAGGCAGCATTCCGCGAACAGCAAATTGCGGGCTAAATACCTTATCGATTACAGGGAGATCCAACGAAATTTTTCCATCGGGAATTACATCGCCAGCCAGGGTATATCTGATTCCATAGCTTTCCATTAATTTATAAGCGGCATAAAGTGTCGAAACAGCATCTTTCCCGGTTACCATCAGAACTTTCCTATCCTTTTGACTGAAGGTTTTCAGCCAATATTCTTCTGGTTTTAAAAGCAAATCGGGATTTTGAATTTTTATCGATTTAGGAAAGTCTTTTATAATTGGTGCAGTCGATGATCCTATTACAATGATATTTCCTGAACTTGGTAACTTTCTTGCTTCCAATTCCTGAATAGAAAGCAATTCACCAGTTCTTAAATACAGGTATCTGCGAACTTCTTTGGCAGCATAAACTTCCTGTAAACACGGTGTTTTAGAAAGGGCTATGATTGTTTTGTTTGTTTTGGATTGGGCCTGTACAGGAATGTTATACCCAAATGCCTGTACAAAAAACAACAACAGAAATATTTTTTTAAGCTTCATTTTCATTATTTCTTGATTTTAGTAGTCTTGATTGGATTTTCGGGAGCTTCCAAAAGTCCATTTTCAATGAACGATATAAACCCTAGTAACGCTCCCCAATAGTATGATTTTTGACTACTGCCTACATCACAAGCTTTGCCGGTAGTGGCGTTATAGTTTTCATACACATCATGTTTCAGGTTCCATGTTTTCAAAAGAAGCGCTTTCGATTTTTCAACCATATCCTGGGTAGAATGACCTATATTGTACTTTCTCAATCCAAGATAGACCAGAAAATTCATTGGCCCCCAAATACGCCCCCTGAAATAATGATTCTCCTTGAACGCTGACTCGTTTCGCGCTGTTGATGGCATCATGTAGTCGCCCCAGAACTCATTCGGGTTATAAAAATGTTCTTTGATCATCCGCTCGGCCTGCTCTTTGGTGGCTACTCCGGCCATTAATGGATAAAACAGTGTGGGAGACAAATGGTGGCTTGCACTATCAGTTTCGAGGTTTTTATTCAGAAAAATCCCTTCCTTTTCATTCCATAATTGCTGAAGATTTGCAGCATACTTTTCTGCACGGGTTCGAAGTTCTCTGCCTATTTCGGGTTTGTTTATTTCGTCGGCAATTTCGGCTAATGAATTGCAATCCAACACATAAAAACTCATCAGGCCAACATCTGCCAGCAACATTAGGTGCTTTTCCTTGTCAAAAGGAATGTTGTCGTACATCGCCGAATTGTCGAGTCCCGATTCGTAAAGCGCTCCCTGCAATTCGTTCACCCCATAAGCCAATGATTTATTGTCTTGATAATTAGGATAAGGCGTAGAACCCCAGCAAAGAAATCCTTTGTAATTGCGGTTTCTGTCCCACCAACGGTTCCATGACAATAATTTATCGAAGGTTTCATTTAGAATCCATTCTTCGCGATATCGTTTATAAAGTTCTTTGATCACAAACGAACCAATTGGAGGTTGCGATCTGTCCTCGGTTTTGCCAAAACCCGTGGTCACATTCGGCACAAATCCTTCGCTGGTAAGATTGTTTGTTACAACTAAAGCGTTGGAATACGCCAGCGCTTTGTTGTCGAACGATAGCATGTAAGCTGCCAGATAAGTGTCCCAAACCGGAACCATAAATCCGCCCCAGATTTCGCTCCAAGCCTGAGAAACCAATGAAATGACACGGCGTTGGGTAGGTTCGTAAACGGTATTCCAAGCCAAAACGTTTTGCATGGGTTCGTAAAGATCGGCATAAGCCTGATGTTTCAGGTTTTCAGCTTGAAATTTTTTATTAGCCTCGTCAATAGTAAACTTTATAGTATTAATATTTGCCCTTTTATCGGTCGAAAACCCGATAGCTCTGGAAAGTGGAAGAATGATACATGAATCTATTACATTTGCAGATACCGATTTTTCCTGAAGGATTGTGAAAATATTGATTTTGGAATCAATACTCCGCGCCAAAATACGGCTATTTGAAATTTGGACAGTTCCATCCTTTTTCCAAAGAAATTCAGGTTTGACTTTCAGAATCGAATGTTCATCTGTTTTGATAGGAGTAATCAGTAAATTCAACGAATTCTTGAATGCAGTACTTTGTATCTGAATTTTTATTCCCTGCCATTCGATAGTCAAGTCAGTATAACTTCCGTCGTACGTTCGGCTTCCCTGATCAATCTTTTCAATCAGGTTTTTGTCATTTCCCTGTCGCCCAATCAACGCATTTTCCAGTGTTTTGCCGGTTTCTGAATTATGCAATTGCAGGGTGAGCGAAAAGCAATCCGGTAAAAGGACATGTGACAACACACTTTTAGTATTCCAGGTATTCCAACCAACCGCCACTTCATCTTTCAATTCCTGATACTCCTTTCCGGAATAGCGCTGAGCATTTTGATTCGTAGCGAATGAATTCTCAGTTACAATCGTTGTAGTAGCTAAAACAAAAACAATGATCGTAATTAGCTGATACCTAATAATATTATTCATTTATCTCAAAATGTTTCATTGGATTTTCCACATATCCTTTCTCCATCAACTCAATAAATCCGAGCAATGCTCCCCAGTGGTAATAGTTATCGCCCATTTGACGACCTTCGGCAGGATTGCTTATATTGCCGGTAATTGCATTGTAGTTTTCGTAGATGTACCCGTTTAATTTCACGTTTTCCATCATCAACCGGTTCGATTTTTCGGCGAGAGTTTGTCGTGCTTCAGGTAAATCATAGTTACTTAATCCAAGATAAACCAAAAAATTCATTGGAGCCCAAATACGACCGCGCCAGTATTGCTGATCCGTGAAAGCAGGGTCGTTTTTTGCTATAGAAGGAAGCATCCATTCACCATAAAACTCGTCAGGATTCATTAAATGTTCTTTGACCATTCGCTCTGCCATTGTTTGTGTAGGTACCTTTACAAGCATCGGATAAAAATTGTTTGGAGAAATTCGTTCTGAAAACTTCCCTGTATCGGTTCGCTTGTTTTTGTAAATTCCTGCCTTTTCGTCCCAAAGCTGGCTTAGATTTTTTCGATAATAATTACCTCGCTTAATCAACTCATCAGCTTCATTTCTTTTCCCAAGAATGTTGGCGATTGTGGCAAGTGACTCGCAATCCATCACATAATAGCTCATCAGTCCTACATCGGCCAGTTCAAGCATATTCGTTTGTTTATTGAAGGGTATGCTATCATACATGGGCGAGTTGTCAAGACTTTCGTATAATGCGCCCTGATATTCATGTGTGGCAAAATCAGATTTCAAGGGAGGCGCAACTGGGTTCGAACCATAACAAAGCAATCCGTGGTTGTCGCGATTTTTCGGCCACCAGCGATTCCATCTCATCAAATCAGCAAAAACGTATTTCAATAGCCATTTTTCATGATATTTTCTGTAAAGTTCTTTGAATATCAGGCTTCCAACCGGTGGTTGTGAACGATCGTACGATGTTTCTCCATAGGAACCCGTAAAGTTTGGAATAAATCCTCCGGGGGTGATGGCTTTTGTGATCTCAACGGCATTTGCATATGCCAATTCTTTGTTTTCCATGGATACCATGTAGGATGCAAAATACGTATCCCAATCGAACAAAACATAATGGCCTCCAAAATTCTGGTTCCAGATTCGGCTTACCGGATAAATTATTCGATTCTTTGACGCATCATAAATGATATTCCACCCAATAACCGACTGCATGGCTTTGTATGTTTCTGAAAAGGCAGAATATTGATTATAGGAACGCAGCTGTTTTTCCCGATTTTGGTTAACAATGGTTTGAACTTCAAGAATCGTCAATTTTTCATTGCCGGTATAAAATGCGACAGGCTGATCGAGAAGTGATATCATGTATTTCGAAGCAGTTGGCAATTGATCATTAATGAGTGTATTGCAGCTTCTGATAATGATTTTTTTTGTTGGAAGTTCAACAGTAATGGCATCCTTGTTCAATTTCACAATTCCTTCCCGATTCCATAGCATACCAATTTCCAAAACAACACCTGGAATGGCATCTGCAACTTTGATTGGCGTAACCAGCAAATAAATATTATTAGCGATTTGTGCTGATTCAATTTTAAAAATGCTTCCCTGCCATTCGCAGGTTAACTCTGTATAGGAAGCATCATAAGCATGAATCCCAGGCGTAATTTTCTCGGGACGACCACCTCCCCTTGAAGAAATAAATGCCTCTTTAAGGTAATTATTTTCATCGCCATGTGTACGCCTGGAAAAACAAAGATTTAACGACAAGCCATCGGGCAGCAGAACGTGGTTAAAAACACTTCTGTGATCAAAGGTTCCCCATCCTTTTGCAAGATTTTGCTGAACCACAGCGTATTCATCTGCAGGATTATTTTTATTTAGTGCAATTGAGCTATTCAAAAATAAAATACTGATCAATATAATAATGAGGTACTTCATATACTTTTATTTGTTTTAATGTTCTTTTAAACTTGCCTATATATTTATACTCTTGGTTGGTGCGACTTTATCATTGCTAATTCCATTTCATTTAGTAATTGTCACAACCTGCTTGTCCAAATTATTCTTTTGACTCACCATGAGTATCACTTTTCCGGATGTATCGTAGTTCCAGTTCTCAACCTTGCTGCCATTTACTAGAACCTGTGCAGGCTTGTATGGAGATTCAATTTCAAGCTGATACGTTCGCGAAGTCATCATTCCGGAGTAAGTACCTTGAGTTGGTTGAATGATGAACTCTGTTTGTTTTTCGGAAGAATTACATTCAAACCGGGTTTTGGCGATGATTCCTTTTTCAAAATCAAAGGTTTTCCCATCGTCCTCAAGCAAAGTATAGGTACTTTGTTTTTCAGGAAACACCCTGACAATTAATGTGTCAATTGGATGTTCACCAATATATTGCATTGGTTTCTGGGTTGGAATAATTGCTCCGGCTTTAATAAATAGCGGGCCTCCTCTATTTTCGGGTGCTTTGCAATATACTTTTTTATTACCAGTGAACTTCTTACCAGTCCAATAGTCTGTCCAGTTTCCTTTGGGAAGGTAAATGGAATCGCTGAATACGCCTACCAAAAGGTTATCGCCAAATAAGTACTGATAAATCATATTGTCCACCTTACGATCGTCAGGAAAAGCAAGTGGCATGGCCCGCAGGATTGGCATACCCGTTTGGCTTCCTTCCAGGGCAGCGGAATAGATATAGGGAGCTAAGCTATTGCGCAATTGGGCATAAAAACGGAAAGTCTCCTTTTCATCAGGTTTCATAAACCATGGATGATGCAAACTATACCAACTATTGATTTGGACCCATGGAAGGAAAAACCCAAGGTGCATACCTGCTTTATTGTCGTTCACATATTCCAAAACGTCGGCGGAGGTGTTTACAAATCCACTTAATCCAAGGTTCAACTGATCGAACAGAGCATCTTTTCCTCCACCGTTATCGCCGCTGGTCGATGCTCCCCAATGCTGCGATCCGGCATATCCGCCGCAATAGTGGTGAAACGAACGGATTCCTTTGTGTTCGCGGAAAGTTTCATACATCTGTTTGGGAAGCAGCGCCTGGTTCAGGTTGTGCATCTCCTTGTCAGTCGACCCATTGAAATATTTACGGTCGGGATGCTCATCCAGCGTTCTTCCCGGATCGAGCTTAAACCCGTCAACGCCCTGATCCATAAATTTGGTCAGGTGCGGAAACCAATGTTCCAACCCTGATTGAGGTTTTCCTGATTTTAAAGCCAGATGGTCTTCTTCTTCAATACTCAGGTCATGATCAATGCAGAGCCACAAAGCCAGTTTGTAGCCCAAACCATGCAACTTGGATATGAATAAAGACCGGTGTTCGTATTTATTTGGATTGCCAGCTTCCCAGAATGGTTCGGCCGGAAATTTTTGAAGATCCCAATTCTTGGAAGTCGAGAAATCGTAATTCTTTGCCATCCATTGAGGTTCGATCCAGAAAATGTCGCAAGGAATTTTCTCATCGCGAAACCGCACGGCATCATTCATCAAGTCAATCAGATTTTCTATGGTGTTTCCGCCAAAAGCCAGGCCATACGCATATTTTGGTAATACATAAGGTTTTCCGGTGATGGTGGTATATGAATTAATTATCTCAGGCATTGAGCTGCCCAACATCAGGTAAAAGTCAAGATCCGCAGCAGTATTATAAACCATCAGCTGATCGTTTTGAAAACGACCTATGTCGAAATAGTTGAGCGAAGTGGTATTGTTGAAAATGCCCCATCCCGACGAACTCATCAGAAAAGGCATTGGAATTTCTGTTTTCTGGTAAGTGGCCCAAATCCGAAGCGCCTCACCCCGATGCTGAATATTTTTTCGGCTGGTACTTCCAGCTCCATAAAAACGTTCATCATTTTTCAATGAAATTTGAATGACACTGTTTCCTGTTTGATTGGTTACTCCGGCTTGGTCTGTTTGTTTACCAGTATAGCTGGCATCACCAATGATACCGCCACCCGACTTTTCAACTCCAAAATACTTGTTCAGCGACTTCTCCAATTCAGTGCAAGTGGAAGAACTTCCATTCGAATAGGCAATCCGGTCAATAATTGTTTTCCCTTTTGAGTCCTGAACAGAAAGCGCCCCGTTTTTCTGATTAATTAAAAACTGGAACCCTGTTGTTTGAATCAGTTGGTTTCCTTTTTCTGATTTTACCGAATATTTTACCAACTCCCAATTGGTTTTAAGGATGCCATAGCGTTCCATTAAGGTTTGTGGAAATTCTTTCTGATCGGAAATTCTCACCCGAACAATACTTTCAGTACAAACCTGAATTTGCAGATACTTACCGTTATCAAGCTTAACGGTTATTGACCTGTTTGCTTCTTGAGCTTTAGCTATTTGCTGAAAAGACAGCAGAAAACAGATCACAATCAAGAAGCCTCTATATGTAGAAAGATTGATGCTTTTTAATTGACTTTTCATGTCCTTTATGTTATTTAAATGAATTATACGATGGCAATATGGCATCAATCGCCCATTTGGGTTTTGGATTAGTTGTTAATTCATAATCTATCTGACCACCATTTTCAATATCAGACCAATTCAACCAAGATGAATCGTATCTCTTCCCATTCAATTTCATCGCATTGATGTATGATTTCGTATCCCCACAGTTAATAATTAAATCGCCTTTTGAAAGGTGCAAAGTTATATGCTCAAAATGTGGTTTATTGATGGCAAATCCTCCAACGCCCGGTATCATTGGAAATAAACCTAGTGAACCAAACACATAAAATGAACCCATGGCACCTAAATCGTCATTCCCGGGGTATCCGTTGGGTGCGCTGCTGTACAATTCATTGAAAAGACGGTTCATAACCTCAGTTGTTTTATAAGGCTTTCCAACCCAGTTATAAGACCAGGGTAATTGAAAATCGGGCTCGTTACCACCTGCAAACCAATCCTGATCATAGGTTGCATCTAAACGAACAAATAAAGTATCTAACCTTTTTACGGCGTAATCATGCCCAATGGTATCTATCAAAGCTTTCAAATTAAAGGGGACCATCCAGAAATAATTTTTCTTTGTGGCTTCCATCCAGCCACTGTTGGGATCTAGCCAGCTTGCATCTTTAGGGCTTCTTGAACGAAGCCATTTGGTTGATGGATCATATATGTTTTTCCAGTTTTGAGCCCTGTTGATAAAATAGGTAGCTTCGTTTTTATCCTTTAATGCCTGTAATGCAAATTGTCCGATAGCAAAATCGGCAGAAGCATATTCCAGTGTCAATGAAGGTGATTCGGTATATCCTTTTTGCATATACTCATTCAATCCGCCACGCACTAGTAATTTTTGTGAACGCAAGCCCGGAATTGTGGCTCCATATTTCATATATTTAAAAGCCTCTTTTATATCGAAGCTTCTGGCACCAAAGGCATAGCTGTTTGCAATTATTATCGGCATAGCATCGCCTTGCATAATGCCCGTTTCTATATTTGCAAGGACCCATTTGCCATACCCTCCGGCTTGTTGTGCAAATTCAATACTCGATTGCATCATATCTGATGTTTCTTTGGGGTACAACATGGCCACTAACTGACTTTGAGTACGATAGGTATCCCAACCACTGAAAGAAGTATAATACTCGTGGCCTGGTTCAACTTGGTGAACTTTAAAATCGGCACCCATGTATTGTCCATTAATGTCGTTGAATATGTTGGGGTGAATAAGCACGTGATACAAATGCGTGTAGAACTGAACCATTCGGTCGTTATTTCCCGATTTTACTTCGGCAATAGCCAACCTCTTATTCCATTCGTTTTCGGTTGCATTTTTAAGCGCTGAAAAATCTCCTTTATTATTGTCTTTTAAAAGATTTTCGCGGGCATTGTCAACTGATACATAAGAAATGGCAATTCGGTATTCCACTGTATTATCGTTATCGGTGTCGAAAGTAAAGTAGGCACCCGACAAAGCCCCTCCAACTGTCATTTGATTTTCAATAACATCATTTTCGAACCAAGTGCCATATTTGGATGCTTTTTGGTTAAACTCGGCAGCAAAAAATACGCGGTATTTGGTATCAGCATAATGGCCGCAGAACTGACCACCTTCTGCAAAACCTTCGCATGTGGAGGGTGAAGTAATGGTAACATGACTGTTGTACAAATTTTCAGAATCGTTTATACCGCTCCCAATAATGACCGTTCCTTTTTTGTCGGTTTTAGGAAATACAAATTGTGCAATCGCAGTACGCTTGGTAACAGTAGCATTACAAATAAGACCATCAGCCATTTCGACTGAGAAGAAACCCGCATAACACTCTTTAAGGCTTTTGTATTTTTGAAATCCGGTCATGTCATTGGGCGACTTTTTCAATTCACCTGCAAAAGCCAAAGTCGGAAAATTTCCTAAATGTCCACAGCCTGCGCCGCTTAACTGATTCACCACGAACCCTTTTTGAGGAGCAAAATAGGTAGGCGTAAATTGAATCATACCGAAAGGATAAGTGGCGCCAATGTAGGTAAAGCCGCTTGCCACACCATTTCCGTTTTCCTGTATTTCGGTTCCCATTCGCGGATCAACCATTTTTGCATAATTAACTTGTGCCTGAACAAGTATTCCGGAAATTACAATTGCTGCTAATAAAATTAATTTTCTCATTTTCAAGAATTCATTTATTTAGTGTTCAATAATTTAGTGTTCAATTTTAGCTTCGGCCCAGTCTGAATGATCCCATTCTGTTCCATCGCCGGCATCGGTCACCACCAGCTTTAATTCGTTGGTGCCGGTAATATCCAGTTCAACCCTTTCGGCAGCATCCTTTACGCGCATTACCTTGCTCTGATACAGTAAATCACCATCCGACCAAACCTCAAACTGCAAACTCGAAACCGTTTTATTTTTAGCGAAATTATCAACACCTATCCATGACGAGAATTTTCGGTAATTGCCTCCAATACGGTAAATCACTTCACTATACGAATGTGTGCCCAACCCTTTTTTAAATTCTTTTCCGGCTATATTTAAAGTTGTCAGTTGTATCGATTTGTCTTTTCTCAAAGTTCCCCAACCTTGTTTGCTCGATTCAGGTATTCTGTCGCTCAGATAAACTGCTCCTGTATTTGGCCATTTCTTGGTTACCGAAACTGAAGGTTTAGAATTTATTCCTTTGATATTCCATGCCTGTACTGTAAAATAATCAGAAACATCCCAAAAGCCAACAGGCAGCGTAAATTTAGTAGAATCGGTAATTGAATACATCTTTCCATTTTTGAAAATTTTATACGCCTGTGCATTTTCAACCGTTTTCCAACTAATTGAATTGTTTGGATTCTCATTGATTACAGGTGAAGTCAGCGGTTTATTCAACGAATCGAAAATTGCTAAATCCCATTTGTCAAAGGATACCAATTTTACACTTCCGTATTGGCTCATACAAAACGGTAGCCACACATAAGTTGATTTTTCAAGTGCTGCCCCATTCCAACGGTCGCCCATATATATGAATGAACCATCGCCTTTTTCGGGTAACGGAATAATGCAAGTACTTTGTGACCTGAAAGTGGTTTCAGAATCGCTGCCAAAGCATGGATTTCCCAGCTTTTTATAGGGCCCGAACAAGGTTTCAGCCACAGCTAAATCGGCAGGATTTGGGTCCCAACCAGAGGTTCCGGAGCTTAAAATATAATATTTCCCCTGATTTTTTAATAAGACCGGTGCTTCGCGAAACTGGCCTAACATGATCCGTTCCCATGTTTTTCCTTGTATTGCCGGCAGTTCAATATCTGTAAATTCGTCGTTTAACCTTGAACAATATAAGGTTGCAAGTTCTTCCGACGAATAGATCACATAAGCTTTTCCATCAGTATCCACAAAAAGGTTCATGTCACGGTAAGCATTTCCGAGTTCTTTTTCGCGTGGATTGATACCCGGAACACGGTCGAGCCGATAGCCATAATCATAGCCAATTGGTCGTTTATAACCCTGAAATTCAAATGGCCCATTTGGTTTGTCGGCTATTGCAACGCCTGCCATGGCTTCCGAATAGGTATTGGCATCCAGATGCATCCACATAATATACTTCCCAGTTTTGGGGTTGAAAATTACTTTGGGACGTTCGCACACACCCTTGTCGCGAAACATTTCAGGAAGCTTTTCTTTGGGAAGAACAACTCCTTCGTTTTTCCAATTCAACAAGTCGTTTGATGAATAGCATGAAATTCCGGTTTTGTTTCCTTCGCCCAAAGCATGGTTTTCTCCATACCAGAAATATTTATCTCCATGTTTGAGAACACCGCCACCATGCGCTTCAATCGGTTTTCCATCGGTATCGAGCCAAACTTTACCGGGTTCGAAGAATTTTTTTTCTGATTGAGCGAAAGTACTGTAAGACGAAAGCAATATAATAGCAGTGGCATAGACCAATATCGCATTTTTCAAATTCATAGTTTCACAATTTTCATAGTTTGAGCTTGATGATCTGTATTTTCAATCCGGATAAAATAAATTCCTGTTCTCAATTGCTTGATATTAATCCTATTTTCAATTAATTGCTGACTCATTATTACATTGCCGTTTAAGTCTGAAATCTGAATTTTCGATTTTGCTGCGGCATTTACAATATGCAGCACATCCATAACCGGATTTGGATAAATGTTCAGCATATCAGCAGTTTCCGGAATTGAAACACCTGTGGTATTTGGTTTAATCTGAATATAATCAACATTGATATATCCTGTATTACCGCTATCGTACTGGTATTTGACGGTGTTGTTACCCACATTCAGGTTAACGTTCTCTACCGAACTTGCCCAGTTGTCCCAGCCTTTGGTGGATGGAAATGTTAAAACCTTATATTTCACCCCATTTACATACATAGTCATGGTTTTATTGCTGTCGCCACTGCTGTAACGGCATTTAATATCGGTAATACCGCCTGATATAGAATTAACCGTGAATTCAATATAATTTCCTACTGTTCCTACATTTCCCCAAAAACCTGTTCCACTAAACGCCGGGTGATCGACGGCAATTATACCACCACTGATGGTTGCATTTTCAGCTTCGTACAAGGTAAAAGTACCTGTTGTTGACTGAACCGGAATACTTGCAGAGGAATCATTTGCAGATGCATCCAGCGCTTTTACAGTTAAATTATAAGTTGTATTAGGGGTTACTCCCAGGAGTACATAGGAATTGGTGTTTGAAGTTCCAAGCAAAACACCGTTATTGAAAATTTCGTACGAAGTCACAGCTACATTATCGGTTGAAGCGGTCCATGTCAAGGTATAAGTAGAATTTGAAAATATCACATTGGTTGGAGTTGTGGGACTTATTGCATCAACATACGAATAGGATAACTCTGCTATTTCGGTACTTGCATTTCCATTATTGGCGGTGATGTCGATTTTATAATACTTGTAACCTGTTTCGTTTACAAATGAATACTTATATGCGGTACTTCGGGCAGCAAATGATTGATTGGTTTGCGTATCCAACATTACCCAGTTGATGCCGTCAGTTGATGCCTGTATGGTCCAGGTATTCGGATCTTTAGTAGTGTCAGTTCCCGTGGTTAAAGTATAGGTATTGAACTTTGATGACGTCACATAAGCATAGCTCAACCAGGTGCTTGGCGAAGCATCTATCCAGGTTGTAGTTGATATTCCATCGTTGGCTTTGGCACTTCCATTGTTTAGCAAGGTTTCACCTCTGCTTGTTACCACTTCTGTATGGGGCAATGGGAGGTAGGTGTTAAAATTTGGTATTTGAATATTTGTTAAGTCGAAACGACCGGATGATCCAAAACATTCATTCATAATAGAAACACCGCCTGGCATAAACCAGGTATCATAATTGAATGAAGAACCTGATTTATCCGACCATGCTTTTACAATGGCCTGAACATTAACCGGGCCACTATAAGTATTTTGTTTTCTGAATGCCCAAAGTTGTATAAAATCACCATTTCCCCAGTTTACTTTAGCCTTTCTCAATTGATATCCCACAGGATCACCTTCAGGGTAAACATCTGCAAACCAAACACCGTCTAATTGACCTGCTGTTTTATTCGTATTCGTAACAATGTAACATTCATAAGAATCGGTCATTGTATAATCGTGATAGCCATTAAAGTTTGCTGCATTAAACTTTAAACCAAAGGTATAAGTGGTTCCATTTCCTTTAATATCACCGGTACCGTTCCATTGAACATTCCAATTTTTCACCATTGTATTGATACGCCCAAAACCGGCGCCTCCTTTCGAAATATCAGGTATCCAATTGAAGTCAGCCGCTGTCCATGAGGCTGAGAAAGATCCACCCTGCCCGGTAAAAGTAGTATTGGTACCTGACCAGGTACGCACACCTGAAGGCTTATCTGCGTTTTGGCACCAACCAAAACTATACCAGCCATCGTTAAAATAAACCTGCCAACCACCAGTTTTTGTTCCAAGGGCAGAAGCAAAATTACTGAGTACAGTCACGAGAACTGTTATTAAAATTATTTTTTTCATAAACATTGTTTTTAGAGTATTGGTCTGTAGCTTTTTTATGTGAGAATGATACAACTTCATGATTAATAGTTATAAGTGAATTCAATTCGTATTATAAAGCAACATAACCGAGAGTAAATCAATGCCAGACTGATTTGATCCATTACTGACAAACCGGCCAATTTCACCGCCATTGAATCTGCCGAAAAATGTTGTATTCGGTAATATTTTTTTGATTACATCATATTGGTTTTTTTGGTCTGAATTCCAACCTGCGCAACCAAAATATAAGGCAAGATCGGGCTTTTGTTCTTTATCACCAATTGCACTTTTTAATATCCGTTCGGATTGAATATGCAATGCTTCGTCTTTATTTCTGGAACACATGGCCTGACTGACCTTAAAGTCGCCTGTAATCATGATGCCGTATAAAGTGCTCTCAACAAGCTTACCATCAATAATTTGCCAGCCCCAATCGGCTTGTGCTCCTCCCACAATATTCATGTTTTTGAATACTTCGCTGATGCCTTCCAAAACCCAGTTTTGCCTGGGTGTATGAAAATTCCCCAATTGGATGTACACTTTATTGCCTGTTCTGGAGGTATCAAACTGATTCGCTAATTCTTTGGCGCTTTGTATATATTTTACTTTTTCAACCGCCAGAATTTTTTCAGTGCTATCCTTTCCATACTTTTGCTCCAGCGACCAATATTGATCTTTAAACATGGGTACATGCAATGAATGAATTTGATAATCTGCATTGCCACCCATAGCAATGGCAATAAAACTTTGTTGCAACTGATGGGTTGCTGCCGCCGGACCAATTACTGTATATTCAGCCCAATTACTTCCATCGAATATATAAGGTATATTATCCACATTTGCTGCCTCAATAGCAGATTTTATCAGCAGTTTATCTTCGGCTCTGCCCATGATCAAAAGCAATTTTGGCTTTTCATTCCCAAATTGTTCGAGTGCATCGGTAATTGCCTTTCGGATTAATTTGAATGTAGTTACGCTATCAGCAAAATGCCAGTCAATCTCACCATTTATTTTAGTTGATGCGGGTAACTCATACACCGATTGCCCAACAGTGAATTTTACATTTCGGGGAATGTTACGTGTAAACCCAATCAGGTTAATCCCTGTAATTAATATTAAAAGAATCAATAATTTGTATTTCATTTTCCTTGTTTTTTACTTCGATGTTTCGCATACAATTCTAAACCCTATTCCTCTAAAATCGGAATACCACCACAAGCTCTTGGGTTGTTGCGGATCGGTTTTCAGCCAGGCTTCATGACGGGTATAATCGCGAGCTGCACAGCGAACTTCAGAAGCATCGGAAGTATAGTTTCCACCCCGAACCACATATTCATCGCCCTTGGTTTCCAGCGGGTTCTTAACCTGCACCGCAGTTTTCGAATAGGCCTCAGGCGAATATTTATCAGCACAATATTCCATTACATTGCCAAGCATGTTTTTCAGTCCGAAAGGATTGGCTTTCACTGCCTCGGGCAATTGGGTCCGGTTCTTGCTGTTTTTGCAGTAAATCACATGGTTGAAGATGGGGTCTGTTTTGGCATCGATGAATGTTCTCAGAAATCCCTTGTCGGAAAAACTAGCAGGTTCTCCGGCGAAGAAATAAGGTGTTTCGGTGCCTCCACGTGCAGCATATTCCCATTCGGCCTCGGTAGGCAACCGGTATTTCTTTCCAGTTTTTTTCGACAGCCACAAGCAAAAAACTTCAGCTCCATAGTGAGTCATGGTTATGGCTGGTTGCTTACCAGCACCCCATCCCTGCTCCGGATTTCCATACGGTGGTGTTGCTCCCGAAAAAGCATCGACATTGGGGTTGCTATTGATTGCATATACTTTTGAAGGAGGAATACGCCCTTCGGCCCTGGTATTTTCGAAAAACGACCAGTATTGCTCCCAGGTAATTTCCATTTCGGCCATGTAAAATGGACTTAAGGTAACTTGTCGCACTGGCGATTCATCGGGCTGATGAAAATCCTCACTTTCGGGACTGCCCATCGAAAACGAACCTCCCGGAATAGCCAGCATACTGATGCTTACTGCCGTTCCCGGAATTTTTTCGGTAAAGTTTGAGAATGATGTCAGGGCGGTTGCTTCTTTAAAGAATTTGGTTGAATCGACCACTTCCTTTTTTGCGGAACTACCAATACCTGCTAATTTTCCATGTTTGTAATTGGGGTTTGCATGACCGGCATCTAAATGGCAGGCTATACATTGCAGGTTTAATTTCTCTGCATTGCTTTCATAGTAAAGGTGAGCGGTAATACCGTTGGGCGTAACTCCTTTTGGAAATAGGTTTTGATGACAATCGACACAAGCTGAATTCGGGATATATGTTACTGCATTTTCCAAAAGCGATTTTTCTTCCCAGTTAAAATCAGCGCTGTCTTTGGTTACATAACCCCAAACATCGCGGATTCCCAGTTTTGCTTTTGCAGAGTAGTGTGCCCAGGTTTGATCTTGCGGGGGCAAATGACAGGATACACAATGCACTTTTACGCCACTCCCATTATTTACATGAACCGATTTTGTCCAGCTTTCTTCGGCATGCGGATGCACGTGACACTGCATACACGATTTGTCGGTAGAGAAATACACCGAAGTTTTATACAGCGAAATCATCAGTACAAAACCAATGAGCAAGCCAATTAAGAGAAGTAAATATCTGTTTTTCATAGAATTAATCAATAGCTCTCTCCAAACCTCCTCCCGGTAAAACCGGGAAGGCTTAAGAAAGCAAGTTTCTCAATTTTAGCGAACACCGAAGGTGTTATATTTCCATAACCTTAGGTCAACGACCTAAGGCCAGTAAACCATAGAATCCAACTGCCTGAAAGGCAGAACCAAATCAACAATGCAGCAATATTCAATAATCTGTCTTTAAGACGTCTCTATTCATCCTGCCTTTCATGCAGTTGTAGTTTTTCTTTTGCTTTACCGCAGGTCGTTGACCGTGCGGTTATGAAAGTTGAGACTTTTCAAGTCAAAGTATACTTTAAACCAGGCTTCCTATATTTCGTTAATACTTTTTAATTCTGATGTCTTTAAACTGCACTTTCATGGGTTGCCCTACATGCACCTGAAGCGCCAGTAATCCTGAAACCAATCGGGCTTTGTCGTAATCTCTGATTTCCGACATCACTACATCGTTGATTCGCAGCACAATCAGATTATCGCGAACAATTACATGATAGTCGTTCCACTCATTTTCTTTGTACACTTTTAAAAGTTCGTCGGGATTTCCTGTACTTCCGGCATCCACCCGTGTCCCATCCGCTTTGATCACCACTTTACGTCCGCGTGGCACCAATACCTCCCGAAGTTTGTATTCCATAATTGTTCCCACCCAGACATGATCGGCTGAAAAATCGGCCTGAACACCCACCAGTGATTCTGAGTTTTCGGCATCTGGTGTGCGTTCGTAACTGTGAAAGTATATTCCGGAGTTTCCTCCATTGAGTTTAAATTTTGCTTTCAGTTCAAAGTCTTTGAGTTCGCCGCCTTTCCAAATCAGATAATTATTCTTGTCAACAGTTACTTTTTCAGTTGTTTGGCCGGTTATGCAATTGTCCTCTACCGACCAAATTCGAGATTCGCCGCGCCAACCTTTTAGATCTTTGCCATTGAAAATATTGAAATAGCCTTTTTCTAAGTCAAACTTCGGTTGCTTAATCGGGGTAACATCGGCTTTTAAATCGCCAGTAGCAAATTGAATTCCGGCCAAAACAAATGAAAGCATTTCGGGATTTTGGTAAGTGTCGCCGCTATGGCATAGGGCTGAATAGAATACACGGCCTTTACCCTGATTTTTAATCCATGCCAGCGGATAATCTTTTTGCGGATTCGAGCCTTTATCGGGAGTTTGTTCCATGTTCAGGCTAAATAAAACCCTGCATTGCTCGCGCGAAAAAGAATTGGTGAACTGAAAAATCTCATCCCGAAAAGGTAAAAGCCAATCCTGTTGCTTGCCAAATGCTTTGGTTATAGGTTGTTTTTGGTCTTCAATCCTAATCACTGCCGGAGTGTATTCATCGTAATTCCACGGATGCTCCAGCAATTCGCCACCAATCATCTGCCGGAAGGCTTTCTCTGTTTCAGAGACAGGTGTGCTGTTGTCGAACGCCGCTGTTGCATGAAGCGCTATCAATCCTTTGCCACTGTTTACAAAATCGATAATGGCTTGTTTTCGCGCATCGGACTGATCGCTATTGCCATAAACATTGCCATGCGAATTATTCAGCACAATGGCATCGAATTGCGAAAGGTTTTCGCGGGTAAAAATTGCCGGGTCGCTGGTCTCCGTGGTTTTATAAGCACCTGTTTTTTCTCCTGATAAAGCAATGGCACGCGAAGCCCAAAGAATGGCATCGGCGTGATAATAACTATTCCTACAGTTATAAACCAGAATAGTTCGTGGTTTGGCAGGTTTTGCGGTAGCTTTATTTGGTATAAATGGACTGAGTGTGTTATCTATTCTATTATCCGTTTGTGCTAATGCCAGATGTGTTATTAAAAACAGTATTGACAGGAATAATACAGATTTGAATTTTTTATTGATCATGGGTATTTGATTTGTTTTGAATGATTTTCGTAACGTGGAGACAAGGCATGCCATGTCTCTACCACATGTTTGACACCTATTTTTTGATCGACCGAACAACACGTAATTTTGCCGAATTGCTTCCGCTGTACCCAAATTGGCGACCATTGTTAAAAGCCTGGACCCAAACGTTCCAATCGCCAACCCTCTCGCCCGACCAATAATAATCGCGGTTGAAGCCGCCTATCTTATCCTTGTTTTTATACAGGCAATCCAATTCCAGTTTTGTGGGCATCCGCCAGCCGTCGCCCATCGATTCGCATTTGGCTTTGGCATCGTACCAATTCATGCTTCCGGGTTCATCGATGCTGCGCACTTCCAGGTTACAATCGCTTAATTTGATGCTTGCGCTTGCTGTAGATTTGTTTTGTGCCATTGCAAATGACTGACAATAAAGCAACAGTGATAGGATGATTATCTTTTTCATGGTTCTTTTTATGTTATAATATTTAAATTTTGGCATCCTTACCAGGCCTTGGCACATCGCCTTCGCGATAAAACGGAGTTGGGCCCATCACCAGTTTCGAAATATCGGTTTCTTCAGGTCCGTAGCGTAAATCCGACGACATCATTTCGTCCCATTTCATCAGTTTTCCCGTATAGGCAGCTTCGCGCCCCATGATGGCGACCAGCGTTGAATTGGCCAAATCGAGCGCCTGATTGATTTTCTTGTTAAGCCTAATAGATTCAACCAAATGAATGTGCTCCTGTTCGTAAGGGTTTTTCATGGGATTTTTCTCATAGTCATAGGCCCAGAGAATTTTTCCCTCGTAGTCTTCTATGCGGATATCTTTCTGGTCGTTGAGGTAAATAATGCCTTTTGTTCCCAAAATCCGTTCACCCACATTTATTTCGCATCCACCCATTTGGCGGGTAGTTGCCAACATGCTTTTGCCATTATCAAACACGTAAGTTCCACAAAAAAAATCGAAAATGTCGCCCATCTGCCGGCGCGCACAACCGCCAAAACCTTCGGCAGTCATGGGGTTCATGCCCGAGAACCACGAAACCGCATCGATGTTGTGCATTCCAATATCCAATACATGGTCGCCGCACAACCACTTGATGTTTGATTGGTTGCGAATGGTGTATTCCATGTCGCTCCATTCAGGTTTCCGTTTGGCTACCCAGCCCGGTCCGGTGTTGAAATGCGCCTCAACAGCAATCACATCACCAATCAAACCGTTTTTCATCTGAACATAGGCTTCCCAGTAGTCGCGGCTGTGGCGGCGCTGATTTCCGGTTACAATGGTCAATCCGGCAGCCTTGGCCATTTTACCTGCTGCAATTAAAGTACGAACGCCAACCGGATCAACTCCCGCAGGCTTTTCCACAAACACATGTTTGCCAGCTTCCACTGCCTCTTTGCAAATGTAAGGATGGAAATAGGCCGGTGTGCAAATGAGCACCACATCAACTTCGGGCATGGCCAGCACTTTTTTGTAGCCGTCGAAACCCAGGAAGCAGTTGGATTCGGGCACTTCGTTGTTGCTTTTTTCCTTAAGCATTTGTCGGCAGCCATCCAGTCGGTCTTGAAATACATCAGCCAAGGCGATTATCGACAAATTTGGTCCGGCCAACAAGAATTGGGTTGCTGCTCCCGAGCCACGTCCACCGCAGCCAATCAATGCCGCGCGCAAGGGTTGCCCATCGGTGGCTTTTTCAGAAAATGAAAACATGCCCAATTCGGCTGCCGAACTTTTTTTGGTTTCTTTTTCGCCGGAACAACTAGCTAAAGAACCTGCCAATGGGGTAACTCCAAGTGTTAATGCGGCTCCGCCAAGAGCCGAGGCGGTAAAAAAATCTCTTCGTTTCATGTGTTGAATGGATTTAGTTCTATATGATAAAAGGTAAAAGGATGAGTAAAGAAATGATCAAAATGATGAGGAAATCTCTCAGTTCAGCCTTAGTTAGTATTCTTTTTGACATGCGGATTCTGTTCATTCGTTGTTGCGAATTACGGTATTGGACAGAAAATTCAGATTTGAAATTCTTGTTATAAACTTCGATTTTCTTGCAATTTCGGAAGTGTTATTCCGTTCAGGAATTTTGATAGGCTTTTGGCGATATCCCGAAATGCTTGCGGAAAGCTGTGCTGAAGTAGTTGGTGTTATTGCCGAATCCAGTGAGATGAGCAACTTCTGAAATGGAAATGCTTTTATCGGTCAGGAGTTGCGATGCCCGTTTCAATCGGGTTGAACGGATGAAGTCGCCGGGCGGCTGATTAATTACGGCTTTCAGCTTACGATGAAAGACGGAGGATTCCATTCCGATTTCGGATGCGAACACCTGTACATCAAAATCAGGATCAGCCAGATTGCGCTCCATTATCGACATCAGCTTGTCGATAAATTTTCGCTCTGAAGCTGAGAAACCGGATTCAAAAGTTTCTATTTCTTCGGAATAAGCCTGCTGAACCGGATTTTCGAGCAATGCTGAATACATTTTTTTCAGCTTAATCCGCGAAGCAATCAGGTTTTTGACGGTCAGCAGCAAAACACGGTCGTCGAAAGGTTTGGTGATATATTCGTCCGCTTCATTTTCCAATCCTTTGATCAGATTTTCGGAAGAAGCGAGCGATGTCAGTAAAATGATCGGGATATGACATGTCCGCTCATCATTTTTAAACCTGAAGCTTAATTCGAACCCGTCCAGCTCAGGCATCATCACATCGCTGATGATTAAATCAGGAATATCCTGAACGGCCATTTCAAATCCCTGCAAGCCGTTCTCCGCTTCATGAATACGGTATTTACCGTTTAGTATTCCGGAGACATATTGCCTCATATCGGCATTATCCTCGACCAGCAATACGAGTGGAAAATCTTCATCAACCTGCATGTTTCCGGATGAATCTGTTGCCGAAACAAGCGATATCTGCGGCTGATTTTCCGGGATAGGATCAGGAATCCGTACTTCAGATTCGGAATTTTCCGATCCTTTCAGATTGTCAATCAACAAGCGAACCGTAAATTTACTTCCCTTCCCCAATTCGCTTTCAACCTGAATGGTTCCGTTGAGTAAACCAACGATTTCTTTGGTCAGTGCCAGTCCAATTCCGGTACCTTCGGCTGTTCGCCTGTGCGTGTTCTCAATCTGATAAAAACGATCGAAAACCTTGTTAAGCTCATCTTCGGGAATTCCAATTCCTGAATCTTCAACAGAAATCGTCCAGTACAGCCGTTCTTCTCCGGAAAGTTCTGTGTCTTTAGTTTCATTCCGAACTGTAAGTGTGATTTTTCCGCTTTCGGGAGTAAACTTGAAAGCATTCGATAAAATATTTGAAATGATTTTCTCCGTTTTGTCCGCATCGAACCACTGCAGATAGTCATTTCCGGAGGAAGGCTGAATAACTACCTGAAAATTGATGTTGATTTTCTCAGCCAGTGATTGAAATCCGGAAGCGATTTTCAGAATAAAATCCGGAAAGTCGCCCGATGAAAATTCAGGTTTCATGTGCCCCGTTTCCAGCTTTCTGACATCGAGCAACTGATTGGTTAATTGCAGCAAACGATTGGCATTGCGTTGAACCAGCAGCAAAAGTTCGGATATTTTACTTCGGTCGAACTGTCCGATATTTCGAATCAGATTATCAACCGGTCCCGAAATCATTGTTAAAGGCGTTCTATATTCATGTGAAATATTGGTAAAAAACTGCTGTTTCAACCGGGACAGTTCTTTATTTTTGGAGGCTTCAATATTCTGTATGGCGATGATGTGCTGTAGGCGCTCCTTGTCGAGCAGGTATTTCCGGATCAACAAAAGAATTATTGCAATTGTAAGTGTATAAAAAGTGTAAGCCCACCAGGTCTTCCACCAGGGAGGTAATATACGTAATCTTAAACTTGTTTCGTTAGGATTCCAAAATCCATCGCTGTTTGCCGATTTCACCCTAAACGTATAGTCTCCGGAATTTAAATTCGTATAAGTGATTTGCCTGCGGCTTCCATCGGTCCGAAACCACCGATTGTCAAATCCTTCGAGGGTGTATTCGTAAATATTCTTTTGGGGCGAAGTAAAATCAGGCATGGCAAATTCCAGTGAAATAACCGATTGTTTATGATTGAGCGTTATTTCTCTTGCAAATAATATGCTTTCGTTCAGTGGAGACTTTATTTTTTCGGAAGCAATTTGAACAGATTCGTTAAAGATTTGGAAATCGGTCAAATAAAGTGGAAGAACCTGCTTGGTTTCTGTAATTGAGTCGGGAGAAAACAGATAGAATCCTTTCTCAGGATTACCACCAACAAGCTGGTTATCATCTGTCAGGTAGAAGCCCTGAGAATTTAGGGCAATACCATCGAGTTCGGTATATTTTACTATTCTTCCGGTTGATTGATCAAAACGGTCAAGTCCCAGCGAATTCAATATCCAGAGACGTCCTTTTGAATCCTCTTTTACCGCATAGCACTCATTGGCCGAAAGCCCCTGCTTAATTCCATACCTGACTGCCCGATTCAGCTTAAGGTCGAAACGATTCAATCCATTTGGTGTGGCCAGCCATAAAAAACCGTTGCGATCCTGAAAAATATCATGAATGGTATTGCTGCTTATAGACGTTGAATCTCCTGCTTTTGATACAAAACTACTCAGTTTTCCGGTTGAAGGCTGAAACCGGTAGAGCCCGAAAGACTCCGAGCCGATCCACAAATCGCCGCTCCGGTCTGCAATAACACATGTCGTATTTGTTTGATTTAAGGCCCCCTGATCCTTCGTCGAAAATTGCCATTGTTTTTGGTTGAACACATCAAAAATACGCAAACTGTCGCCAGTCGAAATCCAGAAAAAGTGGCTCTGATTGCAGGTAACATTGGCATTAACAGTATTTAGAAGCGCTGCCGAATGATCACTAATGTAAAACATTTTCCGGACGACCCTAAAGCTCACTGGATCAACAATACTAATACCATTGTCAGTAGCAACCCAGATCTCACCTGATTTTGTTTCAGAAATACCATGTATGGTTCGGCTGCCAAGTGAGCCAGAATCCGATGGATCATAGTTAATTTTTTGGCTTTTACCTGTTATAGGATCGTACCTGACCAAGCCGACACCAAAAACATCGATCCAGAGTTTTTTTGATTTATCCTGAAAAAAAGACCGGCAATAATCGCGTTGAGCCAGATTTAGGTCATGGTAGTAAGGTGCGAATTTCTGGCTGTTCGGATCGTAATAGCTTACATCTTTGTCGGTACATACCCAAACAATTCCACTTTTATCGCAAAAGATTGATCGAACTGAGCCGGAAGAAACCGAAGTTGGATCGTTGAAAACATTCTTTAAAAAGCGAACATCCTTATTTATTGTATTGTAAATTACAAGTTCTCCGGCAGATTTGCTAAACCAAATTATTCCAGGTTTAACTTGAGCCATAACACCTCCTGAAATTCCATTGGTCAAGCCATCCACATTACTAAACTGAAATGTTTTCAGATTAAATTTCCGAAAATTGCTGTTGTAATAAAAAATCCACAGAAAACCCGGTTGAGCTGGAAAAACCTGTAAGACATTGTTGTTAGAAAATCCATTTTGCTGGTTACTATTCTCAAAAAAATCATCTATTGTTAAGGTTCTATGTTGAATTCGTTTTAGCCCTCCCCACCACATTCCAGACCATATGTTCCCCGAATTGTCCTCGGTAATCGATGTGATCTGTTTATTAGGCTGTGTGGTTTGAGTTTTCAGATTCGAAACGAATCGGATATTTTTAGATGTTCTCGCATCAAATCGATTCAGGCCGTTTTCAGTTCCTACCCATAAAATACGATCACTTGAAAAGTGAAGTGCGGTTATCCTGTTGTCTGACAAGCTGTTGCTGTCTAAATATGATGTAAAAAAATGCTGAAATCGCTCGGTAATTGGATCAAAACAATTCAGTCCATTACTTGTCCCTATCCAGAGTCGGCCATCCAAATCTTCCTGCATCACTTGTATCCGGTTATCCGACAGAGAGCTTGAATCATTCTCGATATGCTTAAACACTTTAAAAGAATATCCGTCGAAACGATTCAAACCGCTTGCTGTTCCAAACCAGATAAATCCATGTTTATCCTGCAACGAACAAAACACGTTGTTGTTCGATAAGCCATCCTTAACGCTAAGATGTCTGAATTTCAGATTATCTTGAGAAAAGCAATAAAAACTGGATAAAATAGATAAAATTAAAGCAATCAATTTAATCATATCTAAACAAGGTTTAGGTGTAAGTTTCGAAATTTGAATTTGTAATCTATGAAAAATCAAAAATAAGATTCTATTTCTGATATTTTATAAACCTGATTAAATGACTATAATAGAAAGTGGCTTAAACTTAATTAGCTTTCCGATCATTTTAGAAAAAGCAATATCGATACTTGATTCCTGATGAATGTTATAACCATTTTTTTGCTTTTTTTGCTCATGATGGAATATGATTCGTGTACTTTTCAAGAAGTGAGAAGCACTTTTTAAGGACTTCAAAAGAGTTATACAGGGTTCGCTTATCCTCAAGATCGAGTTGATTTCCTAAATAAGTATTCAGTTTTTTGGCAATCTGGTTCAGGTTAACACCGATTTTGTTGAGTTCAAAATCCATCTGGCCCATTAATTCCGAAAATTCCTTGCTGGCTTCGATTCTCCTTATTTCCCGTTTTCTTAAAAGTTTAGCCCGGCCAAAATCACTCAAGTTCAAATAACCCTCTTTCTGGCACCTCTCAGTTAGTTGTTCCTTTTCCCTTTTGGTCAGACGAATCCGGATTCCTTCACCAAGCTTTTTTTCTTTCGGGGTTGGAGGCCTCATTTGGTTGCTTTCTGTATTAACTGGATTTCAACTTTGAGTTTGCTTTTTGAAAGAGGGGAATCATTATCGCCAACCTTTTAAGGAATGAGGGGAATGCTCCGTAGGACAGCTTTGTCAAGGTTTTTGTGGAACAAAAACACATCTCGCATTCCCCTCTTTCATAAGATTCCCTCCCCTCTTTCTACTTTCTTTTCAATCAAAAAGACAGGAAAAACCTTTTAAAATTCTTCCCGTCTTTGATTAACATCTATAGAGCTCATCATTTAACTGCATACTAATTTGGACTGATAAATTTTATCCGCGGCCACCATTCTCCTGATAAGATTGTTAAAAATATCCTGTTTCATCAGAGATCGGTTAATCCGGTAACAAAACTCATCAAGGTAACGGTTAATATTGGATTCGCTCACCCATGAATATGTTGTCCTGATCCATGATTTTACTTGATGGATCATGGTATGAAGGGCTTTGAAGTTTAAACCGTTATCGCTTTCAATCTGGGTAATGTTATAATCTTTGGTCAATGGTAGGTAGCCTTTCCACAAATCAGTGGTTACCTCTGCTTCTTTGGATATATGCTTTACGAAAAGCTTTTTCAACTCTTTTGACGAATAGTTATCGATCTTCATAGAATACATCCGTTTGACTTTCCCTTGGTCTGTAAGTTCTACGGCACACACAACCTTCTTTTTATTGCTCTCATAACTACGGCCAACTTTTCCCTTCTCCTTACCTCCTATAACAAATTCATCTACATGTACTTTTCCTGTCATGGGCTGCCGGGCACTTGATTTCATAGCCTCCCGGACTTTATGCATAAATAATCTGGCGGTATTTTCGGTAACCCCAAATCGTTCTGATACATAACTTGCCGATAGGCTTTTGGTGGTAGTCGACATCTCAAAGCATATAAAGAACGCTTTGCGTACCCCAAACTTTACTTTGTGGAACAAGGTATTGGCCGTTGCAGACTCAGTATGACTGCACTTATTACATGTCCTTGAATGGTTTTTCCTTTTCTGGCTCGCTGTATGGCCACATTTTAAACATTTGAACCCCTCTGTCCATTTTGTATATGCCAGATATTCCAAACAACTTTCCTCCGAATTAAAGCGTTCAGCAAACTCTATCAGGTTTTGTCCTTTAAATAAATTCATGTATTCCTTGATTTTATTGGGTACAAATGTATGTATTTATCTAATGACCTCTAAACATCTAATTGCTGAGCCTTAGAGAATTCATTTGATTTTACGATTTGTCTTTCATTAAAAACAGATTATTCCAAAAGAAAAAAACGATAAAAAAAAGAAAGTCTATCGGATTGCCGGTCGTGGCAAAATGCAAGGCTGGTCCGGTCAACTTCTAAAAAAAATGAATGAAACACAAACGTAAACGGATAAAAAACCGGAACACTCGCACTGGCCTTGCAGGGAGAACGGCTAAATTTGAATTTCTTTTTTGGCTTGAAGTGATGGGTATAAGCTTACATAACAATAGCGATAACCTTACAAAAGCGTTTGGGTAAAAGGCATATGTGGTGGCTGTACTGGAATGGTGCGATTAAAGGAGGAAATGAAGCTTGTTCCTGACCTTTTTGGGGTGGTTGTTGTTTTGAGAAAAGGCTTGGCAGGCGATATGGAATTGGGGCGTCAAATCGCGTGAATGGAAGGCAAGGAACCACTCTTGCCGTGGAGTCCAATCCGGCTTATGAGCTGAACGAGCTGGCCTGAGGGCACTCACGGGATTAGGAAGCGAATGTGCCGAATGAAGTGTGAAAGCTGAATGTTAAGCAGCCCAGATTAACAAAAAAAAATGGGAAGTGTGGCTCAGAAAGGGTAAGTCAAATCAGAATTGGATTATCTAAAATCGATCATAACTGAACTGAGCCACTCTTCATATATGACCGAGGCTTGTGAGCGGAATGCGGAGCAAATTGAGTGAAAAGGCCGCAGGGATCAACTTATCAGGTTCTGCAAACAAAAATTGTAGTTTATTAAAACAGCTTCAATTTTTTCTTCAGTTCTGACCATTTCCTTGGGTTTCCGCTGATAGTCGAAAATGTAAATGACAGCCTTTTGAGTATGTGATGCGGGGGTAACCTGTCCGATAATAATCTTTAAATACTTTGATCAATTACAAAGAGGAAACGGATAAAATTCCGGGAATTTTATTCAATAAGAATGGCTAATTCATTTCAGGATCTAAGGTGGATCGGCAATTCAGTTATTCCAGAATTGACCGGCAACTGCAATTCAATGAACAATTAGCGTCTTTTAACATGAGGAATGAAAGGAACCATTAAACAGAGTGGATTCAAATCCCATTAAGCATTTTTCAGCAAACGTGATTTCTGAATGAAATAACAAGATGCTGACTTACAGTTATAAAAAAAATCACTAGTGTCCGGTTAAAAGTCCCAGATTGATAGCTGGTTAGAATTATCCGAACTAGTTGGTTTGTAAATTGAGTTTATAAATAGTTCATTTATAGTTACTTTTTCAAAAAGTGTCAGGCTGAAAACTTGTAATAAAGTGTAGAGCGAATGCTCCAATTTCAGTCTTTTCTTTAGAATAGCTACCAGCAAATACATGCAAATTGCTATCCATATCTGGCAGTAAACTGCATTTCGGCTGGTACCATAAAATGATTTGATACGAAGATGTTGTTTTATCCATTTGAAAAACAACTCAATCTTCCAGCGTTCTTTGTATAGCTGAGCAATTAGTAAAGCCGATAACTCAAAGTTATTGGTCAGGAATACGTAAATCTTACCGGTTTCTTTATCCTGATATTTTATCCTTCGTAAATAATCCGGATAATCCTTTTTGATGTAGAATCCTGTAAGTTTTACAGATTGATCGTATTTGAGTCCGGTGGTTTTGTCAACCTTCCTGCTATAAACCCTTCGTGCAGCCATATTATCCTTCGCTCTTGTAACGAAGAATCCACGCTGCTGGTGGATCTGGGAATAAAAACGGAGGTAATCGACATAGCCTTTGTCCATCACATAGATGGCTCCGGGTTCGATAACGATATGATCCAAAACATTGACATCGTGGCATAAACCATCTGTCAGATGTATAAACGTGGGAATTGAACCCCGTAAGTCTAATAAGGTGTGCATTTTCACCGCACCTTTTGCTTTACGGAACTTTGCCCACGGGAAAAGGCTCAAGCACAGGTCAATGGTGGAGCTGTCCAAGGCATACACCATGTTGTCAATATCAAGGGCGAACTCGTTGTCTTGCTTGTATAAGCGGCGAGCTTCCCTGATCAGGACTTGTGCAAAGTCAGCATAAATCCGCCAATCCCTGTTTTCATTGGCTTCGGCCAATGTCGAACGAGAAACTGGTTGTTTTATGCCGGAGTGATAAAGCTTACTGGAAAATGCAGTCAAGCATGATTCGATGTCACGTAAGCTTTCTCTGTAAGTAAGTTGGGCAAAGCCCATTACATAGAAATGCTCTTTGCAGGTAAAGTTCCTTACGCGATGATTGCCCTTATGCTTGTCAACACATTTGTTGAACTGGTAATCGGGTAAAAATGACATTATCTGTGCAAAAACAGTTTTCCCAGTATTCATGATTTGAGGTTTTTATCCTCAAATCAAAGAATTTTCAAATCAAAAAATCAATGAACGTGCCTAAATGCCTTTATTGGCGGGATATTCAGAAGTTCAATAAAATCCTTAACCGGACACTAATGAAAAAAAATAATAATTGGCAAAGGCAGAAATATGTTTGGTAAGTCGGTTGTTTTTATCGGACAAACCGCTTTTCCAATCAAGTTCGTTTAACCCAACAGGAATAGGGTACAGGCTTTTTGTCAAAATATGCAAGGCAGTTTCTATCCAATTGTTCATCGCACTAATTGCATTTTAGTTATCCGTTTATTTTTAGGCAAAAGTACAGTTTAAGGTTCGCAAAACGGCTATACCATTCGCTATTGTCATTCTCCAAATCTTTATCTATAAGTTTTGCAATGTTTTATGAATGTGAGTACTTTGTAATATCGCTGAATCGTATTGAAAAAAGACAATGCTCCGAACCAACGGTTTCTTCCTTTCAAATAAGGTAAATAAAACAGATTTCCAATTATTTGGTTAGATGCCACAATTATGGTAAATATTTATGACAGCACTATTCATCATAGATGAAATTAGGACAGGACAGTACCCCTTCATTGGTATCTAATTGATGTAAGCTTCCATTCCAATGAAATGAGGAACAAAATAGAAATCTTCTACAAAAAAGAAAGAATCGATATTGTAGGATTAAAAAAAATAAAGATTCTAACCTAAAATATTTCCACGATTCGTTCCTGATATCCTATAATTTGATTATAATTGTATCAATATGTGAGTGTTAACTCGTCGTTCTTCCCTTTGTGAACCATTAGGTGACCTTGACAAAAACATCAAGCATAAACTACTGATTCAATGACATTTGCGGCTTAAAACCAGACTCCGGTCACCCCGACCAAATGGGGTTCCAAACCAATCAAAAAAGCACAGATCATTGATTTTTTGGCTTTTCTGTTTCACAATCACTATAACAACTCAGATTTCAGCTTTGGGAGGGTGTACAAAAAAAAATCAACCAGATGAATTCATCCGGTTGATCTATATCTGGTAAATTGATAGTACAAAACACTATAGATTAGTCTATAAGGCTTCGAAATCTATTTTCGTAAAATCTTTGTCGACCCCTACTTCTTCGAGAACTTTTTCTTCCTGATTCTCTAAATTGTCCGTTTCGTACTGATCATCATATTCTTCGATTTGATTTTGATCAATAAAACTGATCACTTCTTGTAAACCTTCGGCAAATTTATCAAAGTCTTCTTTGTAAAGGAAAATTTTGTGTTTCTCAAAATGAAAATTACCATCCTGCTCAAACCGTTTTTTACTTTCAGTGATGGTCAGATACAACTCATCTCTTCGTGTTGATTTAACATCAAAGAAATAGGTTCTTTTCCCAGCTCTGACAGCTTTTGAGTAGATTTCTTCTCTAAATTTACTGTCGGTTTCCAATCCGTCCTCATTTTTTTCAAAATCTTCCATCTTTCTCTTATTAAGTTTATTCCATTCTTAGGTTCTCAAAATTAAATAAAAAAAACGGATAAAATTTAAAAATGTTAACAAACACGCTAACATAAGTTTTTCAAGACGACAGAATATTCTTTGATAGGATTTTTATTTGCCCGTATATAACTTCATTGCCTCCGGCAAAAACTGTTTGATTGCTTCAATCCGGTTTTGCTCCAAGGGGTGCGTACTTAAAAATTCAGGTTGTTTGGCTGTTGAATTGGCGGCCATCCGTTGCCAAAAAGCAAGAGCTTCATGAGGGTCGTAACCAGCAATTGACATGAAAATCAGTCCAAGTTTATCAGCCTCATATTCATGCATCCGTGAATAAGGTAGCATCACCGCATACTGCGCTCCCAAACCGTAAACATTTTGAAAAACGGCCTGAGTTTCTGCAGGCTTTGATTTAATTAATTCAGAAAGAGCCACATCGCCGTATTGGGCAATCAACTGTTCACTCATCCGTTCGTTTCCATGACGGGCCACAGCATGACCAATTTCGTGTCCCATTACCACAGCAACGCCTGCGTCGTTTTGGGTCACCGGCATGATTCCGGTGTAGAAAACCACTTTTCCTCCCGGCATACACCAGGCATTCAATTCTTTACTTTCAACCAGATTAAATTCCCATTTAAAATCAGCAATCCGATCCTGAAATCCATTATCCTTCAGGTATTTTTCAACTGCTGCCGAAATTCTGGAGCCAACTCGTTTAATTGTGGCAGTTCCCACTTTGTCGGTTGAAATTTTATTCGATTTCAAAAAATCGGAATAGTTGGTCAGACTCATTTCTACGATGCTCGATTCCGGCATCAAAATCACTTGTTTCCGTCCAATCAACGGAACTGTGCCGCAAGCCTGAACAATCAGAATAAATAGCAGAATAACCGATTTCATTAAATATTGCCTGAAATTCTTCTCCATCACTTTTCATTTTCAACATTGGTAAAAAAAAGGCACTGAGGGGCGCCTTTACAGAAATTATCCCTTCATCTTTGCCGCTAGCAAAGTATTCTGAAGCAACGAGACACGGGTCATTGGCCCTACCCCACCCGGTACAGGAGTAATGTACGAACATTTAGGAGCGACCTCGTCAAATTTTACATCGCCTTTCAATCGCCATCCTGATTTGGTTTCCGGAGCGCTGACCCGGGTTGTACCCACATCGATGACTACTGCTCCTTCTTTGACCATATTGGCCTTAATAAATTCAGGTGAACCAAGTGCTGCAATCAGAATATCGGCATTCGCACACACTTTTTCAAGATCTTTTGTCCGACTGTGGGCCACGGTCACTGTAGCATTTACTGCTTTTTGTGACATCAGGATACTCAACGGACGACCCACAATATTGCTCCGGCCAACAATCACACAATTTTTCCCTGAAGTCGGGATCTGGTATCTTTTTAGCAATTCGATGATTCCAAATGGAGTCGCCGATAAAAATGCCGGCATGCCTAAAACCAGACGTCCAACATTTTCAGGATGAAACCCATCCACATCTTTTCGTGCATCAATCGCTTCAATCACTTTTTGTTCCGAAATGTGTTTAGGCAGCGGAAGCTGTACAATAAAGCCATCGAGGTCCGGGTCCAGGTTTAATTCCTGAACTTTGGCAAGCAATTCAGCTTCAGTCACATCGTCTTCGAAACGGATGAGCGATGAACGATAGCCAACTTCCTCGCAATCTTTGATCTTAAAAGCCACATAAGTTTCGCTTCCACCATCATGACCGACCAAAACTGCCGCCAGATGCGGTGCCCGCTTTCCGGTGGCCACAATTTCCCGAACGCATTCGGCAATTTCTTTTTTTATCTCGTCAGCAGTTTTTTTTCCGTCAATTAAAATCATATCAATCTGTTTATCAGTTATCTTCCTTTACCCATATTTCCCATCATCCGCTTCATGTTATTGCCCTGCGAAACGACTTTCATCATTTTCCGGGTTTCGGCAAATTGTTTTATAAGGCGGTTCACTTCCTGAATGTTTGTTCCAGAACCGTCGGCAATCCGCTTTCTGCGCGAACCGGTCAAAATGCTGGGATCTTCCCTTTCAGCATGGGTCATAGAATAGATAATGGCTTCAATGTGTTTGAAGGCATCGTCCTCAATCTGAACATCTTTCAACGCTTTTCCCATTCCCGGGATCATTCCGGCGAGATCTTTCAGGTTGCCCATCTTTTTGATCTGCTGAATTTGTTTCAGAAAGTCGTTGAAACTGAACTGATTTTTAGCCAGTTTCTGCTGAATTCTCCGGGCCTCAACTTCATCAAATTGTTCCTGAGCTTTTTCGACCAGCGAAACGATATCGCCCATGCCTAAAATACGGTCGGCCATACGTTCAGGGTGGAAGATATCGAGTGTATCGAGTTTTTCGCCTGTACCGACAAATTTGATCGGCTTATCCACCACCGAACGGATGGAAAGCGCAGCTCCACCGCGGGTGTCACCATCTAATTTAGTCAGAACAACTCCATCGAAATCAAGACGATCGTTAAATTCTTTGGCCGTATTCACAGCATCCTGACCGGTCATCGCATCAACGACAAACAGAATTTCGTGAGGTTTTACAGCGTCTTTAACGGCACTGATTTCGTTCATCATTTCCTGATCGATCGCCAAACGACCGGCCGTATCAATAATGACGACATCATTGCCTTGAAGTTTTGCCTGACGAATGGCTTCCTGCGCAATTTTTACAGGATTTTTACTTCCATCTTCGGTATATACCGGCACTCCGATCTGTGATCCTAAAATTTTCAATTGTTCGATGGCTGCCGGACGATAGACGTCGCAGGCAACCAGCAATGGATGCCTGCCCTTTTTGCTTTTCAGCATTTTTGCAAGCTTTCCGGAGAAGGTGGTTTTTCCGGAACCTTGAAGTCCAGCGATCACAATTACAGTTGGATTACCTTTTAAGTTGATGTCAACAAATTTTCCGCCCATCAGTTCAGCCAGTTCATCATGGACGATTTTTACCATCAGCTGACCCGGTTTGATCGAATTTAGAACATCCAAACCCAAAGCCTTTTTTCGGACATTCTCAGTGAACGACTTGGCTATCTTAAAGTTAACGTCGGCATCGAGTAAAGCACGACGTACCTCTTTTAAGGTTTCGGCAACATTGATTTCGGTAATTTTCCCCTGACCTTTCAGAAGTTTAAACGACCTTTCCAGCTTTTCATTCAGATTCTCAAACATATCTATTTACAAGATTTTCAAGTGTTTATATTTCATTCTTTATTGACCGGATGCCTGACTGTTGCACCGGCTGTGAGTCAACCAATAATCATCCTGCCTCGTCTGCTCGAATTTTCCAGAATGGATTGTTTCATTTTGGATAAAACTCATGCAAAAATATAAAAATAAGCCAAAGGCTCTTCAAAGTTAAAATTTAAAAAATTGACACCTTTCTAGGGTTACCTTTTTCTGATCTGGTGGATAAAAACATGAATTAAGTTTAGTTTGTTTAAGATAGGAACTATGGAAAAGCGCTATTCAAACTTTTACGGACTGATATTCAATTGCCCTGTCGAAAGCGAGTTACATACCTGTGCTTTTTATCAAATCAGGCTATTACCTTCCAAAGAGAGGATTGCATTTTTCAATGCAATGACGGAAAAGGAAAAAAAGGAAAGAATCGAAAAACATCAAAGTTGTATATCCCACCGGGAAGTAGAAACACTTCTTCATAAAATCGCACTAAAGTAAACTCTTGGGGAGCTTACCCAGCTTCCTGATTTATTCATCAGGTGAATCAAACAGCACAAAAAATTTAAAAAAAGTCCCCGGAAACTACAAACCGGGGACTTTCAATTGAACCAAACCTAAGTTTTCAACGAATGATCAATTTTTGAGTTTTTTCATAAGCACCTATTTTAAATTTAACGAAATAGATTCCTTTCAATTGATTCTCCAAATTAAATCCTTCAGCGAGTCCTGAAATTTCGCGGGAAGCAACCTTTCTGCCCGAAAGATCAAAAATATCGATCTGACTTCCATGATCGGGAATTTGCGAGAGATGAACCGTAAACCGGCCATAAGCAGGATTTGGAAAAAGTTCTATCTGAACCTGGTCATTAAGCCTTGTTGCGCTGGTGGCAGTTGATTTAAGTTTAACCAGAACACTCGAATTTGTAGCATATTTCATTTGTCCGTCTAATATTTCAGCCTGAACCTGAAATTCATTCCCGGAAACATGATTCCAGGCAATAATTTCGATGGAATGACCATTCAAAAAACCATTCTGAATATTGACACTGGTTGATGAAGAAGCAATTATACGGGCAGAATCCTGTGATAAAACACTTTCTGAAATCTTAATAGTTCCTACACAAATCTGACCATCAAATGCTCCCAGTTCATCACCTATTACCAAGCCTGATTCACTGATTCCAAGCAAATTGATGTTCATTTGAGGACTATTTGCATCCGCCGAACTTGAGAAATATCCGGAATAGGATTCGATTTCAACTACCGCTGTTGACTCTGCTTTAAATCTTCCCGAGGTAATCCAGGTGGGAACATTATTCAGGTAGGTAACGGCTTTTACCATCATTTCATTTTGATTGACATGATCCCATATTTTGAACAGGATGGTGTCATTATCGGTAAATCCATTATTTGAACCATCCTTCTGAGAAGCAGGAATGGTAAGGAAAGTAGAACTGTTGGCAATATTGATTTCCTGAGTCAATCTTTTCGTACCCACACAAAATGACCCGCTAAAAACACCTATTTCGTCGCCGGCAGACAGTGGAATATTTTCTAAAACCGCAGATACCACCACAAAATTCATGTGATTTTGTCCGTTTTCTCCCTGCCAAACTGTTGTGTAATGGGTCTGAGCAGGTGTTTCCCCATTTGCACCAGCCATGATGCCTAAAGAAAACAGCAAAACCAGGAGAATCGACAAGAACCCGTACTTTTGATATTTTTCGTTAAATTGTTTCATAACCATTGTTAGTTGCGAGTTTCTGAATGTTCAGAAACTTGATCTGCAATTCGAGGGAACAATTCCAAACGATATACCATTATGAAAACAGAAGGCTTTGAAATTCAGTCACAAAATCTAAAACACTGAATATATGTAATTTATATATCAAATAAATATTTCAAAAAGGATGGAGTATTTTTATAATAAAATAAGGATCAGCGTTTCGCCTGAATTTTTCGCACAATTGTGCGAGAAATTATGCTGGCAAACATTCAAACAGGTCTAAATTTCAGACTTTGGAGGCTAGCTAACAACAAAATAGGAACGGAATGAAAGAATTGGCCGGTCTATGTTGATTTTAAGTTAATTAATGTAGGCAATTCCTAAATAAACTTAATTATACCGACCCGGCAGCTATATTTGCATTTCCTTAAAACATTTTCCTGTATTTTCACGTTGTGAAACATATCAACCTCGATTTTTTTTATACCAAATGGCCTTAGCAGGCTGAAATTAGTGAATATAATAACTGAAAGGAAAAACAAGATGTTCGAAAAAAAACAGCATGATTTCAAAACCCCTGATTTGACTAAAATGCAGGAGGTAATTATCGATGTAAAGACAAGAATTTATATTGCAGTTGGAGCCGATCCAAAAGAAGCCAAAAGTCGTTATCACTCAAGGCTAGAAAGCAAAAAACTCTAAAGATTTTGGTTCAAAGGATGCTGATCAACAGATTTGAATTCTTTGAACCAACTTTCTTTTTCTTTCCAAATATCCTCCGCGAATTCTTCAAACAAACCTATTTTTAGAAAATTTAAAGCAAAGCTACAATCGGACTCTGCCGCGAAGCCTCGTTCCGGTATTTTACTTTAGGATAACCAACCAGCAAAGCCGCATAAACCTGGTGGTTCGCGGGAACTTTAAAAAGAGGATTCAGCTTACTTTTCTTACCCATCGCTTTCACGATAAAACCATTGAAACAGGTTCCCAATCCAATCGTATTGGCATAAATCGAAGTATAAGTTGCCCAGATATTGGCATCTGCCTCAGCCATTCCGCTTTTCGATGTCTTGCCATGAAACAGTAAAACTGCCGGAGCGTGATGACAAATCTGCGAATCGTTGTTTTTTTGCTTTTCGATAAAAGAGTTTCTATAGCGTTTCAGTTTGGATATATTCACAGATGGGGCAAGAATCCGGATAAAAGGACTGACCCAAGGAGAGCAAACCATGCCTATCAGACGGATCAGTGCTTCAGCGCTCTGGTCGTTCAATAGCTTCACTTTTTCTTTCGAGCGGACGATGGAAACCTGCAGTGGCCGTTCGTTGCTTGCCGACGGATAATGTTTCATATTATCAACAAGTTGCAGCAACACGGCATCCGGAACATCTTTCTGCAAATAACTTCTGCAGGTTCTGATTCCTGAACATAAATTCCTGAAATCTTTTGGGGTTACCGAATGCGGCTGAAGCAGAAAAACTTCTCCAAAATCGGGACGCACAGCCATCTCCGGGCAAATTGCCACGCAATGCCCGCAGTGAATGCAGGTGTCCGCAATCTCGCCTGTTTCTATGGTGATTGCCGATGATGGGCAGTCCTTCACACATTTTAAACACTTGGTACATTTTTCGAGTTGGATAAAAGGCATAACAAACAGATTTTCTGAAACTCAAAAGTATGCTTTTTGAGGAGAAAATCCACATGATTTCCCGAATAGTAAGCCTTTAAAGAAATTAATTTACTCTATCTCTACCAACGATTTACCCGTATTTTTACCTTCAAAAAGTCCAATAAATGCTTCAGGAAGCTTCTCAAAACCTTTTACAATGGTTTCCTGAGAATTCAATCGACCTTCGCCTAACCAGGTTGCCAGCTGTTTCACGCCTTCAGGAAAACGGTTATAATAATCGCTGATAATAAATCCCTGCATCAAGGCCCTTTTCTTAAGAAGCATTGCCTGGAGGCGCGGTCCAACCGGCATTTTTGTTTCGTTGTACAACGAAATCTGACCACAAATAATAATACGAGCACCCTGATTGATCTGTGAAATAACAGCATCCGATATTTCACCGCCCACATTGTCAAAATAAATGTCAACACCATCCTGGCAGGCTTTTTCAATGGCTTTTCGCATGCTTCCGGTAGTCCGGTAATTGATCACCTCATCAAATTTCAATTCATCGCTCAGGTAGGCATTTTTTTCGTCGCTTCCTGAAATACCAACCACCCTGCAGCCTTTGATGCGGGCAATCTGGCCAACCACAACGCCTACTGCTCCGGCTGCACCGGAAATCACAATAGTTTCTCCCGAAACAGGTTTGCCAATATCCAGCAATCCAAAATAAGCTGTCAAACCGGGCATTCCTAAAATACCGAGGTAATAACTCAGGTGAGTATTGTTTTTATCAAGTTTAGTGATCTTCTCGGCTGAAACAGCCTGAATCTCCTGCCATTTCAAAGGCGCCAGCACAACATCGCCTTCCTTAAAATCCGGATGGTGGCTTTCAAGCACTTCCGCAACAACACCGCCCTCAATAGGTTTCCCCAATTCAAAAGGTGCTACATACGATTTTGCATCGCTCATTCGTCCACGCATGTATGGATCGACTGATACGAACTTTGCTTTTACGATCAGCTCGCCATTCGATGCGGTTACCGAAGAGGCTACCACAATTTCAAAATTCTCAGCAGTTGGAAGCCCAACTGGTCGTGATTTAAGGATTATTTGTCTGTTCATGATGATTTTCAATTAATGAGAATAAATCAGCTTCAATTTTCATTGGTGAAGCCACTCAATAGGAACAGAAGTTTGGAAGTAATGTTTTGATTTTTATAGGAAAAGGTTGGCAATGGTCTATTTATTTTCACACCGATTTTTTAAACCTATGGGTTTAATCAGTTTTTAATAAATCTTCAATCTCAACTTTCAATTTAGGCAAGTGGTTCGTGTATCAATAATTTGTGGATAAATTCATATTCTTGTGAGAAGAAAAAAGATGATCTATTTGTATTCAAATTTTTTGTCCTCAAGCCGGACTGGCTCTTCCTTTTCCAATCGATGAAAAGGAAGCAAAAATCTTGTCAAAACGAACCCTCGGCCAGGCGTTTTGACGGCTCTCGCACTCGCTTCGAACAAGGTTAACGCGAACTGACAGGACAACCCACCGCACCGCAATACCTCGAACCGCCTAAGGAGAAAAAGCGTAAAAAAAAACTGAAGCAGTGAACATTAAGAAAATTTCCCTGTTTGACGACCATAGGGAGGAGTTTGGAAATTTTTAACCAAACGGATTCGGTTTTTAGCTTTTTATCCTTCAGCTGCGGCTCTTTTTGGTTACTTTTTCCAGCTGGAGGGAAAAAGTAACAGCCCGTCCGGCTAGAGGACAAGGTAAAAGAACAAAAGGTCATTTATCTGGAATCAGCTGTTTTCAAACCTTCGCTTCAGATCACTGATTTCTTCAGTCAATATTTTAAGTTGCAGAGCAATTTGATTATCTGTCAACTGCGATTCTGCCACTTCCCGACTAATGTAATGCACAAATTTCCAGACTTCTCGGATTTCTGTTGCCGCCAATTCATAAGGCTGATAAGCAGTATTGAGTGAAATCAGTTGAAAACAGCCACGTTCGGCCAGTTCATTTTTCAGCTGCTTGAAAACCAAACCTTCGTTTAAAGTCAGCACGATGTATAAATCACCGGTTTTGATTTCGTTCCAGTCCTGAACAAATTCACCGGTAATCCAGGCTCCATCCGGAATGGGTAACATCGAATCGCCTGAAATCTGAAAAGTCCGGTATTTTCGTTCCGACGACAAAAACGGAAGCTGAAAAACGGGCAGTTCCGAAATATACTCCGGATCAGAAAATCCGTTGGTGTAACCGGCCTTGGCTTTTTCCGAAACAAGTTCGATGTTGTCGCGGTTCTGCCGGTCGACCGTGGTTGCCATCACCCGCAGATTGCTGCCTTTCAGGAACACATCCTGCCCGTGTTCCAGTTCGTAGAGCTGACTTTCGCGCAGTTTGGCCAGATCAACCCGCAATAGCGTATCAATGGCCACATGAAAATAATCCGACAGCAGAACCACAGATTGAATGCTTGGTCCTGAAATTCCATTCTCGTAATTATTCAGGGTTGAGCGCTTGACATCCAGCGCAACAGCAAGCTGATCCTGTGTCAGTTTCTTCCGGTTCCTCAAAAATTTAATATTCGAATCGAAATACATGCTTGGAAATTTAAATAGTATTGATTAAATTAAAATCGTACATTTTGATTAAATAACAATCAAATATACAAGATTAAAATTGATATACAAAAATTTGACAAGATTTTTTGGTTGACCTTATAATCGGCTCTGTGTTACTCTGTGGTTTAACTCTGCGTAACTCTGTGGTTAAATTTTTACCACAGAGTGAAAATGGAGTTATTCACAGAGATCACAGAGTAAAAATTAGCACAATAGGGAACAAGGAAAAGCAGGGAGGATAACATCATGAACTTTCAAAACAATACCATAGTACATTTAGATCTCGACACCTTTTTTGTGTCAGTTGAGCGACTCCAGAATTCAGGATTAATCGGCAAACCCGTGATTATTGGTGGACTCTCCGACCGTGGTGTGGTAGCCAGTTGCAGCTACGAAGCGCGGAAATACGGCGTCCATTCGGCCATGCCCATGCGGATGGCGCTCAACCTGTGCCGCGATGCAACGGTGATTCGCGGCGATATGGACACATACAGTAAATATTCGCGGCTGGTAACCGATGTGATTGCCGATAGCGCCCCGGTGTACGAAAAAGCCTCGATTGACGAGCATTACATCGATATTTCGGGCATGGACCGTTTCATCGGTTCGTACAAATGGACGCACGAGTTGCGCAGCCGCATCATCAGCGAAACCGGATTGCCCATTTCCTTCGGACTGTCGGTTAATAAAACCGTGTCGAAAATTGCCACCGGCGAGGCCAAACCCAACGGCGAAAAGGAAGTTCCGCGCGATCTGGTACAGCCATTCCTGAATCCGCTTTCGATCAAAAAAATTCCGGGCGTGGGCGATAAAACCTATCATCTGCTGCGCTCCATGGGCGTGGTGACCATTCATACACTGAGTGAAATTCCTCCGGAAATGATGCAAAACGTACTTGGAAAATCAGGAATCGACATCTGGAAAAAAGCGAATGGCATCGATTTTACTCCGATAATTTCCTATTCGGAAGAGAAGTCAATCAGTTCGGAACGAACATTTGAAACGGACACCATTGACATTCAAATGCTTGAGCGATTACTTATTCACATGGTCGAAAAAATAGCCTTCAAGATGCGGAAAAAGCAAAAACTATGCTCGGTGGTAACGGTAAAAATCCGCTATGCCAATTACGACACGCACACATTGCAGAAAAAGATCTCCTACACTTCGTTCGATCATACACTCATGTCCACCGCGCTCGAGTTGTTCCGGCGCTTGTACGAACGACGCATGCTCATCCGGCTCATCGGCGTCAAATTGGGCGGACTGATAGGCGGGGTTCAGCAACTCGACCTGTTCGACAACAACGACAAGATGATCAAGCTCTACCTGTCGATGGATAAAATCCGGCTGCGTTATGGAGCCGAGGCCATTCACCGCGCCTCGGGAGTAGAAAAAAGTGACGGGATCAAGATAAAGAAAAAACCCTCTCCCAGCCTCTCTGCGAAAAGGGAAAGGGGTCTGGTTCCTATCAATGTTGAACGAGAATACATGGATGAAATTATATGAAATGGTTTGTTTATAACCCGGAGGGTTAAATATTAGTCACCCCCAACAAAGTTGGGGGATAAAACTACCACAGCAAACAGAACCCCGAAGTGGGTTCAATAAAAAAACAGATTAATATTGAACCCTTTCAGGGTTCCTGCCTATAATTTACGCTTAACCCCCAATGAAATTGGGGGTCATTAAAATTTAGCACCTGCGACGCATGTACCTCAATACCCACTCATATTACTCCCTTCGTTATGGCACGCTAAGCATCGATGAACTGCTCGATCTGGCTATTCTAAACGGGTTGAACACGGTTGCGCTTACCGACATCAATACCACCATGGGTATTCCGGAACTGGTTAAAAAGGCACAGGAAAAAGGCGTCAAACCTATTGCAGGCTGCGAGTTCAGTAATGAAGATGAATTACTTTACATTGGTCTGGCTAAAAACCGCGAAGGCCTGAAAGAACTGAACGACTGGCAAACCGAGCACAATCTGGAAAAGAAGCCATATCCGCCCGATGCTCCTGAATTTCAGGAGGTATTTGTGGTTTATCCCTTCGGAAAGAAACATGTCGGCGACCTACGCGAAAATGAGTTTACCGGCATCCGCGCCGAAGACCTGAATAAACTGCTGACTTCGGAATACCGTAAACATCCGGAAAAACTGGTAGTCTGGCAACCGGTTACCTTTAAAGACCGCGCCGGATGGTTCCTCCATAAAACCCTACGGGCCATCGATCACAACGTGCTGATTAGTAAATTGCAGGAAAACCAGTTCGCAAATCCGCTGGAAATAATGGATTTCAGGAGCCTGAAACAGCAATTTGCCAATTATCCTGAAATCGTCCGGAATACCAAAAAAATATTGGAATCCTGCAGCATCAGCATCGATTTTACGACCGTCAAGAATAAAAAGGTTTTTGGCCAGTCGACATATGACGACAAACTTTTACTCCGGAAACTGGCGCTCGACGGCATGATTTACCGCTACGGAAAAGACAATCCGGAAGCCAAAAAACGAATTGCACACGAACTGGAAATTATCGATTCGATGGGTTTTTCGTCCTATTTCCTGATTGCCTGGGATATTATCCGGTACAGCATGTCGCGCGGATTTTACCATGTCGGGCGCGGAAGCGGTGCAAATAGCATTGTCGCTTATTGCCTTAAAATTACGGATGTTGACCCCATTAAACTAAACCTTTACTTTGAGCGGTTCCTGAATCCGCGGCGCACTTCCCCACCCGATTTCGACATCGATTATTCGTGGCGCGACCGCGATCAGGTTCAGGACTATATTTTCAAGCGTCACGGGCGGCACCACACTGCGCTAATGGGCGCTACGTCTACTTTTAAGGACCGCTCGATTTACCGAGAACTGGGCAAGGTTTTCGGACTTCCGAAGGAGGAAATTGATTTGCTGGTGCTCGATCCGGAAAGCGATCAGAATAAAAACCAGATCACGATGCTCATCAATACGATGGTCAAACAGATCGTTGATTTTCCGAATCTCCGGAGTATTCATGCCGGCGGAATCCTGATTACCGAAGAACCGATTACCTATTACACCGCGCTGGATATGCCGCCCAAAGGTTTTCCGACCACGCAATGGGACATGTACATTGCTGAAGACATGCGTTTCGAAAAGCTGGATATCCTGAGTCAGCGCGGCATCGGGCACATCAAGGAAGCGGTTGACATTATCCGGGAGAATAAAGGTGAAGATGTAGATGTGCATCAGGTTGATCGCTTTTTTCAGGACGAACAGGTGAAATATCAGTTGCGAACCGGCGAAACCATTGGTTGTTTTTACATCGAAAGTCCGGCCATGCGCGGTCTGCTCAAAAAACTGCATTGCGACAATTACCTTTCGCTGGTGGCTGCCAGTTCCATTATTCGTCCGGGAGTGGCCAAATCGGGTATGATGAAGCAATACATTCAAAGGTTCCATGATCCAAAATCCATCCAGTATTTGCATCCGGTGATGAAGGAACAGCTCGAGGAAACCTACGGGGTGATGGTTTACCAGGAAGATGTGATCAAGGTGGCGCATCATTTTGCGGGACTTGATCTGGCCGAAGCCGACGTGCTACGCCGCGCCATGAGCGGGAAGTTTCGTTCCCGGATTGAGTTTCAGCGCATCGAAGACAAATACTTCAGCAATTGCAAAGAAAAAGGGTACTCCGACGAAATTGCCCGTGAAGTGTGGCGGCAGATCGAATCGTTTGCCGGATATTCGTTTTCGAAGGCACATTCAGCTTCGTATGCAGTGGAAAGTTTCCAGAGTTTGTTCCTGAAAGCACATTTCCCGCTCGAATTCATGGTGGCCGTGATCAACAATTTCGGTGGATTTTACCGCACCTGGGTGTATTTCAACGAAGCGCATCGCTGCGGCGCCCACATCGAACTACCTTGTGTGAACACGAGCCGCAACGAAACCCGAATCATCGGCAAAACCATTTATATGGGTTTCATTCATGTTCAGAACCTCGAAAGTAGTTTTGTAGCCGAAATCCTGAATGAGCGGAATTGCAATGGCCCGTTCCTGTCGCTAGCTGATTTTATTCAGCGCACACCGGCAACCAAAGAAATGTTGGTGATTCTGATCCGGCTGGGTGCCTTTCGTTTTACCGGAATACTCAAAGCCCAATTGCTCTGGGAAGCGCATATGCTCCTGAATAAAACCGTTCCGGTTGCACGAACACGGGCCATGTTCGAAGCCAGACCACGAGAATTTACTTTGCCCAAACTCGATCACTCGGTGTTAGGCGATGCCTGGGACGAGATTGAACTGCTGGGCTTTCCCATTTCAATGACGACTTTCGAGCTGCTCCAAACTCCTTTCCGGGGCGAAATTAATGCCAAAGACATGATGAATCATCTGGGACAAAAAGTGCGGATGCTGGGGCGTTTGGTGACCATCAAATACGTTCGGACCGTGCGGAAAGAAATTATGCATTTCGGAACCTTCATCGATGTTCAGGGCGAATTCTTCGATACCGTACATTTCCCGCAATCTTTGAAATTGTATCCGTTCCGGGGCGATGGCATGTACCTGATTCTGGGTAAAGTGGTTGAAGAATTTGGATTCCCGAGTATCGAAGTGGAAAAAATGGCAAAGATGCCGTTTCAGGCGAATCCTAAGGCGTGAACTAAGCGATATAAAAACATACTTTAGGAAATGTATGGAATCAGTTAGTAACAGAAAGCAGCATAACGACATATGAATCTAAATTACAGTGCACCAAGCGTTTAAATTCAAATATAAACTCATAGGTGTTGCGGGTAGTGCAATTGTCCGCAATTCATTTTACTTATAGACATATATTTCTATTTTTGCAGTAATAAGAGAACCTTGATCTAAAATCTTTCTCATGCAAATAAATTCCAAAAACTTAAACTACTTTCTGCTTGTCGTTCTTTCACTCGCAGCCTGGTGGTTTACCGCAATTGTAATTAACCCTGAACTGCATTATTTCCTGCGTCAATCTGCCTTCCTGACCGACAGTTTATTTTTTCAGGGATTTGCCCGATATCCTGGTGGCATAGCCGATTACATTTCCGAATTTATTGCACAATTCTTTCATTTTAAGATATTTGGCAGTTTACTTATCGTCTTAATAGCTGCTTTTCAGGGAATCATTGCCATCGATCTGGTTCAACGGATAGCTGGAAAAGTGAAACTTAGCCTCAGCATTTTTGCACTCATTCTTTTACTTTCCATTTTGGTGCAATGCGATTACCACTATCCATTTTATGCCAGTGTCAGGTTGCTTTTGGCATCCGGATTCATCTGGATTTTCACTACACTGATCCTGAAATTTCCGCAAACAAGACTTTTTATTGGTTTTCTGATGGCGGCACTCTTGTTTTATCTGGCCGGAGGAGCAGCACTTTTTGTGTTCACTGCCGCGATTATTCTCATTCAAATCCGATATCAGGTGAAGAAAGCCGATTGGTTTCTGCTTCCTGTTTTGGCCGCTTTTTCAGGAGTCCTACCCAATCTGGCTTACAAATACCTCTTTTTGGTCGACTTGTCGCTGGTTTATTCTATCACACATAGTAAATCTCCAGCCATTCTTTTATATATTGCTGACTATAAGTTATATACTTTATATGCCTTGCTTCCTGCAAGCCTTTTGATGTCGCTTGTCTTTTGCAAATTCAGGAAAAATCCTGAACAGGTTACCACTCCAGGAAAACTAAAAAAAGAATCTGCTCCGATTACAAAAACAGGTAAAAGCACCTCAGGAAAAACCAAAAAAAAGCCTCCGATCAAGCATGAAACCAAGAAAAGGAAAGCATGGAATCCTCAGTTTGTCTGGCTTGCCGGACAATTTCTGATTGTGCTGATATTGGCATTCGTTGGTTTAAAATTCGCATTGGACATAGGAAAGAGGAATGAAACCATGGTATCCTTCTATGGAGCTGAACGCGACTGGACCAAAGTGATTAATGCAGCCGAAAACCTCAAAGATTACGACCTTTTTACCAATTTTGAATACAACAAGGCACTTGCGAATACTGGGAAACTAGCCGAAAATTTGTTTGATTACCCACAACTGGCTGGCAGTGCTGGTCTCTTCCTCGACGGAAAAGTTACCAGCGATGTCCCATTTATTTGCAGCGACCAGTATTACGATCTGGGATTTATTCACGAATCGGAACATTGGACCTTTGAAGCCCAAACTATATTTCCGAATAGTCCCCGACTGATGAAACGATTAGTCCAGATCAATCTGATTTACGGAAATTACCAAGTTGCCGAAAAATTCCTCAATCGTTTGGATAAAAATATATTATATCATGATTGGGTTGCCAAATATCAGAAATATATCAGCGACACTTCATTGGTAGCAAAAGATCCTGAGTTTTCATGGAAACGAAAATGCGAACCGACAGGTTCTTTCACCTCAGCAAATTATCTCGAGAAATTAAAAAAGCTACTCGAAGCAAATCCTGCAAATAGAATGGCATGGGAATATTTGCTTTGTTCCAGCTTGCTCGACAACGATTTAGGAACATTCGAATCACTGTTGAGAAAGAATACTGCTTTCCCAAAGAATCCTGTTCCACGTTCATGGGATGAAGCATTGGTTCTATATTCGTACGTTGCCCGAAAAGCACCAACTGCCGAAGATGTCAGCTTCACCAGAGAAAGGCAAACCCAATTTGTTTCATTCCTGAAAGCGATGAAACCATTTGGAAACGATTGGCAAGCGGCGAGACGTTCGCTTCAAAAAGATTTTGGCACAAGTTATTGGTATTACACTAAATGCCTGAGTCCCAAGGTTACCAAAGCACAAATTAAACAACAAAAATCCGATGATTAACAAACTGCATTTTTATATCGTTGCTATTCTGGCTACAATAGCAAGCTCCTGTTCATCCGATTTAAGCAATTCAACGGCGGTCGACCGACTGCCCGTTATTTTTCCTGATTACTCCGGAATTGTGATTCCGCCAAACATTGCGCCTTTGAATTTTGTCGTCCGCGAAAAAGGAAATGCATTTGCTGCCAGGATTTCAGTTTCCGGAGAAGATCCCATCCGGATTGAAAACAGCAATGGAAAGGTTGAAATAGATATCAGTTCATGGCACAAGCTTTTAAACAAGGCCAAAGGAAAGGAAATCAACATCGATATTTTTGTCAAAGAAAATGGTGGAAGATGGCAGAAATACAAAACCATTGTCAACCGGGTTGCCAACGACGAAATCGACAACCATTTGGTTTACCGTCTGATCAATACGGGTTATGTGATGTGGTCGGCCATTGGAATTTACCAGCGAAACCTCGAAAATTTTGATGAAACGGCCATTATCGACAATAAATCGATCGACAACACTTGCGTCAATTGCCATTCGTTTGCCCGAAACAGTCCGAAAAGTATGATGATTCATGTTCGGGCGAACCATGCGGGAACAGTTATTTACGCTGACGGAAAACTAAAAAAAATCAACACCAAAACGAAATACACACTTGCTGCCGGAGCCTATCCCAACTGGCATCCCGATGGAAAACACATTGCTTTCTCAGTCAATTCAATTAGTCAGCGTTTCTTTTCGAAAGACATCCGGCAGGAAGTGTCTGATGCAGCCTCCGACCTGGTTGTTTATGATGTCGAGAAAAATACCATAACTACTTCACCCAAGGTGTCGACCAGTTCCAGGGAAAACCTTCCGGTTTGGTCGGCTGATGGCAAATCGCTTTATTATATTTCCGCGCCTCCGGTGACCGATTATGAATCGCAATACAATGCCAAATTCAGCCTGATGCACATTCCGTACGATGTCGACCGGAATGTCTGGGGAGAAGCCGATACCGTTATTTCAGCCAAAAAGACTGGCAAAAGTGTTACATTCCCCAAAACTTCTCCAGATGGAAAATACCTGATGTTCACCTTGTCGGATCATGGATATTTTACCATTCACCATCCCGATGCCGACCTTTATTTGCTGGACCTGCAGACTGGAAAATTTGAACGGATGGACATCAACAGTCCGCAAACCGACAGCTATCATTGCTGGAGCAGTTCAGGCCGATGGTTTGTTTTCAGCAGCAAGCGCATCGACGGATTGTACACACGGCCATTTTTCTGCTATTTCGATTCCAATGGGAAAGCTTCCAAACCCTTTGTCTTGCCACAAAAAGATCCCGAATTTTACGATTCCTTCCTGAAAAACTACAATATTCCGGAACTGATTACCGGACCTGTTGAACCATCGGCATTGGATATCCGTGATTTGATTCTGACCGACGCCAAACCAGTTCAGTTGGATGCTTCGGTTGACACCACATTCATGGGCCAGCACCTTAGGAAGAAAGATATGAACCCGAAACCGTTGTCGAAGGAGGAACATTAAAATACTTTCTTGACAAATATCACGGCATAAACCAATTATCTACCGTTTCTTTGTGCCTTAGCAATACACATCTTCATGACCTTTATTCCAAACGATAAGATTTTCAGTCTGAAATGGTTTCGCGATTACAGCATGATTGTAATCGGGGCATTTATTCTGGCCGTTGGCTTTGTATATTTTATCTCACCACACCGTATTGTTCCCGGCGGTGTATATGGCATTGCCATTGTGGTGCATTACATGACTCCGGGAATGTTCTCATTCTGGCCTGAAGGGATTCCGATTGGTTTATTTGGCTTAATCCTGAATATCCCGCTAACCATTGCCGGAATGAAGATTCTTGGACCGCGTTTTGGGGTAAAAACGGTGGTTGGTTTTGTACTTTCTTCGGTGTTTATGGATACGATTACCTATATGCGAGTAGATGGCGATGCTCCATTAGTACCTGACATTCTGCTTTCGTGTGTATTTGGCGGCGTGCTCATTGGATTCGGATTAGGTCTGATTTTTAAAGCTCGTGCCACTTCCGGAGGTTCGGACATAATCGCGATGATCATTGCCAAATATACCCGGATACAGCTGGGTCAATTGATGATTTATGTAGATTCGACCATTGTTTTGCTAAGTTTGGTGGCTTTCAAAGATTGGCAGATTCCGCTCTATTCGTGGGTAGTTATTTATATAACCGGTCGAGCAATCGATTTGGTTCTTGAAGGAGGAGATTACAATAAAGCCTTACTGATTATCTCTGAGAAACATGAGGAAATCAGACATAAGATACTCATCGATCTGGAGCGTGGCGGAACTTACCTGAAAGGATCCGGAATGTTTACAGGCAAAGATAAGAATATCATTTATACCGTAGTCAGCCGTCGCGAGGTGGCAATCCTCGAAGAATTTATCAGCGAAATTGATCCGGATGCCTTCATTACCGTAATGGACACCCACGAAATTCTGGGCGAAGGATTTCAGTCGCTCAAGCACAAAGTTTCTGACTAATCTCCCCATGGTTACCTACGGCCCGGATTTGCAATTGTTGGTTCAAAGTGTATTTTTGCGATCTGTTAAAAACTCTTTAAAATCCAAATCATGTTAAAAGTAAACGAATATTTCGGCGGAACAGTAAAATCAATCGCCCTTGAAAATACCGAAGGAGTAGCAACGATAGGCGTTATGGAACACGGTGAATACGAATTCGGGACCGGTTCTATTGAACAAATGACCGTTACCAGTGGTATTCTGGACGTGCTTCTTCCCGGAGAAACCGTTTGGACCACCTACCTGAAAGGCGAAACCTTCGAGGTTGCCAAAGACGTGAAGTTCAAGGTAAAAGCGAATGGACCGGTAGCCTATTATTGCCTCTACATCTAAGTCGCTAAAAATGAGGAAAGAGTAGAAAATAGACATTTCTATTTTCCTCTTTCCTATTCCAGATATGGATTAAGGATTTCTTCCAACGCGGATATCCATTTGGGAGAATCATTTAAACTTTCAACCATTTGAAGTTCCTGTCCACCATTCTGTTTAAAGAGTTCCTTGTATTCCCAGCCAATTTCTACGGTGGTTTCCAGGCAATCGGTCACAAAGGCCGGAGCGGTCACCAAAACCCTTTTCTTTCCCTGTTTGGCCCGGTTAATCAGATTCTGGTCGGTAAACGGTGTCATCCAGTTATTCGACAGGCGCGACTGAAATGAAACCGAATACTGATCGGTTTTCAAGCCCAACCGCTTCGCCAGTTCGCGGGTAGTTTGGTAACAGGTGGCTTTGTAACAGAACTTTCCAAATTCAGGAAGACTTGCTTCACAATTGCAGGTGGTAATTGATTCCTGAGGATGGTTCTTCACCAAATGCCGGTTGGGCAACCCATGGTATGTAAAAATGATGTGGTCATAATTTTCAGGCTCATAAGATTTGATCCGCTCAGTGAAAGCATCGAGAAATGCCGGATGGTCGTAAAACTGGTTGATGGCATGAATTTCGGGAATCGTATTCCATTTCTTCACCTCATCCAAAACTGACTGAATTGCGGTACCATTGGTTGATGAAGCATATTGCGGAAACATAGGCAGAATTAACAGCCGATCGTAATTGCCTTTCTGAATCGAGGCTAACGCTTTCCCAATGGATGGATTTCCATAGCGCATGGCCATGAAAACACTTGCCTTGAAGCCCAATCTTGCCTGAAGCTGCTTCTGTACATTTTCAGAAATATAAAGTAGAGGCGAACCTTTATCGGTCCATAAACGCTGATACAATTTAGTCGATTTGGGCGCACGGAAAGGAACGATGATCAGGTTGACTAAAATCTTCTGCAAAACCAATGGCAGATCGATTACCCGGCGATCGTTCAGGAATTCAAATAGATAACGACGAACTGCCGTAACTTTTGGTTCATCAGGAGTACCGACATTAATGAGAATTACTGCAGTTTTTTTTGACTTCATCTTTTATTTTTTTCAAGATTCAAGCTTGTTGAATAAGAATAACAAATCATTCAACAAATTGATCATTTCACAAAACAAATTTCAGATTCCAAGTTTCAAATTCCAAAATCAGGCAGCTGGCAGCCAGCGGCACTTTAATTTTGGCAAATGCGACTGAAAACGGACCACTTTTATTTCAGATTCAGACTCACCCGCAAACCTGCTGAGTGATATTTCCCATTTTCAAAACCAGCGACACCCTCAATGTTCAAAAGCAGGAAAAGGTTGTAAAGACCATATCCGGTTTCAACATAACTTGTCAATTCAGGAGTATGGAGGAAGTTCAGGAATAGGTTCTCTGAGGCCGATGATTTTTCGATCAACGGCAACTGTTTCAGAATCAAACGCCTTGATTGCCAGTTAAGATTTGTTTCCAGTAACTGATTACTGGTCGAATACGTGTAAAAAGGTAAAAGACGGAAGCTGTTTTCATAGCTCGAAAACATGAATCCGGTGGATTGTGTGTTGAAATGTTCAAAATCTTCAAAATACACGGCCTGTTTTTTCACGAATTTACCCACATTCACCGAATACGAAAAATGGTCGTCAATGCCAACATCCAGCTTTTGCCGGATTCCCAGTTTGACCAAATCATACCGCGAATCGCTTCCTAAAACTCCAGAAAAAGCTCCTTTGTATTCCGCAGAGAAGGTCGGGAATTTGCTGTCCGCATAAATTTTAACGTGGTCACGAACACGATACCGAAGCCGCGGAGTGTATTCCAAAACGATGCGACTGTCGAACGACTGGTGGTTCTCGAGTTGCCAGGGATTCAAGGTTTCGTTTACCGGAATATTGGGTTGGATTTCCTTGTTGTCGTAATTTATAATCGAAAAGTTGGAATGGTTTTCTAACTGGAAATTATTGCTGTAAGCAACGGTTACGGCCAGGTTCAGACCATTTGCCAGATCGCGGCTGGCCGTTGCCTGAAGGAAATCGCGCCGGTAAAACCGTTTGTAATTTTCTTCGATCCAAAGGGTATAAAAATCATTGGTAATGGTCGATAATCCTGAAATCCGGTTAAAATCTTCCGTACTTGTCCCCAAACTGAATGAAATCAAACTGTTTGTCATTCCATCCATGCGTTGCAGCCAGGTCAGTTCAACATCGACTTTTTGGCGGGCAAATGCGTAGGCAAGAGTCGGACTCAGCCGAAACATACGTCCGGTGCTGTCGGAATAGGAATAGCTAAAAGGTAGGCGAATGCGCAAACCATCAACCGAATTAAACGAAAGTGAGGTTGGATCTGTCAGGTTTGGAATAGAAAAGCGGTTAGTCCGTCGGATCGAATCTACCGAATAATCGTACGTTTTCCCAAACAGCAGATGTTTGATTTTAAACTTCCGTTTCGAATCGCGCACCGAATCCTGGTATTCCGGAGTTGCAGCCACCTTTAAAAATGAATCTTTTGCCGCAAAACTGGTCTTCTCCTGAATGGTCAGCGGGATGGGTCTCAGGCTCGCCCAGTAAGCGGAATCATTGTTCACTTGTTTTTGGCTTACCTGAATGTCAGACTTTATTTCAAGCGGTTCGGGTGGACTGTTTCGTTGTGATTCGGCTTCAATCATCCGGTTCAGTTTCACGGTTTCGCGGTTGCTGAGCGATGGTTTCTGAATCAAAGCGTCAATTTGTTTTTGCTGGGTTGATTTGTTGGCTGTTTCCTGAACCTTTGGCCTGGCAGCCCCAATGCTATCGACGATTCGTTGATCCTGAAGCTGCCGGTTTTTGATCCGGTCAAGAAAAGAATGGTCCAGAGCTGGGTTTAGGGTAGTTTTGTAGTCGGAAACCGACGCCACATAGTTGAATTTCATTTTAAAACCCAAACCTGAAAAATCCATATCGAAGTCGAAACTGACCGGCAACCAGGTATTTGTATTTACTTCAGCATAAACCTGGTGAACGCGGACTTCGGTCATTGGGATATGAAGCTTCAAATCGGCTGAATGAATGTTCCAGAAACCGTCGGCGATATAAATGGTTCCCGAAAACACGTCGTTTCCCTCAATTTTCGGGGTCACCCGTATTTTGTTGATCGTCCGGCCCTGATCGGTAAAAACACCGTCGAGCCGGAATGTATATACTTTCAGCGCATTTCTTCCAACCGGCGAAACCAGCCCGTATTTATCCGCATCATACAAGTTATTGGTAATCATCTGCATCGGAGAAGTATTGTTATCTTTTCCGGATGATCGCATCGCCAGCACTTTCTGATTCAAATGATCAGGAAGTTCAAAGTCAATGAGGCTGACGGTCTCCATCACGAAAGCTTCATTCTCCTTCACTCCGTCCTTTTTCATCTGTTTCTCAAATAAAAACGGAATTTTATCAAAAACCCCAGAGCCTTTGAGGTACACTTTGCATGAATATTTCGAAACCTGCTTTTGATAATAGGAAGACATGGCAATGGCACGCCGCATAATATAATATGCCGGATCTTCTCCTGAAGCCAGGATTTTCATCTCCGGAAGCTGGTAGTCCTGAAAATTAAGCTGGATATTGATTTCCTGAAACTGATCACCGATTGTGATCTCGCGCTCCTGAGTCTGGTACCCGATGTATTGGTATAAAATCTTCCATTTTCCCTTCGGAAGTTTCAACTCATAATTTCCATCTTTATTCGAGGTGGTTCCGGTCGACAATTGAGGAACATAGATATTTGTGAATGGAACGACGTAGCCCTGAATGTTGGTGATTTTTCCACGGATGCCCTGAGCAGAGGCAGAAAAGACCGATATCCAAACGATCAGGACTAGAATTAATTGGCGGAAAAACATGCAGTTTGATTTTGGAACAACTAAATTCAGCAGCCAGAGATTGGTGAATCAATTCAATCCCTGATATGGTGCGGCAAATCCACAGGTATTTCAAACGAAATTTCAACAACTCCTTTAAACTCTCCTTTTTCCATCCACGGAGTCTGATGGATCATTTTATGAATGCCCCGCTTCTCGATGGTGTATGAATTCGGAACCGCTTCAGCAAGCATTTTCAGGAGAAAAGTCCTGGCAGGCTCAGGATGACAATCGATCAGGCTTTTCCCCATCAGATCGCCGTCACCCGATTTGGCAAATTGTGCTTTCGACCGGTCATTCATATAAACCACTGTCCCTTCGCGGTCGCAAACGGTAACTGCCCCTAAAAATTGATCCGTCCAATTCATTTTTCCTTGAATTTACTCCTGATGATGATGCTGATAAAACCGGACCCAGTCAATTTCGAACGGGTGCGGCAAACTTCCGTCAGGCTCGTCAACCACGATGGTTGCAGCATTCAGGTGCATTTTAGCCGAAGGCACATTTTGAGAAAGGTTCAGCATTTCACGTCCGTTGATTTTCCAAACCAGGGAATGGGCGTTCCACTCCAGACTGAAAATATAAAATTCACTGGTTTTCAAACCCGAAATACTTTCACATTCCGCCTTGACTTCATCATGCGATTTGTGCAACAAACCCAGCCGGTTTTTAATGCCCATCTCCACCAGATTAATTTGCAGAGATCCCTCTTCGCCCAGCAAATAAATCACATCCACCAAATGATGGGCGGGAGAATATTTCACTTTTGCCTCCAAAATTCCATGTTTCCACCATTCAATTCCTGCCGTTGAAACGACTCCGGAGGTATAGTCAAATTCATGTTCAACAAAGCCGAATGGAATTTGCCATTGCATGCCTTTTGCATTTTCGCGGCGAGTTTCAATTTTTAATGAATTTCCCGAAACCGAGATGTTGTTGCCTTCAGTAAAAGCCTGCAAGTCTCCGGGCTGCGAAAAATTATGGCCCAGCGACTGGCTGGCCCGGTACATTTGGGTCATCCATTTTTGGGTATCCAGTTTACCTGATTCAAAACGGTCCTCAAAAACCAGCTGCCATTTCTTGAAGAAATCCAAGGCGGTTGAATTTTTATATTTCTGAAAATTAATTAATTGTGGCAGTTTTTGCATTTCGGCAAACCTTTTTTCCTTGCCGAAGTCTTCCGTTTTTTCCCATTTGTGTTTGTCTTCAAGATAAGCAACCCGAGCCTTGAATTCGTCGGATGCGATAATCGTTTGAAGTTCTTCCAAACGTTTACGCTCAGGCGAATCTTTCATCATCTCAAAGTTTTTAAAGCCCGATGACATCCTGAAACGCTTGAAAAACAAAATGTCCGGTTCGGTTTTTAACTTCTGGAATTCAGTATACAGAGCAAATTCTTTTGATTCTTTCCCCATTTTCTTAATAGCGGCATACGAATGAACCTCGACAGCAGCTTTCACTTCCTTGTAATGTGCCAGGATTTGGGATGTTGAAACTTTCTCAAAACGTTTCAGATCTTCCGATTTCAGGGTAGAATAGAACCGAACCAGTTGCCTGGTTCTTTCAAGTTTCCGCAGCTCCTTCAGTTGCGCGTCTTCCATGCTTCCTTTCAGCCTTAAAAGTTCCAGCTCTTTTTTCTTCTGCCTGAACGTGGGTGAAGACAACAGAAGTTCGAGCTCATGATACTCCTTATGTTCTTCCGACTGCTCAAAATCGCGGAACAGTTTGTAGTCGCGGAGCAAAGCCTCATGGGTTGCTTCAATTTTTGAGGTAGATTTAATTAATCCGAAATTACTGGCAAAGAAGATTTTAAAAGACATAATCAATTTGTTTTTGGTCTTTGATTCGAAGTTTTAAAAATAGCAAATAAAACAAACATCCCCACTTTTTTCATTCTTCAGGTAAAAACGTTAATTTCATGCAATTATTTTAAATGATTTGTAAATTGAACACCATGAAAAACTTCGGAAGAATCGTTCTGTCTCTGGTTTTTGTATTTCTAATGGGTACCGGTTTTGCCCAGAATTTTCTGGAAACTGGACTGAAACCCGGAAAAACCTATATTTTGCTTGCTCATCCAACAGTTGAAAACATCCAAACCATCCGGTTTCTCTTGGATAAAGACATTCTTCAGGTTCCTGATGCCGAGTTTATTGGGGTCTATTCGGAAGCCGAAAATTACGATTTTAGCAAGTCTGTTTCCTTGATCGGCAAGCCGGAAATGAGCCGGTTTCATCTGCAGAAAATTTCCGGAAAGGAAGATACTGCGCACATTTACCACCAAAACGACTGGACAGGAATGTTTAAAAACCTGTTCGATCATTCCGTCGGGATTTTCTTCTTTGGCGGTCCCGACATTCAGCCTGAAGCTTATCTGCAGAAAAATTTATACTCTGAAGTTACCGATCCCAACCGGCATTTGTTTGAGCTGAGTTTTTTGTTTCAGCTTCTGGGCGGCTTGCAAAACGAACAATTCGTTCCATTTCTGAAGGAAAAACCGAACTATTTCGTGACCGGATTTTGCCTCGGCTTGCAAAGTATGAATGTAGCTACCGGCGGATCACTGACTCAGGACATTCCGGCTCAGATTTATAAAAAGAATACTGTCGACGATATCCTGAAACTCAAAAAAATTCAATTGCACCGTAATTACTGGCCAGAAGTTTCAAAAGACAGCCTGCTGATGGGTATCAATTTTCATCCAATCCTGTTCACTGCTCACCCCTTCTTTTTGGAAAGAGTTAAAGCTGACAAAGGTCTGAATCCATTGGTGTTAAGCAGCCATCACCAGTCAATTTATGCCTTGGGCAAAGACCTGATTGTGACCGCAACTTCCATGGACGGCGAAGTCATTGAAGGCATTCAGCACCGGTTATTTCCGAATGTGTTTGCTGTACAATTCCATCCTGAAGTTCCTGAACTTTATTGGGAAGGTAAAAAATTGAAATATTCTCCCCAGGACACTCCTAAATCTTACTATGAAATTATCGGCGACCAAAGCCGCGAATTTCACCTGAAATACTGGCAAAACATCTCGAAGGCAATTAAAGCTTCGATCAAAGCGCCGAAGTAGAGATATTGGTTTCCGGCCGTATTACCAAGTCATTTATGGTCATTAGCTTCGCGTCATCTTTCACAATAAATGACTATCAATGACTTAATGACAATTCATGACATTCGTTTGATTCAATCCTTCCGTCCTTCAATCCGTGTCAGATAAAGTTTTACTTTTGCATCTTCAAAAATTGAAATTCAATGAGTATACAGACTGAGATACGCCGCAGAAGAACTTTTGCCATTGTGAGTCACCCCGATGCGGGAAAAACAACACTGACCGAAAAGCTGTTGCTTTTTGGAGGAGCAATCCATGTTGCCGGTGCCGTAAAAAGCAATAAAATCAAGAAAGGTGCCACTTCCGACTTCATGGAAATCGAGCGTCAGCGCGGTATTTCTGTGGCCACATCGGTTATGGGTTTCGAATACGACGGATATAAGGTCAATATATTGGATACTCCCGGTCACCAGGACTTTCAGGAAGATACCTTCCGCACACTGACTGCTGTTGACAGCGTAATTATCGTAATCGATGCCGCCAAAGGGGTTGAACCGCAAACAGAAAAACTGATGAATGTTTGCCGGATGCGCAAAACTCCGGTCATTATTTTCATCAACAAACTCGACCGACCCACTCAGGATACTTTCGAATTACTCGACGACATTGAACGTCAGTTGCAAATCAGCCTCAATCCGTTAAGCTGGCCAATCAATAACGGTCCCGATTTTAAAGGCGTTTACAATATTTTCGATAAAAGTCTGGACTTTTTTAAACCAAGCGTTCAGGATATTGAGCCCGGTATTTCGTTTGACGACCTCGATAGTCCGGAACTCGAAAAACACATTGGTAAAGACGCAAAAAAGCTGCGCGAGGATCTTGAACTGGTTTACGGTGTTTACCCGCCATTCAAACATGATGAATATCTGGCAGGAAATCTTGCTCCGGTATTTTTCGGAAGTGCACTCTACAATTTTGGAATTCAGGAATTGCTGGATGCCTTTGTGAAAATCGCTCCCTGGCCGCGTCCGGTGCAAACCGAAGAGCGCCTGATCGATCCGGAAGATGAGAAATTCAGCGGATTTGTGTTTAAAATCCATGCCAATATCGATCCAAATCACCGCAGCCGCATAGCATTCGTTAAAGTTTGTTCCGGAAAATTCATTCGAAATAATAACTATAAACTGATTCGGTCCGGCAAGACATTCAGGGTTTCAAGTCCGACAGCATTTATGGCTTCCCAAAAAGAGATCATAGAAGAAGCCTACCCGGGCGATATCGTAGGTTTCCCCGACAACGGTTCATTTATTATTGGCGATACCATTACCGAAGGCGAGGATATTCACTTCAAAGGATTACCAAGCTTTTCTCCTGAATTGTTCAAATTCGTTGAGAATGCCGACCCGATGAAAACCAAGCAACTCAACAAAGGTGTCGATCAGTTGATGGACGAAGGTGTTGCTCAGTTATTTACCAGTCAGTTTAACGGACGGAGAATCATCGGAACCGTAGGTCAGCTTCAGTTTGAGGTGATTCAATACCGGCTGGAACACGAATACAACGCCAAATGCCGTTTCGAACCGCTTTCGATGTACAAGGCTTGCTGGATTCAGAGCGACAATCCAAAAGCGCTGATTGAATTCAAGAACCGCAAGCACCAGAAAATGGCTACCGATAAGCGTGGCCGTGATGTGTTTATGGCCGATTCACAGTTTATTCTGGATATGGCTCAGAGCGAATTCAAGGAAATTAAGTTCCATTTTACTTCGGAATTTTAATTTTCAGGAAAAAGAAAATAGAAAAGAGGAAACGGGAAGTTTCCTCTTTTCTATTTGGTTGTTTGATGGATCAGAAATCGAAATCAAAAACCTTATTTTCAGTTTTAAACCTTAGTAGAAAACATAGGTTTCCGCTACAAAAACCTTATCAATGGTCTTTAATTCAATAAGGTAATAAGGTTAACCTGATCGTGGTAATGAAGGGCTACTAAGGTTTTCCAAACAAATAAGGTTTTAATAAATCCTTTTGATGCCACCTTTTTTTAATTAGGATTCCATTTCGTCTGAAATGAGATCAAAGCATTGTTCTGCTTCATAGCGCAGACGATTTCTAGCTTTGATTTTATATTTCTACAAATATTTCACTCCTCTGGAGTTATTTTCCTTTTTTCCATTTCCTTTTTCCTCTTTTTTACTTCGACTATATTTTTAGTCATTTTTATTCAAAAATATTTGTATGACTAGTTTTATAGTCATATATTTGTCGTGAAGGATTGACAATTTTAAAAGTAAAACTATGCAACTGACAAAAGCAGAAGAACAGGTGATGCAACATTTGTGGAAAATGGGCGAAGGACTGGTTAAAGACATCCGCGATCGCTTTGACGAGCCAAAACCCGTGCGCAACACGGTTTCTACCGTACTTCGTATTCTTGAAAAGAAGAATTTTGTATCGCACAAAACCTACGGAAACGTGCATGTCTATTATCCTTTGGTAACGAAGGAGGAATATTCAAAAACGCAGCTTTTCGGATTGATGAAAAGCTATTTCAATAACTCGTTTCCGGCCATGGCATCGTTCTTTGCCCGCGAAAAAGACCTGACCATTCAGGATTTGGAACAATTGATGGAAGAAACCCGGAAAGAATTGTCGAAAGACTAAAACCAAAAACCATGGAAGCATTTGCACTTTATTTGTTCAAATCGTCGGTCTGGCTGACGGGTTTTGCACTGGTTTATATGCTTTTTCTCCGGAATGAACGGTTCTTTACCCTGATCCGGTATTACCTTGTTTCCGGAATGCTGTTCTCCATGATCTTTCCGCTTTTCACCTGGCATTTTACAGTTTTGCTGCCTCTTGTTCCTTCCGTTGAAATCTCCGACCCTCAGGTTCAGGGAATTGTAATTCCGGAAGAATCCTTCAATCCGCAAAACCTGATTCTGCTGGCTTATCTGGCGGGTATTTTTTACCTGGCATTCCGGATTCTGCGGCAAACACTACCGGTTTTCCGGATTATCCGAAAATCAGAAAAACGCTTGTATAGTTCAGCTAAATTGATCCGAACGGATGCCTACCCTGCTTCGTTTTCATTCTTCTCGTTCGTATTTGTCAATCCTTCCATCGACGAAACCGAAACGAACGAAATTGTGAACCACGAACTGGAGCACATCCGGCAACAGCACTGGATCGATTTGCTGCTCTTTGAAATCCTTCGCACGATGCAATGGTTTAACCCGGTGAGCTGGCTGTATGGCCACCTGATCAGGCAAAACCATGAATACCTGGCCGACGAGCGGGCGCTGCGGCGCAGTTCCAATCCGGCTATTTACCGTGCGGCTTTGCTGAACCAACTGTTCGGCGGACCGGTGATTTCACTGGCCAATTCGTTCAATTATTCACTCAACAAAAAACGATTTAAAATGATGAAACAAACTATAAGTTCACCCATCAGAAAACTTAAGCTTTTAATGGTTTTACCACTGATAGCGGGAGTTTTCTATGCTTTTGCAGCTCCGGAATACAAGGTTATTCAGTGCAGTAATAACACCGAAACGCAACAGGTAATTCCTGAAGGAAAAACTGTTACAGGGAAAGTTGTTACTGAAGACGGGAAAGCGCTGAAAGGCGCATCAGTCATCATTTCCGGTACAACCATTGGAACAATTACCGATGCGAATGGTAGTTTTAAACTAATAATGACCGATAATTCGCCGATTGTGGTTTCTTTTGTCGGGTTTCAGTCGAAAAAGGTGCAACCTGATTTTGAGAAGCCAATGGACATAAAATTGGATGCTGTAATGATCAATCTCGACAAGGTAACTGTTGTTGGCTATGGAAATACACCACCACCGCCACCACCTTTTGATAAAAAAAATCCTCCGTTGTTTATGCTCGATGGAAAATCAATTGAAGAGAGCGAAATGGATAAAATCAGTCCGGATAAGATTGAATCGATCGATGTTTTAAAAGGTGAATCAGCAAAAGCTACCTATGGAGAAAAAGGCAAAAATGGTGTGATCCTGATTAAAACAAAGAAAAATTCGACAAGTAGTGGAAAAGAATCAGGTACAAATCTCAATGGAAATTTTGTCATAACACCATCAAAAGACAATGCTCAATCAACATCAGGACTAAACTTCACTGCAAAAAATATTCAGGGTGATTTCAAAAATGGAACAACAGAGATAAAAGGTGATTCTATATTTGCTGACTTTTCAAAAACCAATTCTCTGTTGTTTATCGATGGCAAGGAAGCCACAAAAGCTGAAGTTAATCGTTTAAATCCGGATAAAATCGAATCGGTGAATGTATTAAAAGATGATTTTGCAGTGAAAAAGTATGGCGAAAAAGGGAAAAACGGGGCAATTGAGATTACATTGAAGAAAACAGACTCAGTGTCGCCACCTCCTCCTCCATCAGGTAAAGATAATTCTGTCAGGAATGACAAACCGATTTTCATTATAGTTGAAGAAATACCTGAATATCCCGGTGGAACCAATGCTCTGCGTGATTTTATTGCCAAACATGTAAAATATCCTGCTGAAGCCCAAAAGGATAAAGCTCAGGGAACTGTATATGTCAATTTCGTAGTAACCAGCAATGGTAAGATTGGAGACACCAAAGTGATTAGATCAGTTCACCCGGCCCTTGATCAGGAAGCCATTCGGGTCATTAAATCGCTACCCGACTGGAAACCGGGCTATCAACGTGGGAAAGCAGTTGATGTTGCTTTTACCTTCCCAATTGACTTTATACTTCAATAATTTTAACTGCTTGTCTGCTTCGCACAAGCAAACTGCCTAACTAATTGATAATATGATATTTACTAAAATGAATTGTATAATTGCCAACTTTCACAATATCAGTACTATATGCATAAACAACTTGTTTAAAGCAGATAAGCAGTTAATTTTAATACCAACTAAGGCGATCATTCTTCAACGATCGCCTTAGTTTTTTGTCTAAAACTTGACTTTATTTTGAAAGAAAATCAGTTCATTGAATCTACAAAACGGAATTTATTCGTACCTTTGAACGAATAAATTCCGTTTTGTTATGAGTGCACTTGAAATTTCAGAAAAGGATTTTCTGATGGGAGCCAGAAATGGCATCCAGAAATCGATGCTTCTGACCATTGCCCGCGAATCCGGATTGACATTAAAGGAATTGAGTTCGTATTTAAGGATTTCGACCCGGTCGATTCAGGAAAAGGAACCCACGCAACTGATCGCTCCGGGCCCCTCTGAACGGGCATTGTACATTGCAAAGTTATTTCAATCTGGAATTGAAACATTTGGTAACCGCGATAAATTCCGGAATTGGCTGAATTCTGAAAATCAGGTGATGGGCGGGGAAAAGCCCGTTTCGTACCTCGACACATTTTCAGGGATTCAGCTTGTTCTGGATGAGTTGAATGCCATCGAATACGGATTCTCAGCCTGATGTTTGTTTACAGGATTACGAACAAAGAACATTTTGCCCTGGATGGGATGGGCGGCTTGTACGGCCCCGGAAGGTGGCACGAAAAAGGGAATCTAGTGATCTACACTTCTGAACACGCTTCACTTGCGGCATGGGAAAAGATTGTTCATGTGGCAAGCTTTGAGAATCTCCCTGACAATTTATTGCTGGTGAAAATTGAAATACCTGATAGAATTGAAATTCAAATAGTTCCGCAAAAGGTTCTGGTCAAAGGATGGAATAGTTTCCCTTTTACCAATGAAACCGTAAATTACGGTACATCCTTTCTGCGAAAAAAGGAACACCTTGCACTTAAAATACCTTCAGTGATAATACCCGATGAGTACAATATCATTTTAAACCCGCTTCAAACTGATATTCAATTCTGTAAAATCATAAGCACCACCCGTTTTATATTTGATTTGCGGGTTCTTAAAGATCCTTCTTCGTGAACTCTTGCGCCTTGATTAAAGGCTAAAAATGCTATCTTTGATCTTTAACATCGTTACAAACGAAATATGGAATTTTTTAAACCAAAAGATTTTCTGAAAGCAAATCCAAAACTCAGCTATCTGGGTGGAGAGCAATTTGCCCGATTTTTAATGCTTTTGCTTCGGTTCGACAAGTTAAACCGGGTGTACAATGAGATTGGAGATAAAAAAGGTCTTGATTTTATTGAAGACCTGATCAAAATTCTTAAGATTAACTCAGTTTTTGATGAGGATAAGCTGCATAAAAGGATTCCAAGATCAGGACCTGCAATCATTATCTGCAACCATCCTTTTGGAGGATTGGAGGGCATCCTGCTGATCAGGATGTTGAGCAAGGTACGATCTGATTTGAAGGTCGTTTCGACACAACTGCTCCAAAAAATCGATCCGATCTCTGATTATTTTCTTTCGGAAGATTCAGTACCGAAAAAGGGCTACAGACGCAATTCGGTTAATGGTTTTGAGAATGCCTCTGCACATGTCCAGATGGGTGGTATCCTTTGCTTGTTTCCGGCTGGTGAAGTTTCCCAGTTTGATGCGGCGCGGGTACTTTCCGATTCGCAATGGCAATATCAAACACTCAGGTTTATAAAATTGATGAAGGTTCCGGTAATTCCGATCCATTTTAATGGGAATAACAGCCGTTTGTTTTACCTGCTGGCAAATATTCATTCTTCTTTAAAAAAGATGAAGCTGCCCACCGAAATTCTACATTACCACAAAAAGCCGGTAAAAATCAGGATTGGAAACAGCATTTCAGTTGCTGAACAGGACAATTTTTCAGATATCTATCAGTATGGAAGATACTTGCGGGCCAAAACATATCTCCTGAGTTCAAAAATTGAAGTAAAAAAATTCTTTAACTATTCACTGAAACGCCAGCAAAAAATTGAACTTATTGCTGATCCGGAACCACTGGAAAAGATCGTTCAGGAACTGGATAATCTAGGTTCCGAATTGCTGATGTTCAGGATGAAGAATTATGCTGTGTATTGTGCGCCATCCAGTCAAATTCCTCATATTCTACTGGAAATTGGCAGGCTTCGCGAAATTACCTTCAGGCAGGTAGGCGAAGGGACGAATCGCAGCATCGATCTGGATGAATTTGATTTATATTATAATCAAATGTTTATTTGGGACACCGAAAACCAAATGATTGCCGGAGCATACCGAATTGGCAAAGGCGGGGAAATCATCCGAAAATATGGGGTCAGGGGATTTTATATCAATAGCCTGTTCAAAATAAAAGACGGACTTCAGGATAAGCTGAAACAAACCATGGAGTTGGGCCGGTCGTTTGTGGTGAAAGAATACCAAAAAAAGCCAATGCCCTTATTTTTGTTGTGGAAAGGCATCTTATATTTCACACTGAAAAATCCTGAATATCGCTATCTTTTGGGGCCTGTAAGCGTGAGCGACGATTACACGGCCAATTCCAAAGGAATGATCATAAAGTTCCTGATGGCACATCATTTCGACTGGAAACTGGCCAAAAGCATTACTCCGCGCAATTCGTACAAGTTTAAAACCGACGATCAGAACCTGAATATAATCATGCAGTTGATGGATAATGACATTAATTCGCTCGACAAACTAATCGGTGATGTGGATGAAATGAATTCAGGACTGCCAGTCCTTCTGAAAAAATATATCAAACTGAATGCAAAAATCATCGGTTTCAATGTTGATCCAAAGTTCAATAATTGCCTCGATGGGATGATTGTTCTCGATCTTTGCGATGTTCCGCTGAACACGATTGAATCACTGTCGAAGGAAGTCCAGGATGACACGATACTTCAGTATTATGAGGATAAAAAGAACAGGGGAAAAATTTAAAATTTAAACAAAAACCCCGGATTTCGGTTCTCATTGGAAACCTTTAATACTATTCCGATGAAAACAATTCGATTTTGGTTATTGGGTCTGACCTTTCTACTTGCTTGCCAATCAAATCTCAATAAAATTAATCAAGGTGACGCCAACCATGCAGGACTGAAACTTCCGGAGGGATTTTCAGCACTGGTATTTGCCGACAACCTGGGGAATGCAAGGCATCTCACCGTGAATTCGAACGGAGATGTGTATGTTTCGCTCAGCAAGGTAAAAAATGGCGGCGGAGTGGTCTGTTTGCGCGATCAGCATGGAACTGGAAGAGCCGATCTAATCAAATACCACGGTATTTACTCCGGAACGGGTATTGGATTGCACAATGGCTACCTGTATGTTGGAGCCGATACGGTAATTGTCCGGTATAAACTCACTGAAGGAGAATTGGTTCCTTCAGGAAAAGCAGAAACTGTGGCGAGTGGTTTTTCTCCGCAGAATCAGCATGAAACCAAACCGATAACCTTCGATCAGGATGGAAACATGTATGTAAACGTGGGAGCTCCGTCGAATGCATGTCAGCAGGAAGACCGGACCAAAGGTTCTCCCGGAATTGATCCCTGTCCCCTACTCGACCTTCATGCCGGCATCTGGCGTTTTAAAGCTGATGAGTTGAACCAAGATCAGGCCAAAGACGGTTATCGGTTTGCAAGCGGAATAAGAAATGCCGTGGCAATCACCTGGAACAAGACCGAAAATAAGCTGTATGCCGTCCAGCATGGCCGCGATCAGCTGTCGCAGTTATTTCCTGATTTGTACACCGATGCTCAAAATGCAGTGCTTCCGGCCGAAGAGTTTTTGCTGGTTGAGGACGGATCAAATTTTGGCTGGCCATATTGTTATTTCGATCCGGCTCAAAACAAAAAGGTATTGGCTCCGGAATACGGTGGCGACGGCCAAAAACCCGGAAGGTGCTCGGAAGCCGATGATCCGATCATGGCATTCCCTGCCCATACCGCTCCCAACGACCTTTTATTCTATACTGGAAATATGTTTCCGGAGAAATACAAAAACGGTGCATTTATCGCTTTTCATGGTTCATGGAACCGCGCACCACTGCCGCAAGAAGGTTACTATGTTGTTTTTGTGCCGTTTAAAGGAAAGATTCCTGAAGGTAACTGGGAAGTATTTGCCAGTGGATTTTCCGGAGTGGATGTGGTGAAAAGTCCGCGTGACGCCAAACATCGCCCGTGCGGACTGGCCCAGGGAACTGACGGGTCGCTGTTTGTTTCAGACGATACGGCTGGACGCATCTACCGAATATTTTACAACAAATGATAAACTGTCGGCAATTTGTGCTATCTTGATCGTGAAAATCTTAAACAAACTTTATGCAAAGGAGAATTACTAAAGTTTTGATGTTTAATACTTTGTTTCTTTTTTTATTGGTTTCCTGCAAAAATAATTCCGGAAAGAACAAGTCTGAACCCGTGAGCAAAGAACAAATTTCTGCAGAGATCAGTAAAAACCTTCCTGAAAAATCAAATGAAAAAGTACATGCGGGGAAAGCTGTTTTCGTCAATCATTGTTTAACCTGTCATCAGGCCGACGGCTCAGGAGTTCCAAACATGCATCCGCCACTCGGGCCGGGCAGTTGGGTGGGCAAAGATCCCAAAGAATTGGTGGCAATTATGATGAAAGGCCTGAGCGGAAAAATTGTGGTAAATGGCGAGGAATATAAAAACTTCATGCCGTCACACGCCAAACTTTCTGATCAGGAAATAGCGGATGTGCTTTCATACGTGCGTTGTAGTTTTGGGAACAATTTTGAACCAGTTACCGCAGAGCTGGTGGCAAAAGTCAGGAGTGGCAAATAGCATTTAAATTTTTGTCTATACAAAAATTAAAGTATTGATTTGTAGTATCAAAATATTTACTAAAATTGCATAGAACTACCCAGAGGTTTGGCTATGCGAAAACACTTTGATATTCAGTTTGACGACAATCAGTCGATTCCCAAATACCGGCAGATTATCGATGCCATTCAGCAAAAAATCAAGGCTGGTGAATTGAAAAAAGGCAACAAAATCCCGTCGCTGAACATGCTTTGCAAGGAATATGGTCTGTCGCAGGATACGGTTTTGATGGCATACAATGAACTGAAATCCAAAGGAATTATTACCTCTCAGGTCGGAAAAGGATATTTTATTCAGAATGAGAATACCGGTTTCAAGCACAAGGTTTTGCTGGTGTTCGACCGACTGACCGCATACAAGGAAGAACTTTACGACGCTTTTAAAGACGCATTGCAAAAAGACGGCAGCGAGCAAATCTTCTTCCACCACAACAACCTGAAGATGTTCCAGACCATCATAGATGGATCAATCGGCGACTATTCCGAATATGTGATCATGCCCATCGACCACCCTGACGCCATGACCACCATTGCAAAACTTCCTTCAAACAAGGTTTTTATCCTCGATCAGGGAAGGAAGCAGTACAAAGAACTTTATCCGTTTGTCTGTCAGGATTTTGAACGTGATATTTATCGCGTATTAAAGCAGAATTCGGAACTCGTAAACAAATATTCACGCATGGTTTTGGTCATTCGTCATCAGAAATCGCACTTCAAAGATATTGTGACCGGCTTTCGTGATTTCTGCAAACAATACCCAATTGCCTGCGAAATTGTCAATGAGCTAAAATCGTTAGAAATCAAACCCGGCGATGCTTTTGTAGTGGTCGATGACCGCGATCTGGAGTTTCTGGTTCGGGTTTCAATCGAAAAGCAATTGAAATTGGGGAAAGATTTGGGCATTGTTTCCTACAATGAAACTCCTTTGAAAGGCATTGTGGCTTCTGGAATTACGACCATTTCTACCGATTTCGTTGCGATGGGAAAAACCATGGCCGAAATGATCCTGAACCATCAGAAACTGAAGCTGGATAATCCTTTCGTGATGAATCAACGAAACTCATTTTAAAACGGTATAAGATGAAACGTCTGCTCTCCTTTCTTTTTCTTGGTTTTTCAATGATGTGCCATGCTGCAAATTGCAAAAATCAAGCTGAACCCAATAATCCAATTACCCATATTCAGGAAGTTTACAAAACGATTGACTCAACAAAGCTTCAGGTGGATGTTTTTTATACCGGCCAGTCGTTTGAAAGAGAAAATAATGCTGCAATTGTATTTTTCCATGGCGGAGGATGGGCTTATGGCACACCAAGTGAGTTTTTCAGTACCTGCAAACGATATGCAAAGCTGGGAATTGTGACTTTTTCAGTTGAATATCGGTTATCGATTAAAAACGGAATAACTCCACATCCAACAATTAGCCCCATTGAATGTGTGATGGATGCCAAATCGGCCATGCGTTGGGTGCGCGCAAATGCCAAAAAATTCCATATTGACCGCAACAGAATAGTCGCGGCTGGTCAATCTGCGGGTGGTCAATTGGCTTTGGCAACAGCAATGATTGATGAGCACAATGAAAAATCGGATAATTTGAATATCAGCTGTCGCCCTGATGCGATTCTGCTGTTTTCGTCATGTGTAAATACAGTGGAGGGTTGGTGTGACCGTTTACTCGGCGAACGCAGAACTCAGATCTGGAGCATCTCTCCGGCACATCATATGAAAAAGGGCTTACCGCCTATGATTGAATTCCATGGTACCGACGATGAACAGGTGCCGAAATGGACGGTTCAGTATTTTGAAACTGCGATGAAAAAGGAAGGAAATTACTTTGAGCAACATATGTATGAAGGAAGGAAACACTATCTGGGCGAAGGAAATCCTAAATATTCGCGCTATTACGACGATGAAATACTTGAACTTGCCGATGATTTCCTTCGGAAATTTAAGCTCTTGGATTAGCACTTTCAACCATTTAAAACCGAATAAACTATGAAACGAATTCTCATTTGCCTGATTCTGTCGATTCCATATCTGGCAAATTCTGCCAACGATGGCTCACGAACCACGATCAACCTGAACGGAACCTGGCAGTTCGATCAAACCGTAAATGCCTTTCCTCCGGCGAAATATACCCGCACGATTCCCGTCCCCGGATTGATCCACCTTGCTTCACCAAAAATCGACGATTACTACAAGTTCTTTAAACGGGCTGATAAGGTGGAAGCCAAAGGGCAACACAATTTGTACAACATTGATTATTCACCGCGTTATAGCTGGTATTTGAAATATGTTGATATTCCGAAGGAACTGGAAGGCAAAGAAGCCGTAATTACCATCAAAAAGAGCCAGTATGTCACTCAGGTTTATGTGAATGGCATGGATATGGGAACTTCGATGGCCTGTTATACCCCGGTAGAATTCCCAATTTCAAAAGCCCTGAAATTTGGCGCTAAAAACGAAATCCTGATCAAGGTTGGCGACCGTGTTTGGTTGCCTTCGGAAGCTGCAGGCGGCACCGATAAAGAAAAAGAACATTATCTCCCCGGAATCTGGGACGATGTTTTGCTTTCGTTTACCGGAGCTGTTCGGGTCAATCGACTTTTGGTTTTGCCTTCGGTTGCCTACAAAAAAGTAACGGTAAAAGCGATGCTCCGGAATTTCAAACCGGCACAGATTTTTTACGGCGATGCCATGAGTGATTCGGTGACCATGAATATTTCGATTGCTGAAAAGCTTTCAGGAAAAATAGTGGCAACCAAAAGTGGTCGTTTTGCTGCTAAACGCGACAACATTTCTGAGGTTCAGCAGGATATTCCAATTCAGAATTTCACCAACTGGACGCCCGACAAGCCTTTCCTTTATTTGGCAACCGCAACCTTGACCTCTGATAAAGGCATTTCTGATGAAACTTCCAAACAGTTCGGAATGCGCGATTTTGACCGAAAAGGCAAGTTCTTTTACCTGAATGGCGAGAAAATTATCCTTCGCGGAACGAATGTTACCCTTCAGCGCTTTTTCGAAGATCCGGACTGCAGCAACCTGGTTTGGGATAAGGAATGGGTGAAAAGGCTCCTGGTTGAATATCCGAAACAACTGAACTGGAACATGATGCGCATTTGCGTGGGGATTGCTCCTGATTTTTGGTACGATATTGCGGACGAAAACGGGCTGATGTTCCAGAACGAATGGTTGTACTGGCAGAACCACGGCTGGGATGAGCAAATCCGAAAAGAATATACCGACTGGGTTTGGACTGATGGAAACCATCCGAGCATCGCCATTTGGGACGCAATCAACGAAAACTGGGATGGTTATATCGGCAATACCTTGATACCGGAGTTGAAAAAGTTGGACCCAACCCGCGTTTGGGACGCCGGTTATATGACTGGCGATCAGATGAGCGCCGATGAAATGGACGAACCACATCCCTACCAGGGAGTTGTAAATTGGATTCAGCCGGGCGCAAATCGTGACATTTATCCGCTGGGCGATTTGAACTTTCGTCCGGATATCATTGAATCTATCAACAATGCGGGCGTTCCGCAGTTAGTGAATGAATACGGCTGGATCTGGCTATGGAGAAATGGTTCGCCCAGTAAACTGACGGTGGAGGTTTACGAACACTACCTTGGGAAAAACTCCACTCCTGAACAAAACTGGGAATTACAGGCCTACTGGATGCAGCTCGAAACCGAATGGCTACGCAGTAATCCGAACATTGCCGGGGTACTGGCTTTCTGTTACCTGGCCAACAATTATGGCTTTACCGGCGACTGGTTTGCCGGAAATATCAAAGATTTGAAACCAACGGCCACGCTCGACTGGTTTCATCATGCTTTTGCTCCTGCAGCAACATTTATAAATCTGACTGATGAGCGATACGTCCGCATGATCAAGCCACATGAACCCGGATCAGCCCTGATTTTCAACCTTGCCGGAATCAATAACAATCCTGCAACTGCTTCAGGAACGGTTAAAATAAAGCTTCTTGATTCAAAAGGAAAAGCCCTTTTAGAACAAACAAGTTTAGTCAAACTGCCATCATTTATTCGAACCGACTTGCCGGTTTCAATCATCCTGCCAACGCAGGCTGGTGGTTATTTGCTGGTTGCCGAATTCACTCCGGAAAACGGGAAAACAGTCATTAGCAGAAGGTTCATAAAAATTGGAAAACTAGCTGAATACAAGTATTTTAAACTTGAAGCGAAATAAAAATTTATCAAAGATCAGAATAAGGACTAAAATTATTTTGACTTGAAAAGTCAAAATTTTCATAACTGAAAGGTCAACGACCTGCGGAGAAACATAAAGGAGCCAACATCTGCCTGAAAGGCATGATAGTAATATTAAGGAATGATGTTTTCATTAAAGTTGATAGTTGTTCTGCCTTTCAGGCAGTTTGTATATGGATTTCAACCTCCTTAGGTCAACGACCTAAGGTTATGAAAATAAAACACCTTCGGTGTTAATAATTTAAAAAGTTAATTTTATCAATATGAAGCATTTAGAAATCATGAAATCTCCGGTAGAGTTGAATTTGAACGATTACCGGATGACCGGTGAGCCTGTGATCAATCAGGTCAGGAAAATCAAAGACATTCCCGGAATTTTTCAGGATGAAAAAGCATATTCTGAAATGAATCCCGATCAACTGGCTTATACAGTTCAGGCCTGGATGCCGGTTGCAGAAGGTACTCCGGGTGGATTGTTTTTCGGGGTTTCCACCATTTATCCGGGAAAAGTGGGAAACGAATATTTCATGACCAAAGGGCATTTCCATTCGCTGGGCGATCGTGCTGAATTTTACTGGGGCCTTCATGGAAAAGGCATGCTGATTCTGATGGATCGTGAGCGAAATACCTGGGCAGAGGAAGTATATCCCGGAAGTCTGCACTACATCCGTGACGAAATTGCTCACCGGCTGGCCAATACGGGAAACGAAAAACTAATTGTCGGCGCCTGCTGGCCATCGGATGCCGGTCACGATTATGAAGAAATTGCCAAAAATGGTTTCTCTGCTCGATTGGTTGAAGTGGAAGGAAAACCAATAATGATTGTATAGCACGGAGCAAAACAAACTTGAAAACATTAATTATGAACAACTTATTGAAAAAATGTGCATTTTTTTTTGCTGTTTTAGCGATCGCAGTAAGTGGATTTGCACAAACCAATGAGGCTCTTGTTGATCATCGGTACAGTCCAGCGTGGTGGCAAACCCTAATCAGTTTACCCGACGATCCGATTAAAATGCTTGTTGGCAAGGAGGGTCAACTTTTTGGTGATTTCAATTACGATGGGCCTCGTAAATTTTCATATTCTCTGATGTTTGACTGCAAAAGCCCATCGTTGTGGAAAAATCAGAAATTAGGTTCGGCAACCACACCGTTAATAGTGACAACAAAAGAATGTGATGGAATTGTAATATCGGAACAAACATTTCAGGAAATACCAGCCAACATTCAGAAGAATAGTATCGAACGCCTTGATAACCGTAGGATAGAAATCGATTGGTCGAAGCCAAAAGTTTCATGTGACGAAGCTTTCAATGATATTGCTGAAGGTCAGTCGGGCTATTCGGGCGAAGGTTTTCTGGAGTTTCACATCAAAGTTAAACCAGGCGCATCGAACCAGATAGCCTTGGGATTTTGCGAAGGAAAATGGCAAGAACCGGGTATTCGAATCATGCGGATTTCGGTTGAAGGATCGGATGAAAAAGAGATCGACCCTGCTCGTGATTTTGGGTTTAGGATTCCGGGAATATATAGTTTTGAGTCGCATGATGTGAATAAAGACGGTATAATATCAGTTACTGTCAATAATTTTCCAGGAGTAAAAGACCGTGATGTATTTATGAACGCGATTTGGATGTTTGCCGATAATTCAAGAACAAACGATGAAATCATCAGTGGAGAGCAAAACAAAAATGCCTTGCTTTATGCAAAATGCGCGCAGATTTGTATGCCGGAACGAAGGTATCACCTGCTTGTTAATTTAAAAAATACCAGCAATCAAAGCAAGCTTTTTAACCCGGCAGTCAATTACCTGGGCATTGACCAGCCTCATTTGGAGAATGGTTTTCTTCAAATTGATCCATTTTCCAGGCTGTTCTCGTCCATAAAAATGCTGGAGATAAAGGTCGATACAGTAAAAAGTTATTCCATTCTTTTCGAGCCTGTTTCGCTCAAACCCGGAGAACAAAAACAACTTGCTTTTACCTTGAGTCGTTTTCAGGGAAAGGATGAATCGTATCAGGCAACGGTTGCCAATATATTGAAAAACAAGCAAGTATCGGAGAATTGGTGGGCAAAAAACAGCCCCTCGAATGAGGCGATTTCAGTTCCGGATGAGGGCATTCAATCGATGATTCAATTGAGCATCCGAAATATATTTCAGGCAAGGGATGAATGGGGCGGAAATAAGGCATTTCACGTTGGACCAACTTATTATCGGGGACTGTGGATCGCCGATGGAAGCTTTTTGCTCGAAGTAGCAACGATGCTTGGATATTCCAAAGATGTGAGAAGTTGCATCGATAACCTGAAAAAGAACCAGTTAAAAGGCGGCGGTTTCGATATGCTTCCAACGTTTCACAAGGAAAATGGATTGGTTCCGTTTATGATTATCCGTCATGCTAGGCTTACTCAGGATAAAGACTGGCTCGAACAAAACTGGTCGGTTATAGAGGGCTGCATGAACCGTATTAAAACCCTGCGCAGCGAAGCAATGGCTGATTCAACAAAACCAGGTTACGGTTTGTTGCCAGCCGGAAATGTTGACGGAGGTATCGCTTTCGGAAACGATTATTCGAACACAGAATGGTGCCTGAGTGGCATGAAATGGGCTATCGGAGCTGCCAAATGGATAGGGAAAACAGAACAGGCAAACCGATGGCAAAAAGATTTCGATTCATTTTTGTCAAATTTCATGGTTAAAGCCAGAACCGACATCCGAAAAGATGAAAAGGGAAACAGTTATTTACCAGTTATGATTCACAATGAAGGCAACTATCCGGCGCAAAAAGGTCAGTGGGCATTTTGTCAATCGGTGTATCCGGGTCAGTTGTTCGACGAAGGTCAGGAACTGAAAAAATGGGCTTGCCAAACGATTGATATGATTAACAGCCACCGCGAAGAAGGATTGGTTTTCGATACCGGATGGATGAAAGATGGATTGTGGAACTATTTCAGTTCGTTCAACAGTCACGCACTGCAGTGGTTGGGCAAAACCGAAGGAATTCCGCAACTACTCTACGATTATGCCAATCATTCGTCACCCACAATGGTATGGCGCGAGGAGCAAAAGCCCTTAGGTAAAGGTAGTGAGGAAGTTGGCGATATGCCGCACAACTGGGCCAGTGCCGAATTTATCAGGATGATTGTTCATGCTATTGAAATTGACCGAGGAAAAGAATTGCACCTTTTTGAAGCCCTGCCAAAACAATGGATCAAGGCTCATGCAAAAATAAGTCTAAATAAAATCTGCACGCCATTCGGTCGCATTAATCTGTCGCTCGTGGTTAACGCCAAGGCTGACAAAGTTAGGTTCAAACTTGCGTTTCTCGAATCGGCATACCTTCCCGAAAAAGTTGTAGTACATAAAAAACTGTGGACTAGCTCTCCTGAAAGTATTACGGTTGGAGGGAAACAAAGCATTGAAATGGAAATAAAACTCTAATTATCAAGAAAGAATGAAACTATTACGAGAAATCCTTTCACACACAGGAGGATGACCATTATATGGGAGTTCTCCCGATATTCATCGGGACAAGATATCTGACAATTAAAAAACAAATTATAGACAGATGAAATCATACGTCATTCTCATCTCAGTTGTAGCCGCACTTGGCGGACTTTTGTTCGGATTCGACACTGCGGTGATCTCCGGAACCATCAATTTCATTCAACCTTATTTCGGCTTGTCTGAAGCGCAATTAGGCTGGACAGTCAGTAGTTTGTTATTTGGCTGTATTGCCGGTGTTTTTATCGCCGGAAAAGCGGGCGATCATTATGGCCGCAAAAAAGTGCTGATGTTGGCCGCATTATTGTTTTTCTTTTCGGCCATCGGAAGCGCCTCAGCACATTCCCTTTACTTTTTCCTTTTTTCGAGAATTTTAGGTGGAATTGCTGTTGGAGTAGCATCCATCCTTTCGCCCATGTACATTGCCGAACTTGCTCCGGCGAAATACCGCGGAACCTTGGTTTCGCTTAACCAATTGACCATCGTCATCGGGATTTTGGTCGCATTTTTCAGTAACTATTTACTGGTTGGAACCGGCGAAAATAACTGGCGATGGATGTTGCTGGTCATGGCAGCTCCCGCAGTATTGTTGTTTTTTAGCCTGTTTTTAGTTCCTGAAAGTCCGCGTTGGCTGGTCGCCAAAAGCCGGAAACAGGATGCCTTGAATGTTTTGGTTAAAACTTCAGGAAAAGAACTGGCCAAAGGCGAATTAGCCGAGATTGAGCAAACCCTGAAAAACCTGAAAGAACCCACTTTTAAAGAATTACTGGCCCCAAAAATCAGACCGTTGCTTTTCATCGGCATCGTTTTGTCGGTTTTTCAGCAGATCACCGGAATCAATACCATCATGTATTACGCACCTAAAATATTCGCCAATGTAGGTCAGAGCAACGATTCGGCTCTTTTACAAACCATCCTGATTGGCGGAACAAACCTGGTTTTTACCTTGGTTGCCATGGTCTTGATCGACCGTTTTGGCCGAAAAAAACTGATTACAATCGGTTCGACCGGAATGATGCTGATGTTGTCGGGACTTTCGGCGCTTTATTTTTTCAAGCAAACTTCCGGAGTTTTGGTACTAGTATTTATCCTTGGATACATTGCATTTTTTGCCGCTTCCCTCGGACCTGCACTTTGGGTAGTGGCCGCGGAATTGTTTCCGAATCGCCTGCGCAGCAAAGGAATGTCGATTGCCATTGTATCGCTGTGGATTGCCTGCACGGTAGTCAGCATATCGTTTCCGGTGATGCTTGAAAAACTAAGCGGAGGCTTGACTTTTTTGATTTTCGCGCTGATCTGTCTGGCCAATCTTGTTTTTGTATTGAAATATGTTCCTGAAACCAAAGGCAAAACGCTGGAAGAACTCGAAAAGGAATTTGCGAAATAGGAACACAAATGAGAAATAAGAAATGAGAAAAGCTCCGCATACTTATTCTGTCTCCCCCTCTATTGGATGGGGATGGAGGGAAGCTGTAATTGCCATCGATCTCGGAGGAACCATCATCAAAATCGGGTTGCTGAAATCAGGCGAACTCTTTGATCGGAAAGAAATTCCGGCGCAATCTGCGGCAGGATTGAAAGCCCAGCTTCCCGAAATGCAATTGGCGATTGATCAAATTCTGCAAGCCAATCAGGTTCAGCCGGAAGCTGTTCTGGGAATTGGTTTTTCGTTTGCCGGGCTGGTCGATTCGTCGCAAAACCGAATTCTTTCAACCAATCAAAAATACGACGACGGCCCCGAAACCGATCTGGTTGCCTGGGCAAAAACAAACTGGAACTGTCCGCTTTTTGCCGAAAACGATGCACGAATGGCTTTGTTGGGCGAATGGCAGCATGGAGCAGGGATGGGATGTGAAAACCTGGTGATGGTTACCATGGGTACCGGAATTGGTTCGGCTGTGCTGATAGAAGGAAAATTATTGAAAGGCAAACATTTTCAGGCCGGAAATTTGGGTGGCCATTTTGTAATCGACCACCACGGAACTGCCTGCACTTGCGGAAATATTGGGTGTGTCGAAGCCGAAGCATCAACCTGGCGGCTACCTTCGTTATTGAAAGAACATCCAGAATTTAACAGCAGCGCCATGAAAAACGAGCCAGTACTCGATTTTAAAGCCCTTTTCCATCACGCTGAAAATGGTAACAAAGTTGCCAACGATGTGCTTGAACATTGCCTTTCAGCCTGGGCTGCCGGAATTATCACCATGATTCATGCTTTCGATCCGGAAATGATTATCCTGAGCGGAGGAATTATGAAAAGCTCTTCCATTATTTTGCCATACCTTCAGGAAAGAGTGAACCAGCATGCCTGGACTCCCTGGGGAAAAGTGATACTGGTGGAAGCTAAATTTCCGGATTCGGCAGCACTTTACGGAGCGGATTATCTTGTGAAAAGTTCAATTTTAAAGAATACACCATGAGCAAATTACTCTCTTTTCTGGTATTGTTTCTGTTGATTTCAGCATGCCATCAGGGTTCTAAGATCCGACAGGTAACCAATTTGGATGGAATCTGGGAAATAACGAAAACTGCTTCGTTTACTGAAATTCCTTCCGTTTTTTCGGCTAAAATTCAGGTTCCCGGGCTGGTTGATATGGCTCTGCCCGAAATTGATTTGCAGGACACGGCATACAACAACGCTGTTTATTGGTACAAAAAAACAATCAGTGCCGATGATGCACAAGTCGTTCAATTGAAAATCAACAAAGCTGCCTATCATACCAAGGTTTATGTGAACGGAAATCTGGCAGGGGAAAATACACGTAGTTTTACGCCTTCAGTTTTTAACCTGAAACCTTTTCTGAATAAGGATGGCAAAGAAAATGAGCTACTTATTGCCGTTGGGTGTCGTAACAATCTTCCGGATACCGTGGTTAATGGCCACGATTTCGAAAAAACAAAATACACTCCCGGAATTTACGATGAAGTGAAGCTCATCATTTCCGACTATCCGTTTATCGCCAATGTTCAAACCGTTCCTGATGTTTCCAATAAACAGGTTCGGGTGGTGGCAGAAATTCAATCCAAAGAATCTGATCAAAATCCGGAAGTTTCTTACCTCCTTAGAGAAGCAATTTCAGGAAAGATTGTGGCAGAAGGAACTTCGGACTGCAAACTGCAATTAGCTGATTTTACGGTAAAAATTCCAAATTGCCATTTGTGGTCGCCCGAAAGTCCGTTCCTCTACGATCTGGAATTAAGCACTTCAGGAGACAAGACCACAACCCGTTTTGGGTTGCGGAGTTTCTCTGGAAGCAAGGGAAGCAGCGTTTTTTTACTGAACGGAAATCCGTATTATCTGCGTGGCACCAATGTTTGTATTTTTCGCTTTTTTGAAGATCCGGACAGGAATAGTCTTCCCTGGGAATCGAAATGGGTGACCAAACTGCATGCTCAGTTCAAGGATATGAATTGGAATAGTATCCGTTACTGCATTGGGTTTCCGCCTGAACGCTGGTACGAAATTGCCGATAGTCTAGGTATACTGATTCAAGACGAATTTCCGGTCTGGACTGGAGGAAAAGGCGGTTTTGCACAATTTCAGGGAAAAATCACCTCGAAACAGTTAGCCGCCGAATATCGCGACTGGATGCGTGATCGCTGGAACCATCCTTGCGTGGTTTTCTGGGACGCGCAAAACGAATCGGTGAACGACACCACCGGGAAAGCAATTCAAATGGTTCGTCATCTCGATCTTTCTAACCGTCCGTGGGACAATGGTTATGCGCCGCCAATGAGCGAAACCGATGCAATCGAATCGCACCCGTATCTTTTTGTAAAATATTTTACTGGGCAGAATCCTTCAAAGGCAGGTTGTTTGAAAGATTTGCTTTCAACAGTGCTGCTGCCCGACAACGACCCCAACCAGCATAGTCCGATGCCAAATGGCGGACGATACCCAAACCCGGTGATCAACAATGAATATTCGTGGCTTTGGCTCAACCGTGACGGAACGCCAACCACACTGACCGACCGGGTTTATAAGGTGGCATTTCCCGAAGCAATTACCAAAGAACATAAGTTTGAGGCTCAGGCAAAATACACGGCCATCCTCACCGAATACTGGCGGGCCTATCGAAAATGTGCCGGTGTATTGCACTTTTGTGGGCTGGGCTATTCCCGTTCAGCAAAGCCCCGAGGACAAACCAGCGATAATTTCATCGATCTAAAAAACCTGAATTACGAGCCGCAATTTTATAAATATGTAAAGCAATCTTTCAGTCCGGTTGGCTTAATGGTTGAAGTTTGGGACAAATCGTTTGCTCCGGGGGCAGAACTTTCGGTTCCCACTCATGTATTCAACGATACTGGCGAAGATTGGAGTGGAACTCTGAAATTGTCGGTTATGGCAGGAAATGAAACCGTTTCGAATCAGGAAACGTTGGTGGATTTAAAGATGTACGAGAAAAAGATAATTGATATGAAACTGAAAACGCCTGAAACTAAAGGAAAATACCAGTTGCAGGCCGAAATTAGTTACAAAGGTGAAACCGTAAAAAGTATCCGCGATTTTTCAGTTAATTAGCAAAACATGACGCAAAAATATTTAAACAAACCCTCGAAATTTAACAATCTCCCGGTGGTGGAGGTGAAAGACACAACCTACAAGGTTGAAAAAGGCTGGGCTGACATTTGCAACCGGTTGAGCAAGGAAATATTGAACATCAAAAGTCCGAAAAAACAGGTGGTGGTTGAAACCTATCAGGGCGTGATTCATGAAGAACTGGTTTCAAACCTGAAAACAGGACTGAAACACGATCGATTTATTCATGCTGCCGATTTCATGCTTCCGGAAGATGAGATCAAACAACTGGTTTTCCCGGATGTGACCAATGATCGTATTTTTGGCTACTTGACCCGATTAACAATGGATGCCTTTTTCGATTCAGATAAAGTAAAAGCCATTCAGGAAGAACTTTTAAACACAGAAGAAGGAACCATCATCATCTACGGAAGCGGCGCGTCGTTGCTTTGCCCAAACTCCCCCTCCTTGGGAGGGGGCCGGGGGCAGGCCTCTCTTCTTATTTATGCCGACATGGCCCGCTGGGAAATCCAACTGCGTATGCGTCAACATTTGGTCGATAATCTTGGAGTGAAAAACCGTGATACCGCCGACTGGATGTTGCTTTATAAACAAGGGTTTTTCGTGGATTGGCGCGTTTGTGACCGACTTAAAAAAACGTTGTTCGATAGCTGGGATTTCCTACTCGACACCAATAAAATTGAACAACCAAAAATGGTAGAAGGAAAAGCCATTCTTGAAGGTCTTGAAATCGCCACCAATCGTCCGTTTAGCGTGGTGCCGTTTTTCGATCCGGGACCATGGGGCGGTCAGTGGATGAAAGAGGTTTGCAATTTGGATCCATCGGCTCAAAACTATGCCTGGTGTTTCAATGCCGTTCCCGAAGAGAATAGCCTGTTGCTGAAGTTTGGTGAGGATGTGATTGAAATTCCGTCAATCAACCTGGTTTTCCGTCATCCTCGTGAATTGATGGGCGATCCGGTTCACGGGCGTTTTGGCGACGAATTCCCGATTCGTTTCGACTACCTCGACACCATGGAAGGCGGCCACCTGAGTCTGCAGGTTCATCCGCTCACCGAATACATTCAGGAGAAATTCGGACTGCACTGCACACAGGACGAAAGCTATTACATGATGGATGTGGAAGACGATGCCATCGTTTACCTGGGTTTGAAGGAAGGCGTGAATCCAGAAGAAATGCTGACCGATCTGGAAGAAGCCCAGGCAGGAGGAAAACCATTTGAGGCAGAAAAACACGTTCAAACCTGGCCAATGAAAAAGCACGATCATGTGCTGATTCCGGCCGGAACCATTCACTGTTCAGGAAGAAGCAGCATGGTGCTTGAAATCAGTGCCACACCGTATATTTTCACTTTCAAATTGTGGGATTGGGGTCGTTTGGGAATGGATGGAAAGCCACGCCCCATCAACATTGAGCATGGAAAAAAGAACATTCAATGGGACAGAACCACCGATTGGACGCGGCAAAATCTGGTCAATAACATTCAGGTGGTCGCTGAAGGCGATGGTTGGGTGGAAGAACGCACAGGTTTACACGAACGAGAATTCATTGAAACCCGTCGGCATTGGTTCACCAAAAAGACAGAACACCATACCAATGGAGGAGTTCATGTGATTTGCCTGGTTGAAGGCGATCAAGTGATTGTCGAAAGCCCGATCGAATCCTTTGAGCCATTCATCGTTCATTACGCGGAAGTGTTTATTGTTCCGGCAAAAGTTGGCGCTTACACCATTCGCCCCTACGTATCTGGCGAAGGCCAGAAATGCGGAACGATGAAAGGTTATGTTAGATTTTAAGATTTTACTGTGAGTCACCTAAAATTCAAAAATATGAACCGTTTTATACTTCTATTTATTTCTGTCATTCTGTTTTTCGCCTTCTCAAAACCTTTAAAACCCGATGCAGAAATCCATGTTGATGCTTCCAAAATCATCCATACCATGCGTGGTGGAATGGGCGCATCGTGGCATACCTTGAGCTGGGAAATTCCTCTGGAGAACTCGAAATATAAATTTCCTGCCAGGGAAGTTGGCCCACGCGGAAGTGCTTTTGGCGGGAACCCTCCGGTGACTGAAGTTGATGCATGGAAACAAATTGTGAACCACGCAGCCTGGCTCGGACTTGATTTTGTAAGGGTAGAAATCGATCAGCGCATGTATGAACCTGATCGGCGCCAATTCGACTGGGAAAATGAGGAAATGCAGGCGTTATACCGCATTCTGGACTGGTGCGAGCAAAACCATGCCGATGTTTTCCTGCAACAAATGTGGAGTCATGTAGCATGGAATTCCTATCCGGGAGTTCATCCGTTAATCAGCGCACCCAGAAACCTCGATGATTTTGCCGATGGAATTGCATCCTTGATTGAACATCTCACCAAAGCGAAAGGCTACAGCTGCATCAAATATTTCTGTATGACCAACGAACCTCCTGGCGGTCCGTGGGGCTACTGGTGGGAATACGGCGATGCCAAGGGATCGATCAACGATGCCTGGAAGCGACTGAAAGAAGAGTTTGATGCACGAAAGATCACCATTCCGATTTCGGGACCCGACTGGACAAGCATGCCGCCATTTCAGGAAGAAAAGTTGGGTTTTGCATCCTATCTGGGAAGTTTCGACATTCATTCGTACGATGGAGTGACCGCTTCAGGGGAAGCAAACCTCAAACGCTGGGCCAACTGGGCGCATGCACAGAATAAGCCTTTCTTTATGTCCGAATTCGGGAATATGAAATTGGGGTTTGGAGGCGGAAATCCGGGACCGAAATCTTTTGATGCCTCACTTTCCAATGCTTCCGATTTTGTACGTGGAATCCGTGCAGGAGTGGATGGCTTCAACCGGTGGAGCTTTACCAACCGCGGCGACCTCGATGGTCAATGGCAACTGATCCAGACCTTCGACCGAAATACTAAAAAATACCTTTCCGAAGTAAAACCCGAACCTGAAGCATATTACGGATTTGGAATTTTGACACGGTTCATGTCCAAGTATTCCAGTTCGGTTGAATGTGTCGTTAGTAAAAAAGATAGTACCTTGATGTCGGTTGCTTTGATTAGTCCGAAGGGCGAATTGAGCATTTTTATCCTGAACCTGAAAAACGAATCTCAAACGGTAACCCTTGCCATCGCTGCCTTTCCTGAAAAGCAACTAAATATTTATCAGGTTTCAAAGGAACTGGTTTTAAAGCCCGGATTTGAATTGAATCCAATTGGAAAATTCGTTGCAGGATCACCAAAACAGCTTACTTTGCCTGGAAGAAGCATCACAACAGTAAGCAGTTATTCACTGAAAAACAGCGATCAGGGAATTATAAATCAATGAAATTTACAGATCCGATGATCCGGAGCCACCGGATCTGTCACCTTAAATTGAGTCCCTATGTTTGTAATGTGCACTTTTGCTAGAGTAGCATAAGTGCACATTACAAACATAGGGACTTAAATTCCCGATTGGTGCTCCAAAATCGGTTCAACTGTGTTCGCTCGAAGAAATTCCCAGTCAGGAAACCGGTGAATCTGTTAAGATAATTCCTTATGGGTTTATCACTTTAAGAATTGATTATTGAAAATATATGGCTTAAGTCTAATAATTTGAATGGTAAATATGCTAGCATTCAGATGAATTCAGTAGTACCTTAACATTGAAAATTTCCTGACATGAATTTTTATCCCGGATTTGATATCCAACCAACCACCCAGCCTATGGGTTTTCATTATGGCACAAATATCTTTGGACCTGAAGTTGAAAACCGTTCGCTTGATTCCATTCGGAAAAGCTTACGAAATCCTGACTGTGATGGACCTGATCCGGTGTATTCCATTGCCATGGATGTTGGCAAATCGGAGCACTTCCGCCAACTACAACAACTTCACTTGCTGTATGGTGCGGTCACCTATGCCGCCGGACGCCTGGGCGATGAGCCTGTTCGCAGTCAGGGGCATATTCACAAGGTTTCCCCGTTTTCAGGTTGGTCAACTCCCGAAGTGTATGAAATCTGGAGCGGCAAAGCAATTATTTACATGCAGGAATCGGCTGAAGATGACCCTGGCCGTTGCTTTGCAGTAATTGCTCAACCTGGCCAAGTGGTGATTGTGCCACCAAACTGGGCTCATGCAACCATCAGCGCTGATGCGGGGCAGCCGCTCACTTTTGGCGCCTGGTGCGACCGTGAATATGGTTTCGAGTACGATGGAGTACGCGCCCACAAAGGGTTGGCCTGGTTTCCGGTGATAGCTCCTTCAGGAGAAATTGATTGGCTGAAAAACCTGAATTATCTGGATTCAGAATTAGTAGTCAAAAGTCCGGAGATTTATTCACAACTTGGAATAGTAAACGGAAAACCAATTTACACCCAGTTTGAGGAAAATCCTGAACGATTTTTGTTTGTGCCACAACCTCAGTTAGTGAAGGATGTTTGGCAGAATTTTGTGCCCTAATTGTTCCAAATTCGAAAAAAATAGATGACGGATTTTGAACGGTTAATTCGCTGTTCCGATTTTAAAACTGAACTTCCACAAACTTTACTTCAAATGGTTTGAACCTGATGGATTGCAATGGGTTTCCGCTTGCCTTACCGACTGCATTTACTTCGGTAATTTGTTTAATTGACCGTCCGGCAAGCTTCGATTCCAGTTTCAGTTCTGCAGCCTTGCCTTCCAATTCCCTGAAATGAAGCAAAACTGAACCTGAATTTTTAAATGAGGGCCGGCTGTTGATCAAAATTGCGTTGGAAGATCCGGTGATTTTCAGCGTTTCCAAAACCGGCGACTGAAAATCATTCTTTCCGGCTGGAAATGTGCGTGTGGCAAAGAAATTCCGTTCGCCCCAGGCAAATTTGGTGGCATAGGTGTTGGTGGTGTCTTTTGTTGAAGTAATCTGGTAGCCCCAGTGGAAGCCACCTTCCTGAAAGGCCCTGAAGTTGGTAAACCAGTAATTGTTCATCACCCAGGAATAAAGCCAGGTTTTGCCGGGTTTTGGATTGGCTTCGAATTTTCCAAGGTTCAGATCGCCGAACTGCCACAAGGGGATTTCGTTGCTGACCACGATGATCTGGCTATTCGGGCCACGCACTGAAACAAAATTCTGCGCTGCATTCCAGTCGCTTGACGAACCGGGCAATTGCTGACCCGGAGAAAGTATTCCACCAATGGTTTCGAAAACGATCCTCGAATCAGGCAAGGTAAACGGAAAAGCGACATAAAGCGCTTCCGGAGAGGTCACGATTTCTTTTGCCACATGATATTGAAAATCAATTTTCTTGATATTTTTGAACAGCCTGATTTCCAGTTCAAGTCCTTTGGGGTCGTTCTCAATTCCTTTTTCACAACCTTCCAAATCTGCTGATATTCGAATGCTTTTCCAAACCTGACCATCAGTTCCTTCTTTAATTTTGACATTCGAAACAGTGGTGTGCGATGGTGTCATTGCATTTCGGTCAGGAATTGTTTCATGGATGAGTTGCCCTAATTTCCAGGGATTCTGCGGATCGATCAATTCCTGGTTGATGTCTTTATCGAACAGGCTGCTGATTGCTCCCAAAGACTTATCAACCACTATTTTGTAATGCGCATTTTCAAGTATTTCGGTATTTTCATTCCAATTCTCATTTTCTCCTGACTCGTTTGTAAGCTCAATTTTTAAGGCTTTATATCCCAATGCCGGAACGTCCGGAACATCCAAAAGCCAGTAGGCGCCTTCACTGCGTTTTCGCACAACTTGTGCCGTGATTGCTTTTCCTGTGCTGATGTCGCTGATTTTAAATTGCTTGTGGAGCGGAAGTATCTGGTAATCGATGAAGAGTTCTACCGTTCCTGAACGTTCCCAACCCAGGGAGTTGATCACATAAATCAGTGGATAATTGGCTTTTTTAAGGTATTCCTGCAGGCGAGCCAGGGCTTCCTCATTCAGCAAGGTAACTTTTTTAAGGGCTTCCCAGGCATAGGCGCCTTTTTGCAACCATTGCCGGGTCGAGTTTTCTGAATAAGGCCGGTCGATGCTTTCATCAGCGCCACAGGTGTGCTCGTCAAAGAAAATGGCATTCTCGCTGATGTGATCCATATTGGCCTCCAAGTTCTGATTTTGATCGCCTCCCAGCATCGAAACCATCGCGAACATCCCTTCATCGACTTGTTTCAGGTTCTGCGTTTTTCGAACTTCCGCCGTTTCGCGCGAAGTTGAACCATAGCCGTCGGTCCACCAGTCGAGCCAGGCATTCCGGTAAATGGGCAGGGTAGTTGAATAATTTTTCTCTACATATTCAAAAAATTCACTGACAACCGAAAGTTTGAGCTTTGGCGATTCGTAGGTTGCATTCCACTGTTTAATTAGTTCGCAGGCAGCGGTTGATGGTGGTGCGTTGTCGGTAAAATATCCTGAAAACTGAATGCCAATCCGGTCGAACGGATATTTTTTTTCATCCAGATTGGCGAGATGGTCGAGTAATTTCTCTGCAATTATTTTCTTTGTTTCGAATCCGAAGAAATTGCCGGTCATGTAATGGTCGGCACGAAATGCCAGCAGCCGTTCGCCCGATGGAGCTTCCCACCAAAAGCAGGTCGGTATTTCGAAGGGTAGGAGCGAGCGGGTTTTATTGATACCCATATCGAGGTATTTGACCCCGGTATTTTTGAAATAGTCGGGCATGCACCAGGCAATTCCGTTCACATCGTCCTGCATGGCAGTTTTAACCGGAATTCCAAGTTTGCTGAATTCTTTTAGAGGCTGAAGAAAATCGGTCATAATGTTTTCGTCCGAAATTTCGGCCATGTTGCAATACATTCCGGCAACTTCAATCCGGCCTTCAGCAATGCGTTTTTTGAGGCGTTCAATTTGAGAGGACGGTCGTGAACGCAAATATTCGCGCGTCACCCAGGCCGATTCGCAGGTCCAGCGAAATTTGGCTTCATCGGGCATCGCATCGGTCTGATCGCAGTAGTCAAGAGCATAGTCGATGTAACGCATGTGTTCGGCCAGTATTTCCGATTGCGGTCGTGTGTATCCAATATCGGTGTGCGAATGCTGAACCAGGTAGACTTCCCATTTTTTCACCGGAGTGATTGTAAACGCAAAGTTGCCCGCCAAATCAGGATCACCTTTGATTGAAATATTGATTTTTTTTGAGGAAGAAACCGTTGGAACAGTCAGTAAAATAAGGTTATTCCCCTTTTTAATCCCGGTTTTCAGTACCTGCTTTCCGGAGACAAAAAATTCAATTTCAGAAGTCTTTTCTGATTTGAAGTCAGCAATAATTTGCTGAACCATTTTCCCCTCTTTCTTAAACAAAACGGGCGCATTTCGAAAGTTGATCCTGGAATTTTTGTCAGTTTGGGCTTGCACCGAAAAAAGGCCAGTCAAAAAAAGTACAATCAGGAATGAACAGAAAATTTTCATTGGAATATCAAGTTAGTTGTCAGAATCAAAAATTGAACGCAACAATTTAGCGATACTTAATCTAATATCCCAATGTATTTTTATCTAAAACAGATGATTTATTGATTTACTGTAACTTTTCCTTCAGGAAATTGGTCATTTTGGTGTAGAGGTGCATGGTCGTATTTCCACCCCGGATTCCATGATTCCGGTTGGTGTAAACAGCCATATCGAACTGGACTCCAGCCTGAACCATACGTTCTGTGAATTCCATGGTATTTTGAAAATGCACATTATCGTCGGCTGATCCATGAATCAGAAGGTAGTTTCCCTTGATTTTGTCAGCATGAGTGAGAGGGGAATTGTCGTCATAACCATCGGGATTTTCCTGTGGAGTGCGCATATACCGCTCTGTGTAAACGCTGTCGTAAAACCGCCAGTTGGTAACCGGAGCAACCGAAATTCCGGCTTTGAACACATCGGCGCCTTTTTCCATGCAAAGTGCGGCCATGAAACCACCATAACTCCATCCCCAGATGGCCATGTTGTTTTTATCAACAAATGGAAGAGTTCCGAGGTATTTTGCCGCTTCAACCTGATCATCTGATTCATATTTACCCAACTGCATATAGGTCATTTTCCGGAACTCTTCGCCGCGGGCAGCGGTTCCGCGAGGATCGACACAAGCGATTACAAATCCTTCCTGAGCCATATAATCGTCCCAGTCCATTTTCCATTTATCAAGCACCTCCTGTGAATTCGGACCACTGTACTGAGTCATCAATACCGGGTATTTTTTTGATGGATCGAAGCTGGATGGTTTGAGTAGCCATCCTTTCAGTTCAACACCTTCCGGAGTTTTAAAACTGAAGAATTCTTTTTTACCTAATGAATATGATTGCAAAAGCTCTTTAAGTTTAGCGTTATCCTCCAGCGTTCGAATAAGCTTGCCTGTCTGATCATGAAGGGTAACCAGGTTGGGAGTTTCAAGATTGGAGAAATAATTGATAAAATACTTAAATCCTGAACTGAAATCAGCCTTGTTGGTACCGGATTGAGTGGAAAGTTTCCCTGATTTTTTTCCGTCAAGACTCACAAAATATACTTCCCTGCGCATTGGCGATTCCTTGGCAGCCTGGTAATAGAACACCTTTTTAACCGGATCGAAACCGTAAAATTTGGTTACATCAAAATTTCCATCGGTCAACTGTTTGACTTCAAAACCATGATTATCATACAGATACAGATGTGAATAACCATTCCGTTCGCTGATCAGGACGATATATTTATTATCCGGAAGAAACTGGAAATCATCATAGAAATTCTCATCGATATATCGCTTGTTTTTTTCAGTAAAGAAAGCTCGGGTATCGCCGGTAAAGGGATTGGCCAAAACGATATCCACTTTATTTTGCAACCGATTAACCTTCATGATAGCCAAATCAGAAGCATCAGCAGTCCATTTGACGCGGGGAACGTATTGATCCGAATCCTTTCCAATTTCAGCCATGACGCTGCTTTTTGCTTTTAAATCGTAAATCAACACACTTACCACCGAGTTTTTTTCGCCAGGCTTCGGATATTTATAACTGTAACTTCCCGGATAGAGCTGATTTTCTTTGATTTCAGGTTTTTGCCCCTGGTACATCGGCATACTGAAAAGCGGCACATTTTTTTCATTGAATTTAATAAATGCCAGAAATTTACTGTCGGGCGACCATTCAAAGGCTCTGCTGAAACTAAACTCTTCTTCATACACCCAATCTGGAGCACCATTGATAATCTCATTTGCTTTGCCATCGCGGGTAGCCTGATTTTCAGTACCAAATTTCAGGCTTTTGATAAATATGTTATTATTCCTGACAAAGGCCACGCGTTCTCCGTCAGGCGAAAAAGTGGCCAGCTGCTGAGAACCGTTTACCGAAAGTGGCGTCATCTCTTTGGTAGTGAAATTCCAGATGTAATAATCTGCGGTAAACGAATGCCGGTAAATGGATTTACTGTTGGTTGTAAACAAAATTTTACTTTCGTCGGTGCTGAAAGAATATTCCGAGAAAGCCGTGAATCCAGGGTTTTCAATTTTGGTCAGGTCGAACAAAACTTCAACTTTCTGGCCTGTCTGATAACTATATTTTACAATTTTAGTATTTTCTTCTTTGGTCGTATAATTTAAACCATCGTTCATCGGACACAATCCTGAAATACTTTTTTGTGCAAAAGTACGGTTGGCAACTACATCTGCCAATTCAATTTTTTTCTGAGGAAACGCAGCAAGTGAGATACTTACAAGGATCAGTACGAGGCTTTTTCTAAAATTCATGTTATTTGAAGTTAATGATTCTTTGTTCTGTCAAAAATTCATTTTTTTTTCCGGATAAAAAAGAGAAGATTTCATACTTTTCTTCTGCGAAAAACGATGAACCTTGAACATTATCAGCTATTAATATTTATCTTTGCACCCTGTTTTTCAAAACATAAAACGATGGTCAAAATTACGTTACCTGATAATAGTGTGAAGGAATTCGAGCAGGGGATCTCAGGATTGGACATTGCCGAGTCAATTAGCAGCCGTTTGGCAAAAGAAGTTCTGTCAATTTCGGTGAATGGCGAAGTATGGGATCTGACCCGGTCGATTAATACTGATTCGCACATCAAGCTTTTGTTGTGGGACGATCGTGAAGGGAAGGAAACCTTCTGGCATTCGTCAGCTCATTTGACTGCTGAAGCCATTGAGTTCTTTTATCCGGGAACAAAATTCGGGATAGGACCAACGGTCGACAACGGATACTATTACGATATCGATTTGCCTGAAGGTCAGCAAATGGTTGAAAAGGATCTTGAAAAGATCGAAAAGAAGATCATTGAACTGGCGCGGGAAAAGCATGATATTGTCCGGAAGGAGATTTCAAAGAAAGATGCTCTGGAGATGTTCTCAGCAAAAGGCGATAATCTGAAGGAAGAACTGATCAGCGAATTGGAAGACGGAACCATTACCGTTTATAATCAGGGTAATTTTACCGATTTATGCCGCGGACCTCATCTGCCAAATACCGGTTTCATTAAAGCGGTAAAATTGACTTCAATTGCAGGTGCCTACTGGCGTGGAAATGAAAAAAACAAAATGCTGACCCGTGTTTACGGGATCACCTTTCCGAAACAGAAATTGCTTGAGGAATATCTGATACTGTTGGAAGAAGCAAAAAAACGCGACCACCGGAAACTGGGAAAGGAAATGGAACTATTTACTTTCTCGCAAAATGTCGGTCAGGGATTGCCGATGTGGCTTCCTAAAGGTGCAACGCTTCGTTTCCAGCTCGAGGATTTCCTGAAACGGGTGCAGAAAAAATTCGGATACGAACAGGTTATCACTCCACATATTGGCGATGTCAACCTGTACAAAACATCAGGGCATTTTCAGAAATACGGAGCTGATTCATTTCAGGTGATAAAAACACCGGCCGAGGGAGAAGAATATATGCTGAAGCCGATGAACTGCCCGCATCACTGCGAGTTGTACAAATTCAAACCCCGCTCGTATAAGGATTTACCGGTACGTATGGCTGAATTTGGTACGGTTTACCGGTACGAACAAAGCGGCGAATTACATGGCCTGACCCGTGTTCGCGGATTTACTCAGGACGACGCGCATTTATTTTGCCGCCCCGATCAAATCAAAGATGAATTCAAAAAGGTCATAGATATTATCTTTATCATTTTCAAAGCCTTAAACTTTGAAAACTATTCGGCACAGATTTCTTTACGCGATCCGAACAAGCCCGAAAAATACATCGGTTCAACCGAAAACTGGGATAAAGCCGAACAAGCCATCATCGAAGCAAGCGCCGAAAAAGGACTGAAAACGGTGACTGTTTTGGGAGAAGCAGCTTTTTATGGTCCGAAGCTGGATTTCATGGTTAAAGATGCTTTGGGCCGCAGCTGGCAGCTGGGAACGATTCAGGTCGATTATAATCTTCCGGAACGTTTTGAACTGGAATACATCGGAGCCGATGACAAACGGCACCGCCCGGTAATGATTCATCGCGCGCCTTTTGGATCGATGGAACGGTTTGTGGCTGTTTTGATTGAACATACCGCCGGAAAATTTCCGCTTTGGCTGACTCCCGAGCAGGTGGTAGTGTTACCAATCAGCGAAAAGTATAATGATTATGCAAAAAGTGTTTCAGAATTTCTAAATAATTCCGATATTCGCACGCTAATTGACGACCGAAATGAAAAGATTGGCCGGAAAATCAGGGATAACGAATTAAAACGTATCCCTTATTTATTGATAGTTGGCGAACAAGAGACTGAAAATCAACTAGTTTCTGTCAGAAAGCAGGGAGAAGGAGATCAAGGTTCGATGAGCCTTCAGCAGTTTGCCGATTTCATAAAGGCCGAAGTAAAAGAACAATTATCATCGTTGTACAACTAAAAAATTGAATATTAACTAATAATAGGAGGGATTGGCCATAGCTGTAAAAAGACCATATACTGGTGGAAGGGTAGAAGTTGCCCCTCAGCATAAAATAAATGAGAAAATTCGTGCCCAACAGGTCCGGGTAGTTGGTGAAAACATTGAAACTCCGGGAGTTTTTTCGCTTCAGGAAGCCTTGAAAATGGCCGATGCACTCAATCTCGACCTGGTGGAAATCTCGCCAAATGCTGATCCGCCGGTTTGTAAAATTACTGATTATCAGAAATTTCTTTATCAACAAAAAAAGAAACAAAAGGAAATAAAAGCAAAAACGGTTCAGGTGGTCGTCAAAGAAATACGTTTTGGCCCCAATACCGATGACCATGACTTTCAGTTCAAAATGCGCCATGCCGAGAAATTCCTTCAGGAAGGAGCCAAGGTAAAAGCATATGTGTTTTTTAAAGGCCGATCGATCTTATTCAAGGAGCAGGGAGAAATCCTTCTTCTGAAATTTGCCCAGGAACTGGAGGAAGTGGGAAAAGTAGAGCAACTGCCACAGCTAGAAGGAAAACGAATGACCATGTTTATTTCACCTAAAAAGAAGAAATAAATTTCTTACATACATTAATCATAGGAAGATGCCAAAAATGAAGACCATCTCCGGAGCTAAAAAAAGGTTTAGATTAACCGGCACCGGAAAAATTAAAAGAAAACATGCATTTAAAAGTCACATCCTGACCAAAAAAAGCACCAAGCAGAAACGTAACCTGACCTATTGGGGAACGGTTCATAAAGCCGACGTGCCTAATGTAAAAGCGATGCTGACCATCTAATCATGTGTTCTTTTTCAGTGTATTAAAATTTAGTTATCAATCGAATGAATTAGCTTGAAGATCCCTGAAAAAGGGGCGCTAACCATTCTAAAATCAGTTATTATGCCAAGATCAGTAAATGCAGTCGCATCGCGGGCCCATCGTAAAAAAATCCTGAAGCTTACCAGAGGTAACTTCGGTGCCCGTAAAAATGTTTGGACCGTTGCAAAAAATACCTGGGAAAAGGGTTTGCAATATGCCTACAGAGATAGAAAAGCAAAAAAGAGAAACTTCCGGGCTTTATGGATTCAGCGTATCAATGCTGCAGTTCGTCCTGAAGGTTTATCTTATTCACAGTTCATCGGTTTGCTTAAAAAGGCAAATGTTGAAATCAACCGTAAAGTTTTGGCCGATTTAGCAATGAATCATCCGGTAGCTTTTAAAGCAGTTGTTGATAAGGTGAAATAGTTTAAGTTCGATTAGGTGTCATAAACATATAAAACCCCGCTTTTGAAGTGGGGTTTTTTGTTGAAATACCATCGTTCCCGATTCATTTTATGCTTATATTTAGATTCTGAATCTGCGCATGGAAAAAGAATTATTCGATATCCCCTTTCAGGCACGACTTTGCTACGAAAAAAACAAAGGCTTGATTCTGCCTGAGAAAGTTCCCTATATAGGAATGGGATCTTCCTATTTTGCTGCGGTAGTGCTTCGTTACCTGGGAGTAAAAATATTTCCTGAACTGGCCGGAGAGTATTTCAATTACATCCGGATGATCAAGCAATTTGATACAGCCGTCCTAATTTCGCAATCCGGCCGAACAACTGATCTGATCAACTGTGCATCTTGCTTTCACAATTATATCGCCATCGTGAACGATCTTAATTCACCCTTGGCTCTTGGTCCAAACCTCAAACTTGCAATACCGATTTTGGCCGGAGAAGAAAAATTCTCATCCACCAAAACGTTTATAAATACGCTCATTGTATTGTACCTGGGCCATGGATTTGATGTCCGAAATACTTTGGATTCGATTGAACGGCGTTTCCCTGAATTTGAGTTGACCGGACAATCCATTGGTACTTTACTGGTGAAAAATCTCCGAAGTAGAAAATTCAGTTGCATCAATATTCTTGGCAGCGGGCCAAATGTGGGAACAGCCTATCAGGCAGCTCTGCTGCTGAGCGAAACTACCCGATTTCCGTTTGTTGGGATGTCGCTGAGCCAATACGAGCACGGGTATAAAGAAACGGCAGAAAATGCAATAGTCATCGTGATCAACCCTTCGAAAGGGATTCTGGTTGAACGGACAATCAAACTGATGGATACCTTGAGAAATGCAGGTGCCAGGGTTTTTGAAGTCAATGATCCTGAGTTGGATGAAATTTACACTCCCTTTTCTTCGATACTTCCATTTTTCTTTCTGGCCAGGTATCTGGCACTAAAACTTGGAATCACCGATCAATTTGTTATCGGTAAAAAAATCACCGAACGGACTGACGAATAAGGCGATTTTTACTTTTTGCCGGTTCCTTTTCAGGAAAGATTTCCTCGTTTCAGACTTATTGATGATTTCGATAAGCGAGTTTTTTTATCTTTACCACACAATCTACTTGAATATTTTCGAATGAAGGAGCATTTTAGTATCAGTTTGAAGTTTATTGGATTGATGGTATTGGTTCTGAATTTGGGACGAAGTTCAGTTTCGTACTCCGCCGGACCAGGCAATCTTTACGTATTTAATAAAAGTAAGATCCATATAGAAGGGGTACTTACACCATTCGAAGCGACGATTGATATACAGGAACAAGGTCTACAAAAGTATATCCTTTACATTTATCTTCATTCGACTTCAGCAGCCACTCCCCCTTCGTTCAATGTTTCGGTCAAGTTCCCAAAAGATAAAATCAATCAAATCTGGAATTCCAAAACCTGGTCAAACAAATCTTTTTTCTCACTTCCATCGTACGACAGGGCTGCTGCCGGGTTTTCGATTATTTCGGGACTTACCTTAAACGATCAGAACCAGATTACATTCACCTGCAAGGATGCCTATAAGGCAAAGTTTGTGAGTTCAAATATCAGGGAAGACAACGATTCCATCGTTTTTAGCCTTGGTTTTTTCGAAGATAACCCTCCCCTATCGAACCTTCAGGATTATCAGGCCGAAGTTTTGGTCGATTTCAGAAATATCCATTTCTCCAAGGCTATTTACGATGCTTCCTCCTGGTTTTTAGCCGACGAATTCAAATTGGGAGTGGCCAGTGTAGATACCACCAATGTGCCGGTATTTTCGACCTGGTACCCGATGCATCGGAACATCCCTCTCGAAAACATTACCAGGGAATTGGACTCACTTCGGACTTTTAACTTCAAATCGGTGCTTGTCGACGACGGATGGCAGGCATTGGTCAATATGAAAGTGGATACTGCTTTTTCGTATGAAGAAAAAAGCTACCAGACCATGAACCTTTTTAAGCAGAAATGCCGGGAAATGAAACTTCCCTTGTATTTATGGTATTCCATTCCGTTTATAGGCGGGAATCCGGTGGTCTTAAAGAAATTTGAAGGAAAATACATCCGTTATCGGGCGCCCAGGCAAATGTACGTCCTTGATCCAAGATATGCTGATGTTCGAAAATACCTGGTTAGTACCTATGCTAATTTCCTTACTCAATGGCAATTTGATGGATACTGGTTCGATTTCTTAAAAGGGTTTTATCCGAAGGAAGGTGCACTGATTGAGCAGGACAGCGGACGGGATTTTGTCTCGATTGATTTGGCGGTCGATACGCTTTATGCCGACATGGAGGCACGTTTGAAAGCGATCAAGCCTAACATTTTCATGGGGCAGAAATTTCCGGTCGTCGGACCGAACCTGGTTAGTTATCAAAGTTTCCTGACCGGATTTGTCGGCGTTGAGAACTGCCGGATTGTGCGCGAAAAAATGGTAAACAACCGTTTACTTTTCGGGAAATACAACCCATTCATGGAGGTCGTAGCCTTTAATCCAAAAGAAACTCCTGAAGATGTTGCACGAAAACTTCAGTCTGTTTTGTTTGGAAATCCATACCTGTCTTTCTATGTGACCACTATGTCTCAGGATGTTAAGCAAACTATCCGTTTTTGGCTTAATTACTGGAAAAAGAATTACAAAGTCATTCTTGAAGGCGATTTCGAGCCAATGCAGGTTTCGAGATTCTATCCGGTGGTAAAAGTTGAGAACGAGAAGAAGTCAATTTATATGCTTTATGAGGATTACACCATCAATCTTCCGTTGGTACTTACTTCTACCATCGACGTGATCAATTCAAAGATTACTCCGGAGGTACAATTTCAGGTCAGTAAATCGGGACTTGATTACAACTATGAAATCTTCAACTGCAAAGGGATCAGCACCGAAAAAGGCATTATAAAAACCAAAAACAAGAACTCTCTCGACTTTGAGGTTCCTGTTGGAGGTTTTATCCGCATCAATCCAATGGAGAACCGCTAAACAGGTTTATAGTGCCGTTTCAGCCATTTGGCAAGTCCGTCCAATCCAGGGAAAAGAACCCGCTCGGTAATGTTGGCCTGATCAAGTTTGTCCCTGACTTCCAGCTTTAACTCTTTCGGAATTATGATTCTCCGGTAGAGATCAGGATGATGAATAAGCCATTCGTCAAGGATTACAGTTGGACTGGTCATTACCGAAAATAAAGCAAATTGGTTCACAATTCGCTCATCGAGCGAAGGCGGTTCAAAAAACAGCACCTGGTTTTCGGTAAAAAGCCGGTCGAAATCAGAAAGCGAGACGATTTTTTCGAGCATTTCAAGGGTGAAAGCATTGCACTTTTCTTCAGCTAAATGTTGACTGAACGGAGATGGCACCAACTGGTTGACCTTGACAAAATCGACTTTCCAAATGACTCCATCAATATCGTGTCTTTCCGTATTTGCCGTCGCAAAATGCATGGCAATAAACGGTGAATAAGTCCAGTCGATCAGCCGCGTTGGCAAGCCGTGATGTTGCGCAAGAACCAGCGAACGCCAGAACGTGCTGGTAAGCTGCGGATCTTTGCTGATCGAATATTTCCTGAAATTCCTCAGCAGATGATACTCCAGTTCAGCCTGATCGCCACAATTGCGAAGAAAACTGTTTTTGAGTTCATAGTTCATGTCCGATAATCCGCGGAAGGCATAATCAGAGCGATACCTTCCAAGATCCGGTTTCCACGAATCATGGTAAACTTCCTCACAAAGTTCTTCCCAACTCTGAACGGTAATATCGTTTTGCTGAATCATTTTTCAGGAAATTAAAGTGAAGCTATTCGGATTGACTATAACCTGTCTTCCAGAATTAACCTGATTTCACCAGGTCCAATATTGGCTTTTTCTCCAATTTTATAACCTCTTTTAGTAAAACGATCACAAATCCGGTCGATGGTTTCAGCTCCAACCTGATAGGCGGACAATCGGGTCGGGATTCCAACAGATTCAAAGAATCCGGCAGTCATTTTGATGGTCCGGTTAATCCGTTCATTGGCACTGCCATCGGTAATACCCCAAACTCGTTCGCCTAATTGTATAATTTTCGCCTGTTTCTGTTCTCTCATGATGTGCATAATTCCCGGAAGTACGATCGCCAACGTCCGGGCATGGTCAATCCCATGAAATGCAGTCAGCTCGTGGCCTATCATGTGTGTGGCCCAATCCTGCGGAACACCGGAACCAATCAGACCATTCAGTGCCATTGTCGAACTCCACATCAGGTTGGCCGCTGAATCATAATCCAACCGGTTGGCCAGCACTTTCGGACCTTCCTCTGTCAAAGTCTTCAGGATACCTTCGGCAAAACGATCCTGGATAGGCGAATTCACCGGAAAAGTCAGATATTGCTCAATGACATGAACAAAAGAATCGACGATCCCATTGGATACCTGCTTTTCGGGCAGAGAGAAAATCACTTCAGGATCAAGTATGGAAAAAAATGGCATGACCAGCGGAGACATGAATGCCAGCTTTTCCTGATATTCAGCCCGCGTGATTACTGATGATGCATTCATTTCTGAACCGGTTGCCGGCAAGGTTAATACTGCTCCGATTGGAACAGCATCCAAAACCGGAGCTCGCATCGAAAGAATTCTCCAGGGATCTCCTTTGGCATACCTGGCCGCAGCTGCAATGAATTTTGTGCCGTCAAGTACAGAACCGCCACCCACCGAAAGCAGAAAGGTAATGTTCTCTTTTTTTACAATTTCAACCGCTTTCATCAGCGTTTCGTAATGCGGATTTGGTTCAATTCCACCAAATTCGATCACTTCAAAACCTTCAACCGATGCCTTTACCTGATCGTAAACACCATTCTTAAAGATACTTCCACCACCATACGTGAGAAGAATTTTCGCCCCTACAGGAATGTTCTTACCTGTTTTGCTGATTTCACCTTTTCCGAAGATGATCTTGACCGGATTTTGAAATTCGAAATTATACATGTCTGGATATTTTACTGAAAATTTGTATTTTTAGAAGCATCTAAAATACATCTATTTCTCAATTCCCAGTTTGAATTTCCCAAATTTAATAGAAGCCGGAAACAAAATTCACATATTAAAAAAGTGAACTACACAAGATGTTCTTTCATTCCGATAAGTTCACTCAAATCTGAATTCCGGTGGCATTTTTCTCAGATTTTATTCAACCGGTCGTGAGACCAGACTAAAGTGATTTTTGATCTGATGGGACTTTCATGAAAATTCCGAAAAAAAAGAAAATTGTTACTTGTACGTACAAGTTAAATTTCTATCTTTGCTGAAGTTTCAAAAGTAAAATTTACCCATAAAATATAAAATACTATGAATCAAGTTGTTTACAAACTAGCTAAAATGATCGATCATTCGATCCTTCACCCGACCATGACCGATTCCGACCTTGAACGCGAATGTGTAGTGGCCAAAAAATACGACGTTGCCTCGGTTTGTGTAAAACCGTATATGGTCAAACAAGCTGTTGAACTTCTGAAAGGCACCGATGTACTGGTGGGCTGTGTGATTGGTTTCCCTGCCGGAAATTCAGCGGTTTCCGTAAAAGTGTTTGAAGCCGAAACCGCCTGCAAGGATGGCGCTGTCGAAATTGACATGGTCATCAACATTGGCAAGGCTTTGCAAGGCAAATGGGATTACATTTCAGATGAAATCAAATCGGTTTCCGATGCATGCCATCGACTGGGTGCCATTGTGAAAGTCATTTTCGAAACCGACTATGTGACCAAAGAAGCAGATGTGATCAGACTGTGCCAGATTTGTACCGAAGTGGGTGCCGATTATGTAAAAACTTCGTCTGGTTTTGGTTTTGTGAAACAGGCCAATGGCGATTATAACTATGTCGGAGCCACGATTCCAACATTGAAACTGATGAAAAAAAGTGTTGGTCCGAAAGTAAAAGTGAAGGCTGCCGGTGGTGTCCGTACCCTCGATCAGTTACTTGCCGTTCAGGCTGTCGGTTGCACGCGTTCCGGAGCCACTGCCACTGCAGTTATGATGGAAGAAGCCATGAAACGCTTCGGAAATTAATTTTTACAGGAAAAATGCAGAACTACTAAAATTGCCTATCTTAGTCAGCGGGCAAGTTCGATTTGTCCGCTGTTTTTTTGACTAAACCTTATAAACTTCTATCGTATGTATATCGTTGATTCCTATTCTCTTGCGGTTATTTTTTGTATCATCACGATGTTAGGCTGGGGATCCTGGGCCAATACGCTCAAAATGGCCCCAAAAAAATGGGAGTTTCCGCTCTATTACTGGGATTATTCCATCGGATTGGTAATCACTACATTGCTTTTTGGTCTGACACTTGGAAGTTCGGGCAGCGCCGGTCGAGGTTTCATGGCCGATCTGGCACAGGCCGATGTAAAAGCACTGGGTTCGGCATTTTTGGGTGGTATCATTTTTAACCTGTCCAACTTGCTGATTGTTGCGGCAACAGCCATTGCCGGAATGTCGGTAGCCTTTCCGATTGCGGTAGGTCTGGCACTGGTCATTGGCGTGATCGTTAATTATATTGCTACTCCGATCGGCAATCCTTATCTGCTTTTTGCCGGGCTGGCGCTGGTTGTAATCGCAATTCTCGTTGATACGGCCGCTTATCGCAAGCTTCCTCAGGAAAAGAAAGGAGATCAGAAAAAAGGCATATTGATTTCGGTTATTTCCGGAATTTTGATGGGCTTCTTTTACAGGTTCGTCGCCGCATCGATGACGGTTAAATTCGCCACTCCGGAAGCAGGTTTGCTCACCCCCTACTCGGCCATGTTTGTGTTCACCATCGGGATTTTCATCTCCAACTTCGTGTTCAACAGCTGGTTTATGTACAAACCAGTTTCAGGAAAAGCAGTAAAATACAGCGACTATATCAAACTTGGATCAACAAAAACTCACTTGATAGGGATTTTAGGCGGACTGATTTGGTGCGCTGCCATGGAATTCAACCTGATCGCTTCGGAACAAGCGGGTTATGCCATTTCATACGGTTTGGGACAAGGCGCCACCATGATTTCTGCTGCCTGGGGAGTGTTTATCTGGAAAGAATTTGCCGCCGCACCCAAATCAGTCAATAAATATCTGGCCGCGATGTTTATACTTTTCATCCTTGGATTGGGAATGATCATTGTTTCACGGTAAACTGATAAAAATGAAGAATAGAATAGTTGTCATCGGCAGTTCCAATGTCGATTTGCTCATGAAAATGGATCATCTGCCGGAAAAAGGCGAAACGGTGACTGATGCAGATTTTTTTCAGGTTTACGGCGGAAAAGGCGCCAACCAGGCAGTGGCTGCAGCCCGCGCCGGTGGTAATGTGTCGTTTGTGAACTGTGTGGGAGAAGATGCCTACACTCCGCAGATGGTGCAGAATTTCAAAAACGACAACATCGACACCCGCTTTGTCTTTCAGGAAAAAGGTATTGCCAGCGGTCATGCCCTGATCATGATTGGCGGTGCCGGAATGAATTATCTTTCTGTAGCCCCGGGGGCCAATTACCGGCTTTTGCCATCCTATATCGACCGCATCGAAACGCTCATAGATGAGGCGGCCATGATTGTGATGCAATATGAAATTCCGGAAGAAACCATCCAATATGTGCTGGAAATGGCTGATAAAAAAGGCATACCGGTGATGTGGAACGTGGCACCGGCAAGAAGTTTCGATTTTTCTAGCATTTCAAAAGTCAACATTTTGGTTCTGAATGAAGTAGAGGCAGGATTTGTATCCTTAATACCGGTCGCCAATGAGAGCGATGCAGAAAAAGCGGCTCAGAAATTAGTAGGTATGGGAGTCGAAAAAGTGGTGATCACCCTCGGAAAACAAGGTGCTTTTGTAATGACCCGGAATGAAAAAGTGTCGGTGCCGGCTTTCCGTGTTGAAGCAGTGGATACTACTGCGGCGGGCGACACGTTTTGCGGTGGTCTTGCAGTTGCACTGGTCGAAGGAAAACCCCTCGAAGATGCCCTGCGCTTTGCCAGTGCAGCTGCGGCAATCAGCGTAACCCGCATGGGCGCCCAACCATCGGCTCCGACCCGCAGAGAGATTGAAGAATTCCTTCAAACACACACACTTTAAATGCCCTGAATTTCTGTTCGGCTTTGGCTGAAATATTCCGGATTTTGTTTAATTTAGATCAATCGAAAACGCTCAAAAATGAAAACCAACAACATTTGGATTATTGCAATTGCCTTGGTTATTAGTTTTGGAATCAATGCTTTGTTTATTGGCAGGGCACTCCAGCGCTTTAAAGCTGAAGACCGAAGTGTGAGTGTGAAAGGCCTTTCGGAAAGGGAGGTAAAAGCTGATCTGGTCGTATGGAACATTCAATCACGCATTGTTTGCGATAATCTAATGGATGGCAGCAAACAAGTAGAAGGCTCAAAGAATCAGATTGTTAAATTCCTTCTCCAGAATCAAATCAAAAGCGATGAAATAATAACTGAAGGAATTTCTGTAATCGATAAAAAAGCCAATCAGTACGGTAATTTTCAACAGGTGAACACACCCAGATACCTTGTGAATCAACTAATTCAGGTTCGCAGCAGCAATGTGGATCTGGTTCAGAAAGTCAGCCGGATGACCGGAGAATTACTTCAGGCCGGAGTGGTCATTTCAAACAATGATTACGGAAATCCAATCCAATATTACTTCACAAAACTGAATGACATCAAACCTGAAATGATAAGTGAAGCTACCCAAAACGCAAGGGAAGCCGGAATAAAATTCGCAACAGAGAATAATTCAAAGTTGGGCCGGTTGAAAAAAGCAAATCAGGGCTTGTTCACAATTGTCGATCGCACTGCATCTCTCTCAGGAGGTGAAGGTGGCTATGTTTCTGGTACAAATGATATCTTTAAAAAGGTGAGGGTTGTCATTTCAACTGAATACTCCATCAACTAAACGATTCATTATACCGGAACCTGTGATTGGCCAAGGATTACTCTTCAAGTTCTTCAACATATAACTGGGCACTTTCAACTCGAACAACCACTACTGCAGTTCCTTTTTCAATCATCCCCGCAACAGCCATGGCATCATAAATTTTGCCTTCAATACTGATTTTTCCGGAAGGCCGAAGAGTGGTAATTGCGGTTCCCATTTTCCCTTTCAACTGATTCAGTTCAGGATCAACGCCAAGATAACCACTTTCCAGGCTCATCACTTCTTTAAGTGACAGTTTTGAAAATCGTCCGGTTTGGGCCAGAAACATTTTCTGGCTCAGATAGATAGCCAGACCGATTCCGCCTATTGTTCCGAAAAAGACCGTCCCAACCGCGGTGAGCAAATCGTTGCCACTGACTTCATCAAACGAAAAATTCACATTTTTAACTAAACTGAGCACCAATCCTGAAAAGGTCAGCGTAATTCCTGCAATTCCTGTAATTCCGAAACCGGGTATCACAAAAATTTCGAGTGCAATCAGAATTAAGCCGATGATGAACATCAGGATTTCCCAATTCGCAGCCAGGCCTTCGAGGTAAAGCGGTGAGAAATACAGAAGCGCTCCGACAACAGCCACTCCCAGCGCAAAGCCAATTCCGGGCGATTGCATTTCGAAATAAATTCCGCCCAAAATGAGCATGATTAGTATTCCTGAGACTACCGGATTAACCATGAATCCAATAAATTTTTCCAATGCTGTTGGTATGTATTCGATAATCCGGGCATTTTCCATTCCATTCAGCTTGAGAACTTCCGGTACATTTTCGCAAATACCTTCGCAGTATCTGTTTTTCATTGCCTCGGTGGGTGTGAAAGTCAGGATTTTACCAGAATCAACAACATTCGGAATATAAATCCGTTCGTCAACCATTGCTTCTGCAATGTGGGGATCGCGTTTCCAGCGAAAAGTTGTATCCTTGTCGTTGATGATCGTATCCTTTCCATGTGATTCAGCCGTAGCACGCATGGTAGCCCGCATATACGATTGATATTTGTCCGGCATTTTTTCTCCGGTTTGATTCACCACAGTGGCAGCTCCAAAGGAAGCGCCGCTCCGCATATAAATACGGTCGCAAGCTATTGAAATGAGTGCACCAGCCGATGCTGCATTGTTGTCGATAAACACCACTACCGGGATTTTGCTGTTCAGGATTCGTGTGCGGATGGAATCGGCTTCAACCACCGTTCCTCCATAGGTATTCATGTCGATCAGGAAAAGATCGGCGTTTAGTTTTTCGGCTTCGGAAAAAGCCTGTTTGGTTTGCCTCCAGATGGCCGGGGCTATATTCTCATGGATGTTGAATTTGTAAACCAGTTTTTTTTCCACTGGTGTTTCTGAAAATCCGAAGGAATTGAAGAATGACAAGAGGAATATCAGGCAAATCAGGTTTATTTTCTTCATTTCGAAGATAACTTTACGGTTTTTAATTCAGTTTTTGCGGCACCTTATACAACTTCTCCAAATTGTATCCGCGTTTCCGGGCTTTTTCGAGCAGCATTTCGTAGGCAGACTGATCCATTTGCGGTGTCCGGCTAAGGATCCAGAAATACTTGTCCGATGAGCTGCCAATCATGGCATACTGGTAATTTTCGTCGAGTTCGAGTACATTGTATTCGGCATAAAAGATCCAGAAAAAAGAAACCTTCAGGTTGGCCGGTTTAGATGGATCAGGAATTTTCGCCTTTCCAACCGCTTTCGAAAGTTTGCCATCCAAAGTATTTTTATAACCCTGGTTCAGAACTTTTATTATTCCATCGTCGCGCAAGCTGTAAGTGGCTGTCACTCCAACCAGGTTTTTCTCGAACGAATGCGGGAAACGGGCAATTTCGTACCAGATTCCCAGGTAACGGTTTAGGTCAAGCGATTTTACGGTGGTTTTGTCAAGCATTTGGCTGTTGGTATTAGTACAAGATATACTGAATAAAAAACTAATTATCAGGAATAAACGATTTCGTTTCATAACCAGATTTGTTTTAGGTTCTTCAAATTTACTGAAATTACGTCTCATAAATCAGTTTTATTAAATAATTACCTGTTCAAATCACCATAAAGGGATTTATCAGAACAGGTTCAAAAAATTCCTAACTTTACCACTTGAAAAAATCAAATCATGGAATTGAATTTACTTACCGCAATATCTCCCATCGACGGCCGCTACCGCTCAAAAGTCGAAAATCTTCAGCTGTATTTTTCTGAATTTGCACTCATCCGGTACCGCGTTTTGGTTGAAGTGGAATACTTTATCGCTTTGTGCGAATTGCCCTTGCCCCAACTTTCAACTTTTGACAAAAAAGGTTTTGGTGCTTTGCGGCAAATCGTCACCAACTTTTCGCTGGAAGATGCGCAGCGCGTGAAAGACATCGAAAAGATAACCAATCACGATGTAAAGGCGGTGGAATATTTCCTGAAAGAAGAATTCGACAAACTCAATCTTCAGGCTTTCAAGGAGTTTATCCATTTCGGACTGACTTCACAGGACATCAACAATACGGCAGTTCCAAAATCCATTCATGATGCTCTGGATAACGAATACTTTCCGGCGATAAACGATCTGGTTGACAAACTGGAAGAATTGGCCGATGAGTGGAAAACCATTCCGATGCTGGCCAAAACCCACGGACAGCCAGCTTCTCCAACGAATCTGGGCAAGGAAATCCGGGTATTTTCTGAACGGATCAAAGGCCAGCTCGATCAATTGAAAACGATTTCGTGCGACGCGAAATTTGGCGGTGCAACCGGAAATTTCAACGCGCATCACGTTGCCTATCCGGAAATAAGCTGGAAAGCATTTGGCAATCATTTCCTAAAAAAATACCTCGGTCTCGAACGTGCTCAGTTCACCACTCAGATTGCCAATTACGACAACCACGCTGCTATTTTCGATGCAATGAAACGTATCAACAATATCATTCTGGATCTGGACCGCGATATGTGGACCTATATTTCGATGGAATACTTCAAGCAAAAAATCAAGGCAGGTGAAGTTGGTTCGTCGGCCATGCCGCATAAAGTGAATCCTATTGACTTTGAAAATTCAGAAGGAAATATTGGCATGGCTAATGCGATATTAGAACATTTGTCTGCCAAACTTCCGGTGTCCCGGTTGCAGCGCGATCTTACCGATTCAACTGTTCTCCGGAATATTGGTGTTCCGTTTGCGCATACGCTGATTTCGATCAATTCGACCAAGAAAGGCTTGAACAAGTTGTTGTTGAATTCGGTGGCTATAGATGCCGATCTCGAAAAAAACTGGCCGGTGGTAGCTGAAGCCATTCAAACCATTCTGCGAAGAGAAGGCTATCCGAATCCATACGAAGCTCTTCGGAATCTTACCCGAGTCAACCGAAAGATTGATCAGCAGGTAATTCATGAGTTTATTGATTCTCTTGACATCTCGGAATCGCTGAAAACTGAATTAAAAAAGATTACTCCACAAAATTACACCGGTATCTTTTAGAAATACAATAAATATCTACCGTTTAGAGTTTTAAATGCAGTTAATTCTACTGATCATTTTACGTTTCAATGAAAGATTTCTTTAAGATTTTACGTCGGTTTATCCCTCCATATAAAAAACAGTTGTTGCTCAATTTCCTATTCAACCTGCTGTCGGCCATATTCACTGTGTTCTCCATGGCTTTGATGAGTCCGATTCTGGAAATCCTGTTCGGAATGTCGAAAGATGTGCATGATATTGTACCCTGGGCCATGAATCTGGATGCCGTCAAGCACAATTTGTACTATTATATTACCATCTTCAAGGACGCCAATGGAGCAGCTATGGCTCTTTTATTAGTCGGTTTCTTTGTCATTTTTACAACCTTTCTAAAAGTCGGTTTTGCTTATCTGGGCGCATTTGAAGCCGTTTATATCCGAAACGGCGTGGTTAAAGACATGCGTGAACAGATTTTCAGCAAGATCCTTAAGCTGGCATTTCCATTTTTTTCAGAAGAACGCAAGGGAGACATTATTTCCCGCATTACCGGTGATGTCACCGAAGTCGAAAACTCAATCATGTCGTCGCTCGACATGTTCCTGAAGAATCCAATCATCATTCTCGTATTACTAATTTCGATGCTGATCATGAGTCCCAGCATGACACTTTTCATTTTCCTGGTACTTCCGGTGGCTGGCTACATCATTGGCCGGGTTGGACAGTCATTGAAAAAAGTTTCGCGCGAAGGCCAGGATAAAATGGGCATGATCCTCACGGTGGTAGAGGAAACTCTTGGCGGGCTCCGTATCATCAAGGCTTTCAATGCTGAAAAGAAAATGAATGCACGATTTAATTCCGAACTTCACGACTATAAATCGATCATGAACCGCCTGATGAGACAGCGGGAATTAGCTCATCCATTAAGCGAGCTGATAGGAACCATTGTGATCATCATTGTTGTTTGGTATGGCGGAACCTTGATTCTGAACAAAACCAACTCACTTTCAGGCCCTGTTTTTATCATTTATCTCGGAATATTTTACCAGATAATCAATCCTGCAAAAGCCTTTACTACCGCCTTATACAGCATTCAAAAAGGTCTGGCTTCGATGGATCGGATCGACAAAATCCTGATGGCTGACGTGACCATTCCACAGGCTCCGGATGCCAAACCGGTCAGCACGTTGAACGACAAAATTGAATACCGGAATGTGACTTTTGCCTATGATGAAAAAATTGTCCTGAATGATGTTTCGCTGACCATCGAAAAGGGAAAAACAATTGCTTTGGTAGGACAATCCGGAAGCGGAAAAACGACATTTGTTGATCTTCTGCCGCGATTCTACGATGTGATCGGTGGCCAGATCCTGATTGATGGCGTTGATCTCCGCGAGCTTAAACTTCACGATTTGCGCGACCTGATGGGAAATGTAAACCAGGAAGCCATTTTGTTTAACGACAGCATTTTCAATAATATAGCTTTTGGTGTTGAGAATACTTCCATGCCAGAAGTAATTGCTGCCGCCAAAGTGGCCAACGCACACGATTTTATCATCGAAACTGAACATGGCTATGACACAATAATTGGTGACCGTGGAAGCAAACTTTCCGGCGGTCAGCGCCAGCGGCTTAGTATTGCAAGAGCGATCCTCAAAAATCCACCGGTTCTTATTCTGGATGAGGCTACCTCAGCTTTGGATACCGAATCGGAACGTCTGGTTCAGGATGCCCTTGAAAATCTGATGAAAAACCGTACATCGGTGGTTATTGCACACCGCTTATCAACGGTCAGGAATGCAGATTTGATTTGTGTTTTCCACGAAGGCGAAATCGTTGAACGAGGAACACACGACGAACTCATCGCCCTCGATGGAAAATATAAGCGGCTACACAGCATGCAGATGTTTTAGCTTCGATCTCTTCAAATCTGCTTTTCACACACATTTTATTTGGATTGAATTCAAATTAGTATTGGATTGAACAAAAATCAGTTGAAAGTTATGCATTTGCTATGGGAACGTTCCCATAGACCTAAACCAACTTAACCAAAACTTTCCTGACGTGAATATCAACGACATTGCAAAAGTTGCCGGCGTATCTAAATCAACTGTTTCCCGGGTTGTTTCCGGCAAAGGCTATGTTTCCTAAAAGCCGCAATCGCATCCTGGAAGTCATGCAAGAGGTGAATTATCGCCCAAACATGTTTGCCAAAGGAATGCGTACCAACCGTTCCTATTCTATTGGGATACTTTTCCCTGATCTTTCGAATCCGTTTTTTCCGGAATGGTTTCTGAAATATACTGTATTCAATCGTTAATCGGCTCGAAGTTTTTTCTTATCTTGAGGTATAAATCCAAGAATACGTTGAAGCCTGATATTCCGATAAATAAACCATTCATCATGAAAATTAAACCTCTGATATTACTTTTTTTTGTTCTTCAGTGTTCAACATCCTTCGCCCAGAAATTTGCCAGTTGGGACAATCAATCGCTGTCGCTCGATAATAGAGTGGTGAAAAAGGTCATTAAAATAGATCCTGGCCAAAAAGGATTTGTTGCAACCAGTTTAAAACTCATCGGCGTCAATCAGGAATTCCTGATTCCTGGTTCAGAAGAATTTGCATTTTTACTTGATGGTAAAAAGTTCACCGGAGCGGATTCCTGGAAGTTGATCTCAATTAAGGAAGCATCCGATCAGCTGCAAGGAAACGGTGCACTGGTAATACTTGTCAATTCAAAAACCAAACTGCAAATTGGAATTACCTATCTTCTTTATCCCAATCTGCCCTTCATCCGGAAGAAAATCAGTTTTACCAACCAGTCGATGACCGAAATGAATCTCGAATCACTCGATGTGGAATGCCTTCGCTTTGATGGTTCGGATGTGGGTACCGAAAGCTGGGTGATGCACGATTACGCCCGGCAGAAATCCCTGAGTCAATTCATCGGAAATGCTTACGATCCTGTGGTGGTGGTTCACGAAGCCAATAACCGGCGGGGAGTGGTTCTTGGAAACGAAGCCCCCGGCGTAATGAAGCGAACCACCGCTTTTCTTGACCACAATCTGTTGACCATTGGATTGACGCATAAAGATCAGAATTTTGGATTCAGGCAATGGATCCGGCCAGGCTCAACCTGGGAAAGTACTTGGGTTTTCACCGGAATTTATGCCAATTCGGATAATCCTTCGGATATCCTGAATGGGGCTGTGAACGATTTCATCCGGAAACATCTTGGAATCCAACTGAATAAAATTCCGAAGAAACCGGTTTTTGTGTACAATACCTGGGAACCGTTCTGGCACAAAATCAATGAAAAAATGATTTACGAACTGGTTGATGCGGCCGCCGAATGTGGCATAGAGGAATTTGTAATCGACGACGGCTGGCAGGATTCGTATGGCGACTGGGGCATCAATAAAGAAAAATTTCCGAATGGCCTGAAGCCGGTTTTCGACTACATCAAATCGAAGGGGATGAAACCGGGCTTATGGATCAGTCTGGCTTCAGCCGAATCGATAAGTAAAGTTTATAAGAATCATCCTGAATGGTGTGTGCGCAAAGCAGATGGTTCGCCGGTCAGTCTGCATGCCGACGATAATAAAATGTACAACTGGGAAACCTATTCGATGTGCATGACTACTGCCTGGAAAGATTACATCAAGGGCGTCATCCTGAAACTGGTCAAAGAAAATGGGCTGGAGTATATCAAGGGCGATTTTGCAGCAGTTACCGGTGCCTATACCACCGACAAAACCCGTTCAGGATGTCATGCAAAAAATCATTATCACAAAGACCGGAACGAATCGATGCTCGAAATGTATCAGTCCACCTGGCAACTTTTCGATGAACTGCACAAAGAAGCACCAAACCTTTTCATCGATTGCACCTTTGAAACCATGGGTGCCTTGCAGCTGATTGACCTGGATATGTGTAAACATGCCGAAGGTAACTGGCTGGCAAATTTTTGCGAGAAAGCACCATTGGGTTCTTTGCGTGTGAGACAGATGTCATGGTGGCGTTCACCAATTATTCCGGCAACGGCCATGGTGATTGGAAATCAGCGCCTGGATGATCCTGATTTCCTTTTTTCACTGAAATCATTGGCAGGTTCCCTACCAATCGTACTGGGCGATCCGAGGCTGCTTTCTGCTGAACAACGGGCAACCATCAAAAAATGGGCAGACTGGCTGAAATCGGCTCAGAAAAATCACGATTTCATGACGTTCCGCCAGGATCTGTCCGGTTTTGGCGAACCCCAGGAAGGCAGTTGGGATGGATTCCAGCGCATCAATTCTGAAACCCATTCAGGCGGAATTGTGGGTGTTTTCAAACAGGGAGCCAAAGAGACCCAGCGACAGGTCAGCGTTCAAATGCTTGATCCAGCAACAGATTACCGGATTTTATCGGCTCCTGAAGGAAAAGAAATTGCCGAGATGACCGGAAGGGAATTGGCTGAAAAAGGTTTTGTGGTGAAACTGGACAAAAATTACGATGGCGCTTTGTTTGAAATTGTCAGGAATAAAAGATGATACAGGAATAAAATACTGCGACATCTTTGACTAATTATCTTTATTTTGGCTTCTCAATTAAAATGATCCTACTATGGCAATTTTAACCTGCGTTCATGTTTGGGTAAAACCTGAAAATGTGGAAGAGTTCAAAGCTGCTTCCATCGAAAATCATCTGCACTCCTGCAAAGAAGAAGGAAACCTGCGTTTTGATGTTTGTCAGGATGCGTCTGATCCCTGCAAGTTTATGCTATATGAAGCATACACCGACGAACAGTCGGCTGCCGCACATAAAGAAACTGCTCATTACCAGAAGTGGCGCGACACGGTGGCTTCCATGATGGCACAGCCTCGGAAAGGCGACAAATACAACATTCTAGCATGGTAAAAAAATGTTACGGGTTACGGGTTACACGATATCGGAACACTTAACCCGTAACTCCCAACAGAAAAGATGGATGACCCGTCGGATAAAAACGGACACTTATGAAAAGCTTCTTGTTAGCACGAATTCCTGAATTGATTTTCGGGCCGGGGAAAATATCGGTTCTTCCGGATATTGTGCCAAGGTTTGGCAACCATGTGCTCATTGTTACCGGTTTTCGTTCATTTTTGGAAACCAGTCAGGCAGCTCAGCTTTTCGAAAGGCTTAAAAACAAAGGAATTCAATGGTCATTGGTTCAAATCAGGAATGAACCTTCGCCAGCCGATATTGACCGGTCCGTCGAACAGTTTAAATCTTCCAAACCGGATGTGGTAATTGCGATTGGTGGTGGAAGTGTGATCGATGCCGGAAAGGCCATCTCTGCCATGCTGGTTAGTCCTGAAAAAATAACAACTTACCTTGAAATAGTTGGAACCCAAACTCCACCGGGAACAAAAATTCCGTTTATCGCCATTCCAACCACTTCAGGAACTGGCAGCGAGGCCACCAAAAATGCGGTGATCACCGAAATTGGTACGAATGGTTTTAAAAGTTCCTTGCGTCATTCGAATTATATTCCCGATTTAGCTCTGATTGATCCGGAACTGATGCTGAATTGCCCAGTTCAGCAGACGGCCTGCAGTGGGATGGACGCCTTTACCCAATTGCTCGAATCTTATCTTTCAACGGAAGCCAATCCAATGACGGATGCCCTGGCCCTGGATGGAATCAGTCATATTAATCAGTCACTGGTTCATTTGGTGAAGGATAATCCAAATGATATTCAAAACCGATCGAAAATGGCTTATGCTGCCTGGCTTTCAGGAATTACCCTGGCCAATGCAGGCGTGGGGACCATCCATGGATTTGCCTCTTCCATCGGATCGAAATTTGCTATTCCGCACGGCGTGGTTTGTGGCACGCTGATGGCTGAAACGAACCGGTTAACCCTTGAAAAGCTTTCCAATTCCCTGAATGAAAAATATTTCCTGAATAAATATGCGACCGTGGGCCGAATCCTTTCGAAGAAGAAGAATGGTATTGATGCATATTTCGCGAAATCCCTGATCGATTCCTTGTTTCAAATGACCGAAGAACTTATCATTCCTCGGCTTTCGGAATATGGAATTTCTCTTTCTGATTTGGATAGAATCGCTGAACAAACATCGAATAAATATAATCCGGTAAAGCTTTCAACTCCAGATTTGAAAGAGATTTTGACGAATCGATTATACTAATTTGTCGTAAAAAAAGCTGGGCAAATATGGAAATCTCATAAAACTATTGTTTCTTTATCATAGATCATCATTTAAACTAACAAATTAACATTCAGAGCCATGGAAAGAAGGGATTTCATTAAAACAGCATCAGTTGGATCGGCCGGACTTGTTTCCACATTCTACATTCCAGGTTTTGCAGACGATAAAAAGCTAAAAATCGGATTAATTGGCGCCGGCTGGTATGGGATGGTCATCACCAAAGCAGCCTTATCGATTGGCGGAGTTGAAGTAATCGGCATTTGCGATGTAGATTCAGATCATTTAAAAGATAGTGCCGACGAGCTATTTAAACTTCAGGGAACAAAACCTCAAACGTTTAAAAATTACCAGGAATTTATTGACATGAAAGGTCTGGAGGCTGTTTTTATAGGCACACCCCCACATTGGCATGCACTTCAGTTTATTGCAGCCTGTGAAAAAGGCCTGGATATTTATTGCGAAAAACCATTGGCTTATGATATCACTGAAGGTCTGGCCATGGTGAATGCAGCCAAAAAAGCCGGCAATATTGTACAGATTGGCTTTCAACGCCGGCAGAGCGAAGCATTCCAGAAAACGAAACAATTAATTGAAGATGGAACCATAGGAAATGTATACCAAATTGACGCACAAATCCATTACAATCCGATATTGATGGATTCAACCATTCAGCCGCCTCCTGCTGCACTCGACTGGGAAGCCTGGTGTGGTCCGGCGCCAAAACTGGAATACCGGCCCAGCATTGGTCACAAAGCATGGCGACTTGAGAAACAATATGGCAATGGCCATCTGGTTGACTGGGGAATCCATCACATCGACATTATTCGTCGGATCATGGGTGAATCGATGCCTGAGGAATTTTATTCCAAAGGTGGAATCTTTGCACTTAACGACAAAATTACCACTCCTGATACGCTGACTGCAAATATGGCTTTCAAAAAAGCGCCGGTAGTTTGGCAGCATCGCCTTTGGGGAACCGGCGATCCAAATAAAGAACTGAACAACGGAATCATTTTCCACGGAGAAAAAGCTTCGCTTTTCGCAGAGGATTCAAAAATCACACTTTATCATTCCGGCAAAGAAGGAAAAAAAGAAGAATTGCCCATTCCGACCAAAGGAATGCAGGAAAAACATGTCGAAAATTTTCTGAATGCAGTAAAAAATAAAGATCAAAAGCTGATTGCCTGCACTCCTGAAGATGCTTTCCGGTCAACTGCTACGGTACAACTGGCCATGATCTCCTATTATACCGGATCGCTGGTTAAATGGGATAGTACCAAAAACGAAATCATTGATAACAAAACGGCCACGTCGCTGCTCAAAAGAGAGTACCGAGGAAAATACAAACATCCTTAAATTCAACAAACCATAAAAAACAATCGCGATGAAACGAATAACCGATCAAATACTACTGCTGCTTGTAATCCTTGTACTGGTAGTTTCATGCAAATCGAAAGCCCCTCAGATTATCCTTCCGAAGGATGCTACTGCCAAAGAATCGCTGGCCGCCAGTGAAATCAGGAAGTATGTTTACCTGCGAACAGGTATTTTGCCTGAAATTTCATTGAATACCGGAGCAGATTTGCCCAATTCCGGTCAAGTTATCATTTTGGAACGAAAAGGTCAAAACCAGGTTCCGGGCGATTTGGCTGAGGAAGAATACTACCTGAAGACAAGCAAAAATAGTGAATCCGAAAAACTGGTGGTTTCAGGAGGTTCCGACCAGGCTGTTTTATACGCTGCTTACGAATTTGCCGAGCAATTGGGAATCCGTTTTTACCTGCATGGCGATGTGATTCCAGATGGCAAAATTGTTTTCAATATTCCTGATCTGGATATCCGAAAGAAACCACTGTTTTCTATTCGGGGAATTCAGCCTTTTCACGATTTTCCGGAAGGTCCGGATTGGTGGAATGCCAACGATTACAGGGCAATCATCAGTCAGTTGCCCAAAATGAAGATGAATTTCTTCGGTCTGCATACTTATCCGTACCGCGCCAGATTTGACGGTGGCGGACCCAAAGCTGAACCACTCGTCTGGATTGGAAAAGAAACAGAAGTAAATAGCAATGGAACGGTAAAGGCAGGATATCCGGCAATGCACTTTGCCACCAACGACAGTACCTGGGGCTATTTTCCGGTAAAGACCTCCGATTTCAGTTGCGGAGCTTCCCCGATTTTTGAAACCGACACCTATGGTTCGGATTATATGAAAAATGTGTCGGCCTGGCCACATTCAGATGCCGAGAACCTGAAGATTTTTAACGAATCAGGACTGGTGTTCAACGAAGCATTTTCTCAGGCAAAAGCCCTAGGTGTCAAAATTTGTGTAGGAACAGAAACTCCGCTGATTATTCCGAAGGATGTGAGAAACCGGTACCAGATCAAAGCCGAAAACGACCAGCAAATCAAGGAACTTTACCGTGGAATGTTCAGCCGTATTCAAAAAACCTATCCGATTGATTATTACTGGTTATGGACGCCGGAAGACTGGACCTGGAAGGGCACTACCGATGCCGATGTGGCTAAAACCGAAAACGATATGAAGTTGGCTTATCAGGTTTTGAATGAAATGGGAAAACCTTTCCAACTTGCTACCTGCGGATGGGTGCTTGGTCCGCAAAAAGACCGGACCCAGTTCGACCGGGTTCTTCCGAAAGACATACCTTTCAGCTGCATCAACCGCGGAGTTGGCTACACACCGGTTGAAAAGGGTTTCAAGGCGATTACCGACCGGCCAAAATGGTCGATTCCCTGGATGGAAGACGATCCGGACCTGATTGGCACACAGCTTTGGGTAGGTCGTTTACGGAAGGATGCACTCGATTCGTACCGTTATGGTTGTAATGGATTGATTGGAATTCACTGGCGTACCCGAGATTTATCACCTAATGTTTCAGCTTTGGCAAAAGCCGCATGGATGGCTAATGAATGGGAAAAATTACCGGAAGCAAACGATCGCGATTTGCCTTCTTCCGATTTCTATACCGACTGGGTGAGAAGCGAATTTGGATTTCAAAACGCCTCACTGGTCAAACTGCTGGTGTGGCTCGATAGCCAGGGAGTGGAGCAAAAAGAAGGTTACAAAGGAGATTCACGGCTAAATGCAACCGATTGGATCAATGGACCAGGCGGAATACTAACCAATAAAACAGTGGAAGACCTGACTGAAAGGCTCGACCGTTACAAGTTTATCCCTCAGATGGAAGCCATTCTGCCCACCGTGCCAGGCCTGGGAAATCGTGAACGATACGAATACTGGCTGAACAACCTGAAATTCAACCAATCTTTGATTGAAACAGCGCTCATCTCGAAAAAACTTCAGTTGGTTGTGGATGAAATCAATAAACTGAACGACAAAAACAAAAAGAAGGAATTGGCATCCGAGAAAGCCTTGCCACTCCGGCTCGACCTGGCCCAAAAATGGGAACAAACCACCAAACTTTTGCTTGCAAAAGTCTCGACCACTGGAGAAATGGGCATGATTGCCAATCTTGAAATGCACAACGGACACCGGAATCAAAACCTGACGCTGAATGACAAAATATTTCAGGAACTCGGCATCGAACTTCCTCCGGCTGCTTTTCCCGGCAAGGAATATACAGGAAAGACACGCATCATTGTTCCGACCGACGAGTCAATTCTTCGGAAAGGGAAAGAGTTCTATCTGCGGGTCAGGGTACTTTCTTCTGAAAATTCAGTCTCCGGAAAGTTGGTATGGAAAAATATGGGAACGGTTGAAAATCACGAAGTCGCGTTAAAGAAGATGGACCGGAACGTATTTGAAGTTAGCATTCCGGCATCTGAAATTACCGCCGACTTTGAATATTTCATTGAAGTGGCGGCCGGAAAGGAATCGGTTACATTCCCCGTTACTTCACCAGGCATTAACCGGACAGTGGTGCTGATGAATTGAAATACCGAATAGCTCACTAAGTCATTGGTGATCATTCGCTTCGCGTCACTTATAGTAAAAACGCTGAATGTGAAGTTCCAATCAATGACTATTCAATGACCATGAATGACTTTGAAACTTGAAACTTGGAATTTGAAACTATAAACTATTAAATATGACCTCAAAAGAAAGATTTGACTTGACTGTAAACCACAAGGAACCCGACCGGGTGGTGGTAGATTTTGGCTCCACAGCCGTTACCGGAATCCATGTGCTGGCTGTCGAAAACCTTCGAAAACACTACGGATTGGTGAATACGCCGGTCAGAGTAATTGAACCATATCAGATGTTGGGAATCGTCGAAGAAGATTTGCAGCAAGCTATGGGAATTGATATCGTCGGCTCCTGGGGAAAAAACAACATGTTTGGAATCTATAACCATGAACCGTTCAGGGAATTTGAAACCTTTTGGGGACAGAAAGTGCTCCTTCCTTCCGAATTTCATACCACCTATGCCGAAAATGGTGATTTACTGATTTATCCGGAAGGTGATCTTTCTGTGGCTCCATCGGCAAGAATGCCAAAGGCCAGCTATTTCACCGATGCCATCATCAGGCAGGAACCGGTTGAAGAGGAAAATCTGGATCCAAAAGATAATCTGGAAGAGTTCAGCTTCGTTACTGACGAAGATTTAAAATTCTGGGCAGAATCAACCAAAGCTGCCCGTGCAACGGGTAAAGCTGTAATTGCCGGTCTTGGCGGAACTGCTCTGGGTGATATTGCGTTGGTTCCGGGAATTCAGATGAAACACCCGAAAGGAATCCGCGACATCGCCGAATGGTATATGAGCACTATCATGCGCCCCGATTATGTGACGGCCATTTTCGACAGACAAACCGAAATTGCGATTGAAAACTTCCGTCGTTTGCACGAAGTAATCGGCGATAACATTGATGCGGTTTTTATCTGCGGAACTGATTTTGGTACCCAGGATTCAACCTTTTGTGCTCCGGAACAATTTGACGAATTGTGGTTGCCTTATTACCGCCGTATCAACGACTGGATGCATGCGAATACAAACTGGAAATCGTTCAAACACTCGTGTGGCGCGGTGGAGACATTTATGGGTCGCTTTATCGATGCCGGTTTCGACATCATCAATCCGGTTCAGGTGGCCGCAAAAGGAATGGATCCGGCGCACCTGAAAAAGACCTACGGAAAAGACCTGGTATTCTGGGGTGGCGGGGTCGATACGCAAAAAACATTGCCCTATTCAACTCCGGCACAAGTTCGTGAAGAAGTCCTCCATTTGTGCGACATCTTTGCCAAAGACGGCGGTTTTGTATTCAACACGGTTCATAATATTCAGGCGAACGTTCCGGTCGAAAATATTGTGGCCATGGTAGATGCAATCAGGGAATTCAACGGAGCAAAATAAATGACCCTTCGGTTTTAACCTTATCTAATCCAATGAAAAACCTGAAATCCAAACTGTTGATACTTCTGGCACTGATAACCATTGCTGCTTCAGCGAAAGAGTATCATGTGGCAATTTCCGGAAACGATCAGAATGATGGTTCTGCTTCCAAACCTTTCCGGACGATTAATTTTGCAGCCCAACTTGCTTTGCCAGGCGATGTGATCACGGTTCATGCCGGATCTTACCGCGAATGGATCAACCCGGCACGGGGCGGCGAAAGTGATTCGAAACGAATTGTTTACCGTGCCGCAGCCGGTGAAGCGGTTGAAATAAAAGGTTCTGAAGTTCTTTCTGGCTGGAAAAAGGAGAAGAATGGTATTTGGAAAGTAGTTGTACCGAACTCATTTTTCGGTGAATATAATTCGTGCAAGGATCTGGTTGCCGGCGATTGGTGTGATAATTTTGGTAAAAATCATACTGCAGATGTTTTTCTCAATGGAAAATCGCTCTATGAAATGGACAAAAAGGATAAGGTCATCAATTCAGTTCCATACGCCAAATGCAAGGATCAGGTAGGCTCGACCTTCACCTGGTACTGTGAAAGCGACGATAGGAACACGACCATTTGGGCCAACTTTCAAAAGTCAGATCCCAACAAGAATCAGGTAGAAATCAGCATCCGGACCACATGTTTTCATCCGGAAAAAACGGGTATCAATTACTTAACCATCCAGGGTTTTCGCTTCAGTCAGGCAGCCACGCAATGGGGCGCGCCAACTGCTGAACAAATTGGAATGATTTCCACGAACTGGAACAAAGGCTGGATCATTGAAAATAATGTGATCAGCGACTCCAAATGTTCAGGAATTACTTTGGGGAAAGATCGCAGCTCGGGACATAATGTCTGGTCAAATGATATCGGAAATGTCAATAATGACGGCAATATTCATTATATCGAAGTCCTCTTCCGAGTTCTCCGCAATGGCTGGAGTAAGGGAAACATCGGCTCTCACATCGTCCGGAATAACACCATTTTTAACTGTGAACAAACCGGTATTTGTGGAAGTATGGGCGCAGCATTCAGTCTGATTGAAGGAAATAATATCTACAATATTCATCAAAAAAATCTTTTGGGAGGCGCAGAAATTGGCGGAATTAAGTTTCATGCGGCCATCGATGCGATCATCAGAGGAAACCGGATTCATGATAACCTGGCCTTTGGATGCTGGTTTGATTGGATGACACAGGGAACCCGCATTTCCCAAAACTTATATTATAACAATGCCTGGATGGATATTTACTTTGAGGTTAATCACGGGCCATTTCTGGTAGATAACAACATTTTATTGTCGCCAACCGGAATCGGCACGCAATCCGAAGGTGGCGCGTTCGTTCATAACCTGATTGCCGGCCAACTGGTAAATCTTCCTGATTTGGGTCGGTTTACTCCTTATCATTTGCCACACTCGACCGCGGTGGCGGGTCTTTGTACTATAGTGGGAGGTGACGACCGCTATTATAACAACATTTTTCTTGGTCTCGGTGCTGAAATAAACAAGTCCGACACGCATAACAACTACGGATTGGTTGGTTACAACAACGCCAAGCTGCCGGTATGGATCAGTGGGAACATCTATTACAACCGGGCTTTGCCATTTAAAGATGAATCCGATTTTGTTCATAATGCCGGTTTAAAACCTGAATTTATGATCACTGAAGAAGGAAACAATGTGTTCCTGAGTTTCTCCACCGACGAAAACGGAACAGATCCAAAAACACGGTTGGTTACTACTGAGCTTTTGGGAAAGGCTAAAATACCCAAAGAAGCCTTTGAAAATCCGGATGGTACACCTTTGAAAATTGATTTCGATTATTTTGGTAAAATACGTTCTGAATCAAATCCATCGGCCGGTCCCTTTGAGAAGCCAGGAATGGGTATGGTTAAGTTGAAAGTTTGGTAATTTCCGGATAGTAGAATTCCAACCAAAAAAAGAAGGAATCCCTTGCTCAATCCTTCACAAATTTGGTAATCTGAATTTGTCCCGAATTGGAAGTAAATTTCAGGATATAAATTCCGGTTGAAAGTTTACTCACGTTGATTTTTGACTGAGCTTGAACATTCTCTCTTATTTTCAATTCTCCGATCAAATTATAAAATTCAGCAACACCTTCATTATCAGACAGAAAACTTAGGAAATCCTTTACAGGATTGGGGTAAACCGAAAGACCAGGACTTTTCATTATAGGAACTCCCGTTTCTTTTATGGTTAATCCAAAACCATATTCAAATAATGGCTGATAGGGTATATCGCCCCAATTGATTGGTTCCTGCGAAATTGAAATCGGCCAGGTATGCGACAATTTGCCTTTAAAATCGTAATCACCAAACAATACGTCGCTTATTCCAGACGCTTCGGTTCCGGGTAACCAACAGGCCACAAAGGCATTGGCATCGGTGATCACATTGTTCAGGATAATTGGCCTTCCGCTGATCAGCAAAACCACGTATGGAATTTTCAATTTCTGAACATTGGCAATTACAGACAAATCTCCGGAACTTAACTGCGGGTTCGGATTATCGCCTCCTCCTTCGGCATAAGGAGTTTCACCCACAACAACCACCGCCAGATCAGGTTTGCCGGTTGAAACTCCATTGGCAGAATAAATTACATTGCCCGATCCCCGAACGTTTTGAATCGCATCGAAAATGGTGGTGCCCTTGGTTATGGCACCGGTTCCACCTTGCCAGGTTATGGTCCAGCCCCCGCATTGCGAGCCGATATCCTTAGCTTTTTGACCGGCAACCAAAATGGTTCCGCTTGATTTGGATAAGGGAAGCATTCCACCGCTGTTTTTTAACAAAACCAGCGATTCCCGCACTGCCTGGCGTGCAAGGGTCCGGTGAGACTTGGCTCCCAGACTATCCACAAGTGCGTTGGTAGCATACGGTTTCTCAAATAAATTCAGCCGGAATTTCACCGCAAGTATCCGTTTAACGGCATCGTCAATGCGACTTTGAGGAACACTTCCTTCATTCACCAATTGTTTCAGGTAGTTGATAAAATCGAGCGGTCGGGAAGGTTCCATATACATATCAATTCCGGCATTGACCGCAATGTTGATGGCTGTTTTGAAATCTCCGGACAGGTATTTTATCCCTTCCCAGTCGGAAACAGTGAACCCTTTGAATTCGAGTTCATTTTTTAAAACATCGGTGATCAGGTATTTATTCCCATGACAATACACGCCATTCCAACTGTTAAACGAAATCATCACCGATCCAACGCCTGCCTGTATCGCCCTGATGTATCCGGGTAAATGAATGCGTCGCATATCGGCTTCGGTAACGACAGTATTTCCCTGGTTGATACCGTTTTGAGTTCCGCCATCGCCTACAAAATGTTTGGCGCAGGCCAGAATATGGTCAGACGTTCCGAGCGAATCGCCCTGATAACCTTTAACAGCGGCAAAAGCCATCATCTTTTGTAATTCAGGCGTTTCGCCAAAACCTTCATAGCTTCGTCCCCAGCGAATGTCGCGGACATCGGCAATACATGGGCTGAACGTCCAGTTTAAACCAACCGCCCTGACTTCCATGGCCGTAGCCGAAGCACATTTGGTGACCAGAACAGAATCACGGGTGCAACCCATCCCTATATTATGCGGGAAAATGGTGGCGCCATACACGTTATTGTTTCCATGAACGGCATCAATCCCATAAATGATCGGAATTTTCAGCCGTGTTGCCAGCGCAGCGGTTTGCATACTGTTGTACATGGTGATCCAGCTCTGAGGCGTATTTCCGGGGACACTTCCTCCTCCGCTTAAAATCGAACCCAGGAAATACTGTGTAATTGCCATATTCACATTGCTGAACGATCTTTCAGTTTGAACCATTTGACCAATCTTCTCATCCAGGTTCATTTGGCTAAGCAGATCATTCACCCGATCTTCGACGGTGGCTTTTGGATCAAGGTAAACTTGTGGAAATGCCTGTTCCGACTGACAAAGCAAAGCTAATGTGCAGGAAAAGAATATGAGAGTTGTTATACTGAGTTTCATTGAGAATGAATAAAATGGTTTTCGGGCACAAAGGTAGTCAATGTAATTGTAGACAAAGCAAATCGTATACGTAAAATCTGCTACCTTTGCGGTGCAAACCGCTCTATCGTTCTCCCGAGGTTTCGGGAGGGAGGAAAGTCCGGGCAACACAGGGCGCCAAGCTTCTTAACAGGAAGGCGGGCGAAAGTTTGCAGGAAGGTAACAGAAAATGACCACTTGGTTGGGATGTATTCCGACCGGGAACGGGTGAAAAGGTGAGGTAAAAGCTCACCGGTGGTGGTGGCAACATCGCCGGCCGTACCTCTTCTGGGTTGTAAGGCCAAATATATCACGATTTTCCCCCGAGCACTCGGGGGAATACAGAACTGCCCGTTTTGGTTCTTCGGAAGTTGTGAGGGGTAGGCTGCTAGATCGGTTTAGTGATAAACCGGCCAGATAAATGATAGAGGCCTGTCGAAAGATGGGTACAGAACCCGGCTTACAGGTTTGCGTTTTTAATTCAAAAAATAAGGCGATCGTTGAAAAATGATCGCCTTATTTGGTTTTAAAAAGTAACTCACTTTGAGTCTTGAATCCCTGATTAAATGCCGATCAGGATAAAAAGACTGGAAAAAATGAACAATCTTTCCGGTCAGTTGTAGAAAGAATAGCTTAATTCGCACTAAAAATAAATAAGTTGAACATACTATATCAGAAATACGATATCAATCAGTGGTTGCCCACTACCAAAAAAGAGATCGATTCGAGGGGTTGGGACAGTGTCGATGTCATTTTTTTTACGGGCGACGCATACGTCGATCATCCCTCGTTTGGAGCGGCCGTGATTGGCCGTATACTGGAAGCCGAAGGACTTCGGGTGGCCATTGTTCCTCAGCCCAACTGGCAGGACGACCTGCGCGACTTCAAAAAATTAGGAAAGCCAAATTTGTATTTCGCAGTGACTTCAGGCAATATGGATTCGATGGTGAACAATTATACTGCCAATAAACGACTCCGGTCGAACGACGCCTATACACCCGGTGGCCGTCAGGGACAGCGGCCCGATTACGCAGCAACGGTATATTGCAATATCCTAAAGAACTTGTTTCCCGAGGTACCCTTGGTGGTTGGAGGAATCGAAGCATCCCTCCGCCGGGTTACTCATTACGATTATTGGAGCGACAAACTGAAACCCTCCATTCTGGTCGATTCGAAAGCGGATATGCTTTTCTACGGAATGGGCGAAAAATCGATCCTGGAGTATACCAGGCTCCTCCAAAAAGGAATCGATCCTAAAAAACTGACTAACATCCCGCAAACCGCATTTCTGGTTTCTAAAGACGGCGACTACGTCACGAATAAGAAATGGAACACCGTGAAGTTGTATTCGATGGAAGAATGCCTGGAGGACAAGAAGAAATATGCCAAAAATTTCATGCACATCGAAGAGGAATCGAACAAGGTTGAAGCGAATGTGATCGTTCAGGAAATTGGCAATCAGCAGGTGATCGTCAATCCTCCGTGGCCGCCGCTCGAAGAAAAGGAAATCGACCGCTTTTATGATCTGCCGTTCACCCGTCTCCCCCACCCGCGTTATAAAAACAAGGAAGAAATTCCGGCCTATAACATGATCCGGCACTCGGTCAATATTCACCGGGGCTGTTTTGGTGGCTGTACCTTTTGCACCATTTCTGCCCACCAGGGAAAGTTTATCGCCAGCCGTTCCGAAGAATCGATCCTGAAAGAAGTTGACAAGCTGGTTCTGATGCCTGATTTTAAAGGATATATCTCCGATTTGGGCGGACCTTCGGCCAACATGTACAAGATGAAAGGCATCCACGAAGAAATTTGCAGGAAATGCAAACGACCTTCCTGTGTTTTTCCGGATGTCTGTAAAAACCTGAACATCGATCATAAACCAATGCTCGATTTGTACAAGAAAGTACGTTCCCATCCTGATGTTAAGAAAGCCTTCATTGGCAGCGGAATCCGTTATGACATGATCCTGAAGGAAACCTCTGATCCGAAGGTCAATAAAAACAATATGGAATACCTTCGCGAAGTGATTAAACATCATGTCTCCGGAAGACTAAAAGTTGCTCCGGAGCACACTTCAGACCAGGTTTTGGACCTGATGCGCAAACCATCGTTCAAACTGTTTCACAAGCTAAACAAGGTGTTTCAGGAAATCAACCGCGAAGAAGGGCTGAACCAGCAATTGATACCCTATTTTATCTCGAGCCATCCCGGTTGCGAAAATGTGGATATGGCAAACCTGGCTGTCGAAACGAAAAACCTCGACTTCAAGCTGGAACAAATTCAGGATTTCACGCCAACTCCCATGACTCTGGCTACCGTGATCTACTACACGGGCTACCATCCATATACCATGCAAAAAGTATTTACGGCTAAAAGCCAGAAGGAAAAGCTTGCCCAACGGAAATATTTTTTCTGGTATCAGCGCGAAAACCAACAGGAAATAAAAAGTGAGCTGCTCCGACTGAACCGGAGGGATTTGCTCGATGGTTTGTTTAGTCAGCCAAGGAAGGAAGAAAGAACCGTCAGAAAGCACTAAAACTTGTCAGTTGAAAGGCTATTCGTGAAGGATTTTCCGAAATAAGAATCCATTCGAAATTTCACAGACCAATGACTGAGTATCTTACAAACGGATAGAAAAAATCGGTTTCAGAATAGAACCAAAACGAAGTCAGACCATGATTTCGAGATAGCGGGTATATGCTTCGTTCCAATCTAATTCGCCGGATGGAGTAAAATGCACCAAATCGAACGAATTGGCCACAATCTTCCTGATTTCCTGTAATGAGCCTATGCAACCGAGAGCTTTAGCCTGAATCATAATATTTCCAATAGCCGTTGCTTCAGTAGGTCCGGCAACCACCGGCAACCGGGTAGCGTCGGCGGTTAGCTGGTTCAGGAAATGGTTATTGGCTCCTCCACCGATAATGTGGATCACCTCTATTGGCTGACTGGAAACCTCCCGAATTTGTTCCAGGGTATACCTGTATTTCAAGGCAAGGCTGTCGTAAATGCACCGGATGGTTTCACCATGGTTCTGCGGAGTTCCCTGAGCGGTTTGGTAACAAAAATCCCGCACTGCCTGAACCATGTCGCGCGGATTCAAAAACATCGGATCATCCGGATTGATCAGAAATTTGAATGGTTGCGATTCCCGCGCCAGTTCAACCATTTCGGGCCAGGTGTACCTGGTTCCCCGCTCTTCCCAAATTCGTTGAACTTCCTGAATCAGCCACATTCCCATGATGTTTTTCAGAAAACGTGTGGTCCCGTCTACCCCACCCTCATTCGTGAAATTTAGCCGGTGTGTTTGTTCAGAAACAATTGGGCGCTTACTTTCGATGCCCATCAACGACCAGGTGCCTGAACTGATGTAGGCAAAATTGTTCAGGATGCTGGGAACTGAAGCAATGGCCGATGCAGTATCGTGCCCGGCAACCGCAATCACAGGAATTCTGGTGCTACCTGTTTCCTTGGCAACTTCATCCTGAATATTTCCAAGTACAGTTCCCGGTAAAATAATTTCCTGAAGAATTTTGCCTTGGATTCCTACTTTTTCAATCAATTCCAGATTCCACTCACAAGTGCCTGGAACAATCATCTGGCTGGTGCTTACAATCGAGAACTCACTTTTCTTCACTCCGGAAAACAGGTAATTCAGCGCATCGGGCATAAACAGGATCGAGTCGGTAATTTCGAGCAACGATGACTGTTCTTTAATCATTGAAAACAACTGGAACAGACTGTTGAACTGCATGAACTGGATACCGGTCTGCGCATAAACTTCATCCTGAGGCACGATCCGGAACAAATCTTCCATCGAGTTATTGGTGCGCGAATCGCGATAGGCAAATGGAAGCGAAAGAATCAGTCCTTCCCTGTTCAGGTGAACAAAATCGACTCCCCAGGTATCAATTCCAATCGATTCAGGCTGAATTCCAAACTCTTTCACGCACTTTTTCAATCCGGTTTTTAACTCGTTGAACAGGCTGAAAATATTCCAGAAATAATGTCCGTTAATCAGTTGCATCTGATTTATAAAACGATGTATTTCTGTCAGTTCAAGTTTTCCGTCTTTCAAAGTGCCTAAAATTGCACGTCCGCTGGATGCTCCCAGATCAAAGGCTAAAAAATATCTTTTATCCATGAATGTAGATTTATAGAAAGTATGTTCCAAAGTAAGCAGGCAACTCCTGAAGCTCCATCCTGTACCATCCTGAAACAATTCAGTCCTTCAGCAATTCAGTCCTTCAATCACTTCAAATGTTTATCTGCAAATTTGATATATTGTTCCCAGTCATATTGTGTCAGATTGTGCTTTCCTGAACGGATATGGTATCCGATGGTTCCCATGACCGGCTGATTTACTTTTGGCATTTCTTTCGCCGGAAGGCCTTCCAATCCAAGCAGTTCGTATACTGCTGACGCATATTTTGCCGACAAAAACTCTCCTTTCGGATCGGCCCAAAGATCATCCGCGGCGCTGGCAACATATAAAGGACGAGGAGCAATCATGGCCAGCAACATGTGCTGATCGACCGGCAACAAATCCTCCTTATCATTGTATTTTTTAAAGTTGTCACAAAACCAATGTGGAAAGGAAGAGTTGATCCGCTCTACGGTTTCGCCAAATATCCGCTTCGATAAGGCGGCCCCACCGCAACCAGATTCGTTGGAGATGACCATGGCGAATCGCTGGTCGTTTGCACCAGCCCAAAGAGCGGCTTTACCAAGTCTGGAATGACCTAAAACCGCTACTTTCTTTGCGTCAACCTGATTGTCGGTTTCCAGGTAATCCATGACCCGCGACAATCCCCAGGCCCAGGCAGCAACCGAACCCCACTCATTACTTTTGGGTCTTGTCTGGTTTCCCTCGTAAAAAAACGGATGAATTCCATCAGAAAAGTCATTTTTATCCGGATCAATATCTCCATAATATACGGTTACCAGTCCATATCCGGCTTTGATGATCTGTTCGACAGGCCAGCTATCTGATTTGCATCCCCTCGACTGTTCGGTAACCTGATTGTTTATGAAACCAACCGACGGATCATTTTCGACCCAGGATTCGGTGAGCCGGATGGCCGGATCGTTACTGATCGTATGGTTTCCGTTGAAGTTACAGGCCAAAAAAACAGGCGCTTTTTCAACCGATTTAGGCAGATACATCAATACATTTACCTCGAGGGTTCTATCTTTCTTCGTAAAAAATAAAGACAACTGCTTGCGGGTTGCCGTGCCATTGAGTGCATTGTCCGAAGTCTCCCAAACTTTGACCTCCGAAATCTTCAGTTCACCCGGAACTTTTCCATAAATCTCTTCCGTAAACTTTTTCTGAATTTCAGGACGTTGTTTTTTTAGCCAAACCCGCTCCGATTTTATCTTTCTGCCGTTGAAACGGGTTAAAACGTCAGGAACCTGATACGCCGGGACTTTTGATTCATCAGAAATGATATTTTCTCGTTGAGCCAGGGCTGATAGCGAAATCAGCCAAAACAGGAAAAAGTAAATTGAAATCTGTTTCATGGGTTGAGGGTTAAGATTATATTCCAAAGATAAAAATCTTTATGATGCAATTTGCTCATTCTTATTGCAGAATTCTTCGTAAGGTCACTTTTGGATTTAATTCGGATATTCCATGGGTTCAATTTCGCCTCTGGCTACTCGCAGAGCATTGGATGCAAGGGCTTCCAGTTCATCTTCGCCCGGATAAACAAACACTTCGGAAATAAATCCGACTTTTGTACGGATGTATTGGGTAAGAACCTGATTATAAGCAAGGCCACCGGTTAGCAAAATGGCATCCACTTTTCCATTCAGCACCACAGACATTTCACCGATGGCTTTGGCAACCTGATACCCCATGGCATCCTGAATCTTCCGGGCCTTTTCTTCTCCGTTTTTAGCACGTGTTTCAACTTGCATGGCATCGTTGGTTCCCAGGTAAGCTACGAAACCACCCTCCCCGATGACCATCCGGCGAATTTCTTCTTTTTCGTATTTCTGACTAAAGCAAAGGTCGATAACCTGTCCGACCGGCAAGGTACCGCTACGCTCGGGACTGAATGGCCCTTCACCATCCAGGGCATTATTTACATCAATTACTTTTCCGTTAGAATGAACGCCGATGGATATTCCTCCGCCCAGATGCACCACAATTAAGTTCAGCATTTCATATTTGCAGCCTTGCTTTTCGGCATGAAGCCTTGCTGTCGCTTTCTGGTTCAGTGCATGAAAAATGGAACGCCGTTCGAATAAGGGATGTCCACTGAAACGTGCAATTTCGTCCATTTCATCAGTCACAACCGGATCAGCGATGTAAGCATGTGCGCCGGGAATCTGTAAAGCAATATAATCGGCAATCAGCGGTCCTAGATTGCTGGCATGCTGGCCGTATATGCCTGCCCGTGCATGTTCAAGCATCTGGTTGTTGACCAGATAAACGCCTGATTTCAGGGGATAGGTCAAACCTCCGCGGCCAATAATATATTTAATGCGGTCAACCTCAAATCCTTCCTCGACCAATGAATCAATGATCAGTCCTTTTCTGAATTCAAACTGATCGATGATATCTTCATAGAGCGACAATTCTTCGATGGAGTGGCGCAAGGTTTTCTTTAGCTTGCATTCCGCTCCAAAATAAACCGCAAACTTGGTTGAGGTTGAACCTGGATTGATGGCCAAAATTCGGATGTCGCTCATGGTAAAGGATTATTTGCTTAACAACGCAGCAAGCGCGATTGAGTTCAGTTTGGTAATAACACTATCGCCCCTGGAAGACAAAACAACCGGAACATCGGCACCCATCACAACAGCAGCTTGCTCAGCACGACACAATTTGGTATTTGTTTTATAGAATATATTCCCTGCATCGATGCTGGGGAAAAGCAAACAATCCGCATCGCCGGCCACTTCCGAAGTAATATTTTTTATTCTGGCTGACTCAGCATCAATTGCCACATCAAGAGCTATCGGGCCAAAGACCAGGGCAGGTTCAAATTGCCCGTTTGCAGCCTCTTTCATGATCTCAGCAGCGTCGATTGTAGATACCAGTGAAGGTGAAATCTGTTCGGTTGGAGTTATGATGGCAATTTTTGGCCGCAATATCCCTAAATCCATGGCCATCTTTTTCAAATACTGAATCATGACTAATTTTTGCTCCACACTTGGACAGGGAATAATCGCCACATCGCTCACAATCAATAATTTATGGTAATTTGGATTATCAATGACCGAAACATGGCTGAGTACTGCTCCCGGCTGAATCAAACCCTGTTCTTTATTCAGGATTGCCCGCAAAAATTTGTCTGAGCTGATCAGGCCTTTCATCAGGATACTATCCGGAATTTGCCTGACTTGCTGAACGGAAAACCGTGCAGCTTCTTCTTCCGATCCGGCATGAATAATCCGGAAAAGCCGGACATCAATTCCAGAATCCAAACAAACTTTTTGAATTTCGGTATGGTCTCCAGTGATGATCGCAGAAACAAAGCCAAGCTTTACGGCTTCTGCAATAGCCTTCAGACTATGACTATCTACGGCATTCAGGCCCACTAAAGTCTTAATCCTGGAAGACCGGGTATACTCAAATAAATCAGCTAATCTCTTTAGTTGCATTATGGTTCTTTTTCGACTGGTGAAATTACAACTTCAAATTCAACAAAAACAGAACAAAGGTCAATTCATTTCCATTCAATTTCAAGCGAACTTAAAAATAGTTTAGGTTGTTAAGTGGAAACTCCTTAATTTCGCTTACACTTTTATAAAATACCTCCATTCTTGAAATCTAATGTTTAACTCATAAATAATAATTTCCAGTATGAAAACAGCCCTATTAGCAACAATCGCATTTTTTCTTTCAGGTATCTGCGGAATGGTTACCGCGCAGATAGCAAATCCGAGTTCTGAAATTGATATTCCGTATAAAAAATTTGTGCTCGACAACGGATTGACTGTCATCATTCATGAAGACCATAAAGCGCCTGTGGTAGCGGTGAATATCTGGTACCATGTCGGTTCAAAAAATGAAAAACCAGGACGCACAGGATTTGCACATTTGTTTGAGCATCTGATGTTTAACGGAAGTGAGCATTTCAACGACGACTATTTTAAAGCGCTCGATAAAATCGGGGCAACCGATTTGAACGGCACCACCAGCAACGACCGCACGAACTATTTCGAAACCGTCCCTATTTCGGCTTTCGACCAGGTGTTGTGGCTCGAAAGCGATCGGATGGGCTATATGGTCAATGCTATCACTCAGGCCAAACTGGATGAACAACGCGGAGTGGTTCAGAACGAAAAACGACAATATGAAAACGAACCATATGGTTTGGTGGACGAAAATATGACTAAAAGTATATTTCCATTCGGGCATCCCTATTCCTGGACTGTAATTGGATCGATGGATGATTTAAGCGCAGCTTCGCTGGATGATGTAAAAGAATGGTTTAAAACCTATTACGGCACAAACAATGCAACTCTAGTTGTGGCCGGAGATGTAAACACCACCGAAGCGCTCGAAAAAGTAAAGAAATATTTTGGAGGCTTGCAGGCAGGCCCACCCATCGCCAAATACCAGTCATGGCCAGCCAAACGGATCGGTACTCAGCGTCAGGTGATGCAGGACCGGGTGCCTCAGGAACGCATTTATAAGGTATGGAACATTCCTGAAAATGGTACCAAAGCATTTACCTGCCTGGATATGACAAGCGATGTTATGGCAGTTGGCAAAACTTCGCGTTTGTATAAACGTTTGGTTTACGACGACCAGATTGCTACATCGGTAAGCTGTTATGTTGATAATCGGGAAATTGGAAGTTTGTTTACAATCAGGGCTGATGTTAAACCAGGTGTCGATCTTGCAAAAGTTGAAAATGCCATTGATGAGGAACTGGCGAAATTTCTAAAAAACGGACCAACCGAAGATGAACTGGCCATTGTTAAAACGCGCAACTATGCTGGTTTTGTGAGAGGCCTTGAACGAGTTGGAGGATTTGGAGGCAAGTCGGACATTCTGGCCAGCAATCAGACATTTTTCGGTGACCCTGACCATTACAAAAATTGGCTGAAAATGATGAACGAAGCAAAAGCTGCCGATTTACTTCAGGTTTCAAAAGAATGGCTGAGCGACGGACAGTATGTTTTGGAAGTTCATCCGTTTACGGAAGCAAAAACCACCCTTACGGATGCCGACCGAACTAAAGTTCCGGAGATGGGAACTGCTCCAGGACTCGTATTCCCTCAATTTCAGAGAACGACCTTATCGAATGGTTTGGCAGTCGTTCTGGCTCAGCGGTCGACTATCCCGGCTATCAGTCTGAATTTATCATTTGACGCCGGATATGCAGCCGACCAACTGGCCGTTCCTGGCACTGCAAAACTGGTGATGAATATGATGGATGAAGGTACAGCTACCCGGAATGCCCTGCAAATCAGCCAGGAACTTGAACGCCTTGGCACCCGGCTTTCTACCGGATCGAACCTCGACCAGTCGTACGTTTCCATGAATACATTAAAACAAAATCTAGATGCCTCGCTCGCTATTTTTACGGATGTGCTGCTAAACCCAACCTTTCCTCAAACTGATCTCGACCGTTTGATTAAAGAACAATTGGTCTCCATCCAGAAAGAAAAGACCCAACCTACCGGAATAGCCATCCGTATTCTTCCCAAATATCTGTACGGTGAAAACCATGCCTATGGAACTCCTCTTACCGGTTCAGGTTTTGAGTCTACAGTGAAAGGGATTACCCGTGATCAACTGGTGAAATTCTACCAGTCATGGATCAAACCGAATAATTCGACCTTAGTCGTGGTAGGTGATATTTCCATGGATGAGCTTAAGCCGAAGCTCGAAAAGCTACTTAAAAACTGGAAAAGCGGGTCCGTTCCGAAGAAAAATATCCCTGAAGTAAAACTTCCCTCAAAATCGGTTTTATACCTTATGGACCGTCCTGGTTCAATTCAATCGCTGATCCTGGCCGGAAACTTAACTGCACCTTTCGGAAAATTAAACGAAGCGTCGGTCAGTGTGATGAACAGCATTATCGGCGGCGATTTTACCTCGCGAATCAACATGAATATCCGCGAAGACAAGCATTGGAGTTATGGTGCGAGTACCTTTCTATGGCCCGTGAAAGGACAGCGTCCGTTTATCGCTTTCACGCAGGTGCAATCTGACAAAACAAAAGAATCCATCCAGGAAATTTATAAGGAACTGAATGGCTACTGTACAAAAAAACCGGCTACTCCTGAAGAAGTCCTCAAGACGCAAAACAACCAATTATTGCAGATTCCGGGCAGTTACGAAACCATGGATGCCGTTACCGGGGCTATCAACGACATTGTGCGTTATAGTTTGAAAGACAACTATTACCAGTCGTTTGCAACCCAAATGAAAGCCCTGCAAACCAAAGAAGTCCAGGAAATGGCTATGGAAGTAATTAAGCCTGAGCAATTGGTATGGGTGGTCGTTGGCGACCGTTCCAAAATTGAAGCTTCGATGAAAGAACTAGGTTATGAAATCAAGCTCATCGATGGCGACGGAAACCTGATCAAATAGAGAATTTTAGCCATAAAAAAAGCGCCTGATCGGGCGCTTTTTTTATGGCTATCGGTTTCGAATCTTATTTTTTCAGAGCATTCACAATTTCTTCAGTATCCAGTGCAATCACCAGTTCCTCATCGGTAGGAACCACCATGATTTTGACTTTTGATTCCGGAGTACTTATAATTCCTTCGCTCCGGAAACCTTTATTTTTCTCGTAATCGAGCGAAATTCCCAGAAAATCCAGGTCGCAGCATATTCCTTCGCGCGTAGTGCTTGCATTTTCTCCAATTCCTCCGGTCAATATCAGGATATCCAATCCTCCCATGGCGGCAATATATGAACCGATGTATTTTTTTACTTTATAATTGTACATATCGAGTGCCAGCGCCGCCAGTTCGTTTCCGTTTGCTTTGGCAGTTTCAATCTCGCGCATATCCGATGAAATCCCTGTGATTCCAAGCATTCCGGCATGTTTATTAAAAAGTGTGTTCGCCGATCGGATGCCAATTTCTTCTTTTTCCATGATGTACAGAACCACACCCACATCCAGATCACCCGAGCGGGTACCCATCACCAGGCCTTCAACCGGAGTAAATCCCATGGAAGTATCAAACGATTTTCCGTTTTTTATGGCAGCCACTGAAGCTCCGTTACCTAAATGGCAGGAAATAATTTTCCGGGTATTGTAATCAACACCAAGCAATTCGCAGGCTCTTTTGGACACATAACGGTGGCTGGTGCCATGAAAACCATAGCGGCGGACGCCGTGCTTTTTATAAAGCACATACGGGATACCGTACATGTAAGCTTTCGGCTCCATGGTTTGATGAAAAGCCGTATCAAAAACACCAACCTGCTGAATTCCCGGGATCAATTCTTCCATAGCCCTGATCCCTTTCAGGTTAGGCGGATTGTGAAGTGGAGCAATATCAATACATTTGGTAACTTCGGCAAGAACATCTTCGGTTAATAATACGCTCGAATTAAATCGTTCTCCTCCATGAACCACGCGATGTCCAACTGCATCCAATTCAGCAAGGCTTTTCAGACAACCATGTTTTTTACTGGTCAAAACGCCTAATATATATTCGACACCAATTTTATGATCCAAAATTTCACCTTCAAAAACGACTACCTGTCCATCCTGACGAACATGCTTCAAAAAACTGCCTTTCATTCCAAGCTTCTCAATGCCTCCCTTGGCAATCACCACTCGGTTGGTCATGCTAAAAAGCTGATATTTGATCGAACTACTTCCGCAATTTAAAACCAGAATCTTCATCTGTTTTGATTTATAAATTTTTCAGTCTATTGAAATTCAGCACTTTTGATTATTTGGCTGGAGAATTATTTTCCCATTCTCATCGTATTTATAAAATCCGTCGCCACATTCAATTCCCAAATGTTTGGCACGAACCAACTTCCGGAGGTATGGATTGGGTTTATAGCGCAGATCGCCGAACTCATTGTAGATGTTGTCCATCCAGCGGAGAACTTTATCAAGACCCATTTTATCGGCCAATTCGAAAGGTCCGAGACGCATTCCGAACCCAATTTTCATCGTCTGGTCAATGTCGTCCACGTTTGAAATTCCTTCCATGAGAATTTCGCAGGCCTCGTTTAAAAGAACTACGAATATCCTGACGCTTACCAGTCCTGCCGATTCCTGAACCGGTACAATTTTCCGGTTGATCAACGAAACGAACTTGCAAACCTTCTGGTAGGATTCGTCGGTGGTATATAAACCTCTGACCACTTCGACAATTCGGGCTTCCTGAGAATTGATGAAAAAATGCAAACTCACACAACGGTCGCGATACTGCAAATCCGAAGAAAGCTCGGTAATGACAATGGTTGTGGAATGAGTGGCAATAATGCATTCCGGATCGACCACCGCTTCAATTTTGTGAAGAATTTCTTTTCTTTCCCTGATTTTTCCTCCGCGGTCGATGGCCCGGATGGCTTCGATAACGAAATCGCAACCGACCAGGTCTTTATATTCAAGAGTTCCCTTGATCCTGGACAAAATAGCTCTTTTCTCCCCAAGAGTTATCCCCCAATGCTCGATCCGTTCATTCAGAACTTTTTCAATATTTTTATAGGCCTCGAGAATTTTTTCTTCCGAAATTTCGATGAAAACGACTTCGATTCCATAGAAACTGGCCACACGGGCAATGTTCTGGCCAACCAGACCACAACCCACGATCCCAATTTTGGAAAAGAGGGTCTTGCTCTTTCTCTTCTCACTTAAACCAAATTCTTCGATTGGTTCGTAAATCACTTCACTCGGCATATTGATTGGGTTTGAGTTTATTTATTCGAAAAGTGCTGCAGCCTGATTAGCGGTAATGGCAACCATATTCACAATATCACTCACCGAGCATCCCCGCGAAAGATCGTTGATTGGCGCGGCCATTCCCTGCAAAATAGGGCCAACTGCTTCAGCCTTTGCCAGCCTCTGAACCAGTTTATACCCGATATTGGCTGATTCCAATCCGGGAAAAACCAGAATATTTGCACGTCCGGCCACTTCGCTTTCAGGCGCTTTTAAACGTCCAACTTCCGGAATCAGCGCGGCATCGAGCTGCATTTCACCATCAATTTTTAAGTCCGGATCCATCCCGCGGGCGATTCGGGTTGCATTGGCCATTTTATCAACCAGCGGATGCTGCGCGCTTCCCATGGTCGAAAAACTGAGCATGGCCACCCTGGGATCCATCCCAACAATAGCTTTGGCGGTGCGAGCTGTTGTTACAGCTATTTCAGCCAATTGTTGTTCTGTGGGTTCAGGAAGTACCGCACAATCGGCGAAAACAAGAATTCCTTCGTGACCAAAATGCGGATCGTTCACCATCATCAGAAAAGCTCCGGAGACTACTGAAACACCCGGCAGGGTCTTGACATATTGAAGTGCAGGGCGCAGAACATCGCCAGTTGCATTAATTGCGCCAGCCAGTTCACCGTCGGCATCACCGCTCTTGATCATCAAAGGCGCAAAATATAGCGGATCATTCAGCAATTCAAAGGCTGCCTCGCGAGTCAATCCTTTGCCTTTGCGGATTCCCAACATCAATTCAACATATTTTTCTCTTCGTGGATCGGTTTTGGGATCAACAAAAGTGGCTCCTTCAATATCAACTCCGATTTCGGCAGCAACCTGATTAATTTCTTCCGGATTTCCCAAAAGAATGATCTGGGCAAGTTTTTGTTTCAGAACGATTTCTGTAGCTTGAAGGGTTCTTGGCTCAACTCCTTCAGGCAGGACTATCCTCTTCTGATATTTTTGGGCGTTCTGATAGACACGTTTTAAGATTTCCATCGTTGGTTAAAGGTTTAAACTATCGGGTAAAATGTTTGAATCAAAAGTACAGAAAATATGGTGAGCAACTCGCCAACATAAAAAAAATATCCCAAAAAATTTTATAAAATATTTCGTTTAAATTAACTGATTATGAGCTCATTTTTTGTGAACAAACGATTGCACAAGAGATTGGTTGAGAAAATAATCCTTAATACTTAGGGTTTGTATAAAATAACTTGAAACCACGAAGTGGTTAAATGTGAATAGCCCCAAATAAAATTTGGGAAAAATAAAGCACGCCAGACTTGAACCCTCTTATGGGTTCAATATAAGTTAACGAATCATTATTGAACCCTTATCAGGGTTCTAAAGCATATCGCATTCTTAACCGCCGGTTTCGCCGGCGGTTATTCAAATTAAATCCTTTCAGGATTTTTGAAGCTATAATATTGAGATATTAAACCAGAAAAGTGGATGGATTTTGTATCAAAAACTCAAATCCCGAAGTATGAATCACCGACTTTGCCGGAAAGTAAATTCATTTGGGCTTATTTCCTTCTCCAAATTGTCACCTCTCCAGATTGATGTACACCATAATATGATCGTATTCGTTCTTCAAGTTGATATTCCTTCCAATTAAAGTCATCGTACCCAGAACCTATTCCACCATAAAATATAGTGTCAGGTGTTCCATATTTATTTTGGAATATTACCCAAGCCAAAGCACCGTTTCTATCTCTGAAATCTGTCCAATTAAGGCCAAAACCTGTTCCGGGCTGTATGATTGCCAGAACTTTTGCAGTCTTTTTATTTGCCCAGTATAGCGCTTGATAAGTTGCTACTCCCTCACCACCAATGTAAAGTAAACTGATTTTTTTAGGACCATGTTTATCATCAAAGTTTTCAAGTCTTTCATAAACTGCCCAATGGGCAAATGGCTTCATGAAGGAATCCTTATATTTGTAGTATTCCCGAATGTCAAAATGAGGTGGCGGTTGCATTTGCCACCCCTGCGGAATTAACTCTTTTTCTTGTACTTGTCTGTGTCCTACTATCTGATATCCATGAAAGGTGTCTAATTGACTCATCAATCTATCTTCGCCGGTTGCATAGTCACAGTAGATAAAGCTTTGAATTTGTTTCGAATAATGTTTTATAATTCCGCCGTCAAATCCGCATGAGGGATAATAAAACGAATTGTCCAATAATTCAATTAGCGGTAATTGTCCATTTACAATTTGGTCCTTTGTTAAGCTGTCAATTTTTGTCATTGCCGGTTTTTTTTATAATCATTTATAATTCAAATACTTCTCCATCCTCAAGCAAGATTACTTGATCAAATAATCCGGGAAACATAGCTTTATTTTCAGTGTGAATTGGAATTATTGTCTTTGGGGAAATATGCGAAACAATACTTTTTAAACCCTCATTGTCGGCATGGCCACTTGTGTGGTAATAGTTTTTTTGGTAGCCTTTTCGTGCGACCCAATCAAAAAACGATTCATTTCGAGTCATTATTTCATATTGTTTCCAAATGGAAGTCACCACATTAGCTTGTGCTGCATTAATTTTTTGAATATATTCCAATTGAGTCGGACGTATGATAACAACATATTTTTCAGGCGATTCGGCTATTTCCTTGCTTTTGATTTTGAAGCGTTTCATTCGAAATGCAAGATTCTCATTTCCCTTCAATTTCTGATATTTTTCATACCAAACACGAAAATTAGGATGTGAATTAGGCGAAGGAATTTTTGGATTCAACTGGTGTATTTCGTGCAGCACATTGGCCACGTACAAATCGGCTACAAACGTTTTTCCGGTTTTCAGGCTGGCACTATATATCTGAACCAACCTGTCTATGTTCTGGCCTGAAGACCAAACGTAATTGATTCGGTCAGGATATTTTTTGAATAGCTTAACAAATTGATCTTTAATCTGTTTTTCGGTTTTGCTTTTGTATTCCGATTTGCCAATATTGGTTCCTTCCAAAATCAGGTAATCCACATCTTGCGGCAAGTTTTTATACATGACTCCTTTTACACCGTGGGTTCGGATGTCACCGCTGTATAAGATTCGTTTGCCTTCAGCTTCGATCAGAAAAGCCATTGCATCGTAAGCCGAATGGTCAACTGTAAAAGCAGTTACCTTGATATCACCAATGATAACCGGTGTTTGTGTGTCAATAATCCGAAGGTTTTCAACTTTGGGCATTTGTAGAAATACCGTGTTGATTCCGAACATCTTTGCAGTTCCGGCACTAACATAAACCGGGATGGACGGGTCGATTTCTGAAACCAAGCCATGATGATCCTGGTGGTAATGGCTGATAAACACCGCATCAAAATACCCTTCAATCTTTGGTAGATATTGTTTCCTGTCCTCCGGCTTTTTAACAATACTGTCAAGCGGCAAACCAATGTCGATCAGTATTCTGGTATTGGCGGTAGCCATTTCAACACAGCTACCGCCAATTTGGTTAGTGCCACGGTGGATGGTTAATGCTATTGGATTTTTGTCCATGTAAAAGTTTTATCTGAATTCTCTTGTGCCTGATAAAATTTTACACCAAATCCTTCGAAAATATTCAAAATTGCGGTTCTTGAATGTCTCTCATTTTGATTTCTAAACCAATTCTCTCCAGCATATTGTTCCCAATAGTTTTGATTTGCAGCAACAAGAATTTCTATTCGATCATTATCTTCTGAGTATTCCCAATGAATGTTTTCTGGATTTATCGCATTGGTATGCAAAATATTGTTGACTCTAAAGTTATCAAGATTACTTAAAATCATAAAATAATAGAAAAGAATTTGAGCTCCGGCAATTAATGGATTATCACCATTTAGTCCATATTTTAATTCACAGATAACGAGTTTATTTCCATTAACATGTCCCAACAAATCAAGACAAGGTCTTCTAGGATAATTTCCAAAAACAACAGGTATTTCAATATCACACCAACTAACTTGTTCCTTTCCTATTATAGACACCAATGATCTTAGTATTTTTCGTTGGTATCCTGTTTCGCTATCCCAATTGGCAACACTTGCAACAAAATCACCCGGATGAGCTGGCCAAAAAAGGATAGGTTCATCCATCTTAGTGATATACAATTGAATCTTATCTCTTGTCTTTTTATTGGTATTAACTGCAATTGCCTGCAATTGTTCCATTGCATTTCTAATTTCGACTGTAGTCATGACTTTAGTTTTTAGTGGTTTTAAATTTACTCAAAGTTCTTAGTACATGACAAAAATATAAATAGCTGAAGATCAACCAAATAAGTTCGTTAAAATTTGCATAATACCCTGAATATCATTATCTTACAAGAAATTACCACATCTCGAAGTAAGAAATATGACATCCAAGGTAGAGGC
>JANXYV010000120.1 GCA_025355875.1 Prolixibacteraceae bacterium | reverse complement strand
GTTGTAAGTGATTTTCGAGCCTGATCAATTGCTCACTGTAAGAAAAGATAGATCGTGGACTGTAGTTCCGAAGCTCCATCTCTTTGATAAGCTTCTCTACCAAAAGCGATTCTTTTTTTTCATGATGGTAAATTTTAAAATAAACATCTTAAAATTACCACAAATACCCAGTTACCGCGCCAGCGGTTTAGTTCAACTAGCAAGTATTACCATAAACTTAGTACTCTTCATTCACTTTTCTTTGTTATTAAACCTCAACATTCACCATTTTCCCAACCGACCGGATGTATTTTGCAGCTTGTACGTACTCTTCAGCCGTGTTTAAATGTTCCATCATCATCGGAACATCTTTAAGCTTTGCCAATTCAGTCAGGAAGGCTGAATAATCCAGGTTCCCTTTGCCAGCCAGGATTTCATCGAGCTGCGGAACAGCATTGTCTTCCCTGAGTGTGATGTCTTTGGCATGGCAGCTTCGGATTTGCGGCCCGAGTTTCCGAAAACAGTCGCGAATCATTTCTCCATTCCCGTAATAAATCTGCGGACTGGTAATCAAATTCATTGGATCGAGGTGAACGCCGAATTGTTTCCGGTCGATGGCCTTTATCAGCTTCAGGTACGAATTAGCAGAGTCGGGATATGCCCAGGGCATGGCTTCCAGCGTGTAAAAAGTATGAGTTGGCTTCACCGCGTCAATGATCTTTCGGGTGGTTTCTACAATCAGATCGAAAGTCGCATCCGTCAGGTTATCCTTGTGCGGCCCGGCCCAGTGTTTCGGATTTTTCGAACCGCTAACATTCACGCAACAGTTAGCGCCAATCTCGTCGGCTAGCGCCAAAGAATCAACACATTTCTGAATGGCATTTTTTGCTTTTTCCTGATCGGGATCAATCGGATTACTCCAGGCTCCCACTTCGGCAATCACGATATCATTTTTTGCTGCTGCCGCCTGATACGCCTTGATTGTAGCTGAATCAGCGCCCACCGAAACCGGACAATACGCTGCCCGGTAAACGAGTTTCCGGAGCGCAGCAATCCATTCCTCCGGAGAGGTGTATTTTTCAAATACAGGTCCGCCCAGGCGGACTTTTGAAGGAGCAATTGAACTTGCAGTAAGACCAGCTGGCAGCACCGAAAGCGCCGCCATTCCTGCAGCGGACATAGAAATAAAGTTGCGTCGTTTCATATCGAATGGAATTAGATTTTCATGCGAATTAAGGATTAAACTTTAAACCCGGAGGGTTGATATAATTGCAGCAAATGTTAAAAAACGAGTCTTTAACCACGAAGTGGTGACATTATCATGCCATGCCTTCACCATTATGACTCTTTTTAATCCCATATTGCTATAAACTTATCATGTCTTCGGCATTATATTTCAATTATTCTTCAACTCTTGATTCGCAATATTCACAAATTTGATAAGGAAAAAGAAAAAAGGGGAAAAATCCTGAACTACAGTTTCCTTTTTCCCTTTTTCTCTTTCCTCTTTCCTAATTCTCTTCCACAATCAGCACATCCCAAGGCCCGATTTCGAGCGAGGCTCCTGAAGTGACTGCTTTACCCGAAGTCAATTCGCTTCCGGCTTTGTGCGGATAAACCAAGCTTGATTTTTGCGAGGTATAGTTGTAGTAGTAATGTACTTTTTTACCGGCATCGTTTATCCCGCTTTTGGTTACCAGCGGCCAATGGATATCCTGGTCAACTGATTTAATTCCGGCACGTTCCATTTCCTGAAGGATCAGTTTTTCCTGAATACCATCCGAAACGCCGGTTCCTTCATAAAGCAAGGTCCCTTTTCCGAAGTTATTAATCGTAATCGCTGGATATTTCCCGAAGTACAGATGGTCGTAATATGCTAAAGGTACGGCAGTTTCCGGAATCAGGTATTCGCCCCAGTCGTAAACTTTGTTTGCGGCCTCATCAACCTTAAACGGATTGTCTTTCAGGCTTAATTCCTTGAAATTAGTAAATTCCTGATAATAAAAACCACAAGCTTTTCGTAGTGGTCCGGGAGCCAGCATGGGCCGAACCATCGAATTTTCGTCGCAAAAACCGCTCTTGAACTGCATGATGACATGCCCGCCATTCTCTACGTACTTGCTGATTTTGTTTAACAAGTCTTCGCTGGCAATGTATAATGCTGGAATAATGACCAAATCGTAATTCTCGAACTTCGCATTTTCAGGAAAGATAAAATCGACTCCCACATTATTCCGGAAAAGGACTTTATGAAACTGGCCAACCAATTCGTTTCGGTAAATATTCGATGAACCGCCCCACATGTCTTGTTTTCCGTTTTTGAAAGGCATCACATTCAAGGCTGCATTGGCATCGTGACTAAACAGAATAGCCACTTTATTGGTGATTTTCAAGTTCACCAATTCCTTGCCAAATTTCTGCAATTCATGAGCTGTTTTTGAATATTCGGCATAGGCACGGTTTGGCTGCAAGTCGTGAGACAAAACTCCTTTCCAGTAGGTTTCCTGACCGTAATGAATCGAGTGCCAGTGCCAGTATTCGACCATATTGGCGCCCGAACCAAGATGAGCGTAAACATTCATACGAAGCTGTCCGTCGTAAGGAGGCAGCTGCGATTTCGAATCCCAGCCGATGGTCTGAGCGTTGGTTTCGGTAATCAGGTAATTTTTCATTTTTACGGAACGGAAAAAGTCGCCTGCAAAAGCGATTTCGTCGCCGGTAAGATCATCCTGTGAACCGTGGTACACATTCACGGCCATGATGTCCATCTTTTTTGAGGTTTCGATCTGGTCGATATCCTGAACCGATGGCATAAAACAATGAGTGATAAACTGGTCAGGCCGACGATATTCGGAAACAATCCCGGATTGCCAGGTCAGGTAATCGGCTACAGTTTTGCGTTTGAAACGCTCCCATTCCAGTTTGTAGGCCGTGTTGGTCACACCGTCTTTCTCCGGAAATTCGTCCCATCCGTTCAGTGTCATTCCCCAGTAATTCAATCCCCAGATTTTATTCAGGTTTTCGGTAGTGCCGAATTTCTTTTTTAGGTAATCGATAAAGCTGATATGAAAATCATAGTTGTTCACTCCATACGAAGTGGTTTCGTTATCTACCTGGTAGCCAATAATGGCGGGGTTTTTGGCATAATGCTCCATCATTTTCCGGATCACACGTTCGGCATAAAACAAGAAAGTCGGGTTGGTAATGTCCATGTTCTGGCGGATTCCGTAGTAAGCTTTGCTGCCTTTTTCGCCCTGAACCAATACCTCCGGATGTTTATGCCACAGCCAGGCCGGCATCGAATAGGTGGGTGTTCCGAGGATCACTTTGATCCCGTTTGCATGGAGTCCATCAATGATGCGGTCCATCCAGGCAAAATCGAATTCGCCTTCGCGGGGCTCGAACAGGCTCCAGGTCGATTCGCCCAAACGTACCACCGACATGCCTGATTCTTTCATCAGTTTCAGGTCGTCGGCAAGCCGGTCGGTGGGCATATATTCCTGATAATAGGCCGCTCCGTAAAGAACATTGTCCATTTTTGGAACTTGTGCCGAAAGGTTTCCGGCAAAAATCAGCATCAGGGAAAGAAGGAATAAGTTTTTCATGTGATCAGTTTGAGTTAGTTTTGATTTTGGACAAATATAACGATAAGACGGTAAATGTACATCAAACACTTATCCCGAAAAACTTTCTATTTTTACTGTTCAAATAACCTAAAACCATGAAACGAAGAAATTTTATCCAAACCTCCGGAATATCCCTTGCAGCCTTGTTTTTAAGCGATTCGCTAATGGCTTTTTCAGGAGCGGAAAAGAAAACTATACTGAATTTTCCGGATGAAGTGAGCGCCATCGTCAACAACCAGGTGGTGCAACTTTCAGGAAAAAACCAGCAGGAATGGACTTTCAAAGAGCTGTCGGTGAAACTGGTCAATTCAGGAACCAGCCTGATCACCGAAATTCGGGCACCCGGTGTAAAATTAAGTTCGGTGACTTTAAACTGGAAGATACCTGCGAAGGCGGATTCGGTCATTCTGAACGACCACTGGGAACGCACCTATGGCGATGTTTCGTGGCATCCGTCCACCGAAACCGAAATCCTGCCTTGGTATTTCATGGAACATTCCGGAGACGAAACCAATGGATTCGGAGTGAAAACCGGAGCCGGATCATTTTGTTTCTGGCAGGTCAGCCCGGACAAATTGAGCCTGACAATGGACACCCGTTCCGGCGGAAATGGGATTCAATTGGGTGATCGGAAGCTGAAGGCCTGTGAAATTGTGGCGATCAAAAGCAATTCCGGAGAATCGGCTTTTCAAACCACGCGCCGGTTCACGAAAATGATGTGCGATAAGGCAAGAATGCCGAAACAGCCAGTTTACGGAATTAACGACTGGTATTTTACCTATGGAAACAATTCGGCAAAACTGATTCTTGATCTGACCAGAATGATGGCTCCGATGGCCGATGGATTGGAAAACCGGCCATTTTCGGTGATCGATGCCGGCTGGTTTCGGGGTCCATCGTACTCACCCAATGACGTTTGCTGGGGCGATGACATGAAAACCCACGACGAAAATTTCGGAGACATGGGCAAACTGGCCGGACAAATCCGGGAAATTGGAATGCGTCCCGGAATCTGGACACGTCCGCTTTGTGGCAGCGAAAAAGATCCAAAATCGCTGATGCTGCCGCTCATCAAAGGACGCGATGAAAGGAATCCGGTGCTCGACCCGACCATTCCGGAGAACCTGGAACGGATCAAAAGCTGCTTCAAAATCTACAACGAGTGGAGCTATGAAATGGTGAAATTCGATTTCACGACATTTGATATTCTGGGGAAATGGGGATTTGAGATGATGAAAGATGGCCGCATGACTGAACCCGGCTGGAGCATGCACGACCAATCGAAAACCAACGCCGAAATTATCGGGAACATGTACCGCATTATTCGCGAAGCTGCCGGAAAAACCTATATCATTGGGTGCAATACCATCAGTCATTTATCGGCCGGACTCTTTGAACTGAACCGCGTGGGCGACGATACTTCGGGTAACGAATGGGCACGGACACGCAAAATGGGCGTGAATACACTGGCTTTCCGGAGCGTTCAACATGGAACATTCTATGCCTCCGATTGCGATTGTGTTGGCCTGACGACCAAAGTACCCTGGGCAAAAAACAAACAATGGATGGAATTGCTTGCTAAAAGCGGGATGCCCATGTTTATCTCGGCACAGCCCGAAGCCACCGGAACCGAACAAAAAGCCCTGATCAAGGAATGTTTCCGGCTCGCCTCAGGCGAAATCCCGGTTGGCGAACCACTCGACTGGATGGAAACCGCCTTCCCAAAAACATGGAAACTGAATGGGAAAACAGAGCATTTTGACTGGGATTAAGAAAGTTATGAGCTCTAAGGCAAAAGTCATGAAAGGAGAAGTATTTTTATGCTTCTCCTTTTTTTGAATATTGGTATTTGATCAATACATTTATAGGAAATATCAGAGAATAGTTTTCTATTTCTAACTTCACAAAAAACATAGCGATGAAAAAGTCAAGTATTTACTTATTAAGTATGATCTTCTTTTGCTTTTCATTCGGAAGTAAAGCGGCATCCGTTTTTCATGCTGCAGGTAATCCGGGAAAAACAGAGCAGTCTGATTCCAAAGGTGAATGGCGTCAGCTTTTCAATGGCAAGGATCTGACCGGATGGAAGCATGTCGGTCCCGGCTCGCAGTATGTCGAAGACGGACTGATCAAATCAAAAGGAGGTATGGGATTGCTATACTGGACCGGCGAAAAATTCGGCAACTGCACCATAAAAGTCGTTTTCAGAATGGAGAAAACCAACAGTAATTCCGGGGTATTTATCCGCATTCCAATAGAACCCTACGAAGAATGGATGCCGGTATTTTACGGATATGAAGTCCAGATTGACAATCAGCCAGAGCTCTCGAATGAAGATGATTACCATTATACCGGAATGCTTTATTCGCTGACAAAACCACTTGCCAAAACCGGAAAACCCGGTCCGGAATGGAATACCATGGAAATCACCCTTGACGGACTTCGGACAAGTGTTAACCTGAATGGCGTTAAAATCATGGAATTCAAAGAAGGAGATCCGGTTCCCGAACGCAAATTTGACTTTGAACCATTTCGTGGTCCGCGACCGGAATATGGGTTCATGGGACTGCAAAACCATAGCGATGCCGATGTGGTTTACTTCAAGGAAGTTGCTGTAAAACCGATTCAGGGTAAAGAAAAAGGGAATGTGAAAAAATAAAGGAAAATGGAGAATAAACCTTCAAAAACTGAATCCACCTCGATTTCCCGCCGGAAATTTGTTGGAATGACTGCCTCCGGAGCAGTTGCAATTACAATTCTTCCAAGCTTTGCGGTCAGCGGGCTCGGACATGTTGCCCCAAGCGACAAATTATATATTGCAGCCATCGGATGTGGCGGCGAAGGAGCAGCCGACATTCAGGCCCACATGAAAACTCCAAAGAAAAATGCGGTGATTTCGCACCTTTGCGATGTGGATGACCGAATGGCTGCCGATCGCCGGAAAGAATATCCAAAAGCTCCGTTTTACCAGGACTGGCGAGAGATGTTCGACAAGGAAAGCAAGAATTTTGATGCGGTGACTGTCGCCATTCCCGATCATAACCACGCCCTGGTTGGCCTGAGCGCCATGCAACTGAAAAAGCATTTGTATCTACAGAAACCCCTCACGCATGACATTCAGGAAGCCCGTATTTTAACGCAGGCTGCCGAAAAGTACAAGGTGGTTACCCAAATGGGCGATCAGGGTGCATCTTGTGAAGGAATGCGCATTTTACGTGAATGGATCGAAGCCGGAATTCTTGGCGAAATCGAAAAAGTGTATTGCTGGACCGACCGGCCAGTCTGGCCTCAGGGAATTCCATGGCCAAAATCCACTCCACAGGTTCCGAAAGAGTTGAACTGGGATTTATGGCTTGGCACAGCTAAAGAAACTAAATACATCGAGAACCTGGTTCCTTTCAACTGGCGTGGCTGGTGGGAATTCGGAACCGGCGCCCTGGGCGATATGGGTTGTCACATCATCGGGCCACCTTTCAAATTGCTCGAATTGGGCTATCCTTACGAAGTTTCGGGCAGCGCCAGCACGGTGTACGATGGTATTTTCTTGGAAGCTCAATATCCTGAAAGCGGACCGGTTTCTAGTTCGATTTTGTTTAAGTACAAAATGAAGAACGGTAAAAACCTGGATTTGTACTGGATGGACGGCGGAATTACTCCCGATCGTCCGGTGGAACTGGAAGGCGATAAAAACATGAATGACATTCTGGGCGATTTTACCGGATTGAACGACTTTGAAGGCAGCACCCTTTTTGTCGGAACCAAAGGAAAAGCGGCCTGTGGCTGGGGCGGACGCAGTCCGGTATTATTACCGCTTGCCCGAAACAAAGAAGTAAATTTGCCGAAGAAATATCCAAGGATCGTTGGCGATATGGACGGTCATTACTGGCAATGGATTGACGCCTGCATCGCCGGTTACGGAAATGCCGAAGTAGATTCGCCTTTCGTAGGTTATGCCGGTCCGCTCACCGAAACCGTATTGATGGGAAATCTGATTCTCCGGAGTTTTAACATCCGCGAAAAGATCAAACGGGTCGATCCGGTTTACGGCGAAATGGAAGCTTCCGTTTTCCCCGGAAGGTACATCAAATACAAATGGGATGGCCCGAATATGCGGATCACCAATTTTGAACTGGCCAATCAATTTATCAAACGCGAATTCCGGAAAGGCTGGGGAGAACTCAAATTGTAAAAACTGATGCCCGGGAACTGACCCGGGCAACCAAAACTTATGCGACGCAATAAATTCGTGGTTTTCCTGATCCTGTGCATCTGGTTTGTCATTTCTTTTATTACAAATATTCTTGGGCCAATCATGCCGGTTCTAATCGACAATTTTCAGCTAAGCCTGACCCTGGCAGCCTTCCTTCCGTTCTCCTTTTTCCTGGCCTACGGAATCATGTCGATTCCAGCCGGTATGATGATTGAACGTTTTGGCGAGAAACCTTCGATGCTTTTTGCATTCGGAATTACCTTTGCCGGAGCTTTCCTTTTTGCTCTGTTCCCGGTTTACAGCATCGCGTTGAGTTCCTTGTTCATCATCGGTATCGGCATGGCCATGCTGCAGGTGATCATCAACCCGTTAATGCGCGAAGCAGGCGGCGAAGAACATTTTGCCTTTTATTCGGTACTCGCCCAGCTCATTTTCGGAGCAGCTTCGTTTATCAGTCCGTTTGTTTTCACCTATCTGATGGGCCAGCTCAGTGATTACAAAGGTGGTGGAAATCTGATGGTAGATATCCTGAGCAGACTAATCCCAAAAGAACTTCCCTGGAGTTCGCTTTACTGGCTTTTCTCGCTCATCATTCTGCTGATGATTTTCGCGATAAGCTTTGTAAAACTTCCTAAAGTTGAATTGAAAGACGAAGAAAAAGTGGGTGCTTTTCATACCTACCTCGAGCTTTTCAGGAAGAAACAGGTAATCCTTTATTTCCTGGGAATCATGGCTTATGTGGGAACCGAACAAGGTTTGGTCAACTGGATGAGTAAATTCCTGAAAACCTATCACGGTTATAATCCTGAATTGGAAGGAGCATCGGCCATTGCGTGGTTTTGGGGCTTGATGTCGGTAGGTTGCCTGCTTGGCCTGGTCATTTTAAAACTGGCCGATTCGAAACTGGTACTAAAACTCTTCAGTATAATGGCCATGACATCGGTCGCGGTGGCCTTGTTCGGACCGGCAAACCTTTCACTTTGGGCTTTCCCAATTTGCGGGTTTTTCCTTTCCGTCATGTTCTCGGTCATTTTTTCATTGGCGCTCAATTCAGAGGAGAAACATCATGGTTCGTTCTCCGGAATCCTTTGTACCGGAATTTTCGGCGGAGCGCTGGTCCCGCTGATCATCGGCTGGCTTGGCGACCAGATCGGCCTTCGCAGCGCGATGCTTTTTCTGTATATCACCCTGGGATATATTCTGGCAATTCCTTTCTGGGCCAAACCTTTTGTGGATAATAAAACTGTGAAAATCGCTGAACTTTTCAGTAGTAAATCAAGTATTTAAACTCTTGAAAATGAAAATCATCGGCGTTGACCTGGGCGGAACTAAAATCACTTCCGCGTTGATTGAAAACGAACAAATAGTCAGGCAATTTACCTGCCCTACTCCGTTTGATCAGGCAAAAATGGTGGTGGTCGACGCGATTTCGCTGGCCATTAACCAGATAATCGATCCGGAAGTTCAGGGCATTGGTATCGGTGTTCCGGGTCTGGTGGATCATGAAAATGATCAGGTTCTTGATGTCACCAATATTCCTTCGTGGGATGAAGTCCCATTGAAACAATTACTGGAAACCCGTTTCCAAAAACCTGTTTTCGTAAACAATGACGCGAATTGTTTTGCACTGGGCGAAAAGTATTTCGGAAAAGGAAAACCCTATCGCAATTTTGTTGGAGTGACCATCGGAACCGGACTTGGCGCGGGAATTGTCATCAACAATCACCTATATTCAGGACGATACAGTGGCGCAGGAGAGTTCGGAAACATGTATTATCTTGACAGTAATATTGAAAACTATTGCAGTGGAATGTTTTTCAAAAACCTTAACCTGAGCGGAAAAGAGCAGGCTGAAAAAGCCAGGGACGGCGACCTTCAGGCACAAAAAAGGTTCGACGAACTCGGATTCCATCTGGCCCACGGACTGGGAAATATCCTTTTCGCGCTTGCTCCTGAAGCGATCATTTTGGGAGGTTCGGTTAGCCAGTCTTTTCCTCTTTTCGAAAAAAGCATGAGGCAGGCATTCAACGATTTTCCTTTTCAGAGATTATACCATAACCTGAAGATTGAAATCTCCACGACAGACAACCTTGCCATTTTGGGGGCATCATCGCTGGTAATTGATTCGGGAATGTTTGATAATTAAATCTGAAAATATGCCTGAGAGTTAATTCTTTAACAACAGCACTTGTTGCTTAGCCCATGTTTTTGCCATTCTCCGCTGCTTTTTTCATCTTTGCATCACACCGAAAATTAAGCAATGACGCTTTTCAACGAAATCCTGATTTTTTTTGCAGCGATGGCCGCCGGATTCATCAATGCGATGGCGGGCGGCGGAACCCTGGTTTCCTTCCCGGTTTTGCTGGCCATCGGCATTCCCCCGGTGGTGGCCAACGTAACGAACACAGTTGCTCTGGTACCTGGAACCATTGGCGGCATGTGGTCGCAACGCAAGGATTTCCAGTCGCAATACAAACGCTTGCTAAAATTGCTGCCGGTGGCCATTGTGGGAGGAATTGGCGGAGGTCTTCTCATTTTACACACTCCTGAAAGCGCTTTCCGAAGCATTATTCCGTACCTGATTTTGTTGGCAACCCTTTTGCTTGCGGCACAAGTCAGGATAAAAAACTGGGTGGTTGCCCGCATCGGCCATGCACATACCGAACATCACAATCCGGCTGTCATGTTGTCGCTGGTTTTTATGGCGGCAATTTACGGAGGATATTTTGGCGCCGGTATGGGCGTAATACTCATGGCAGTGCTGGGTTTTGTCACCGATGATTCGATGACCCGGCTTAATTTTCTGAAACAGGCGCTTGGATTTGCCATCAATCTGGCTGCCGCTATTTATTTTGCCTTTTCCGGAAAAGTAGATTGGTTTGTGGCTTTTGTGATGATATTCGGATCGCTCTCAGGAGGGCTGATAGGCGGCAAACTGGCCGGGAAAATGAAACCGGAGCTGCTGCGCTGGATCGTGGTATGTGCCGGATTAATCGCTGCAACTATCTTTTTTATTAAAGATTGAATAATTCAAACCACATTTCAGAATGAAATTGACCAGATTATATACCGAATTTTTTAACAGCGAAAAGGCCGGAGGTCTGATCCTGGTTGTAGTAACCCTGGTTTCGTTGGTTCTGGCAAACTCTTCGTGGCAGGCCAGCTACATTCATTTTTGGCATACCGATTTGGTCGGTCACAGCCTGGTTCACTGGATCAACGACGGACTGATGACCATCTTCTTCCTGATGATCGGGCTGGAGCTGGAACGTGAAATCTTTATCGGTGAACTCTCAAAAATCAAAAATGCCTCCTTACCTGTTATTGCCGCAATCGGCGGGATGATCGTACCCGTGATCTTCTTTTCCTTGTTGAATCTGGGTTCTGAAAATCAGGCAGGAGCAGCTATTCCAATGGCCACCGACATTGCCTTTGCCATCGGTATTTTATCGCTTCTCGGGAGTCGGGTTCCTGCCTCATTAAAAGTTTTTCTGACGGCCCTGGCCGTTATCGACGACCTGGGCGCCATTCTGGTCATTGCCATTTTCTATACCAGTTCCATTTCACTTCCGAATCTTTTCATTGCCCTGGGAATCTGGGGAATCCTGTTTATCCTGAACCGACTGAAAGTGCACAACCTGATTCCATATCTGATTGGCGGAGCCGTGATGTGGTATTTCATGCTGAATTCAGGAGTTCATGCCACCATTTCCGGAGTGATTCTGGCCTTTACCATTCCTTTTGGTGATGGAGGCAGGAGATCACCTTCCTGTATCCTTCAGCATTTCCTGCATAAACCGGTTGCTTTTTTGATCCTTCCCGTCTTTGCAATCGCAAATACCTGTCTGGCAATAGGCCCCGGATGGCAAGCCAGCCTGACTCATTCCAACAGCACCGGGATCATTGTTGGATTGGTTCTTGGCAAACCGCTGGGCATTTTGCTGTTTTCGATGCTTGGAGCAGCCCTGGGAATTTGTGCTCTGCCTAAAAATCTGAAGTGGAAAAACATATTGGGAATCGGCATTTTGGGAGGCATTGGATTTACCATGTCCATCTTCATCACCCTTCTGTCCTTCGATAATCAGGAATTGATCGACAGTTCGAAAATTGCCATCCTGATTGCCTCACTAATTGCAGGAACGATTGGATTTGTAGTGCTAAGGTTCGGTCTAAAAGCCGGAGTTAAACACGACGATGATTAGGACGAACTCTTGTTGAATGAATTGAATGCCCATTCGTTTCATTATTCGACCAAAATCTTATCTTTGGTTCATCGTAACGCCCTTTTCCCTGTTTCATGAAGAAATTTAACCTACTCTTTATCTTTCTGATTCCTTTCCTGACATTCGGACAATTACCTCCGAAAATTCCTGATTTTTCAGGGAACATCAGACAGGTAATTGAAAAAAGGTATGGAAAGGAGCTTGATCTCTTCGGCCTGTTTAAAAAGAAATACTACCCCGGCTTATTTTCCGGATGGGAGAAAGTATATCACTTCAACAATGATTCAAAGCTAATCAGATTAACAAATACATTTAATGGGAAAATTAACGTGGAGTACGTATATCAGTACGACACCGTTGGCAACCGGAGAATTGAACGCGAAATCACCAGTGAGAACAGCAGTGAAAATAAGGGTGATTATACAGAATCCGAATATCTCATTGGTCCAAATGGAAGGGTTGAGCAGGTCAATTTCCGGGCATTCAATTCCAAAGAATGTTCGACTGAAACCTTTCAGGTTGAAAAAGATGCCGAATACAATAACGGCAAACTTACTAACTATACCCGACAAAGCATAGGCGCAAACGGGGATGTGGCCAGCACCGAAGAATGCTCTTTATTCTATAATTCAGCAGGTCAGTTAATCCGGCTCGAACGAAAGAATATTGACATCGGATTAACCACTATTTTGTATTATGCTTACAACGAAAAGGGTCTTGTTGATCACTATTCTATTGATTATCTGGCAGATTTGACCGAATATGGCCAGAAGTATCAGATGCAAAGTGTGTTTTTTAAATACGACCATCAAGGAAACTGGATTAAAATGTACTGGAAGTCGGGCGACAAAACCCGGCTTGAAGCAAAAAGACAAGTCAAATACTGGTAAGTACGGCTCCAATCATTCGGCTTTTTTCTTCAGGCGTTTGTTGTAATAGAAGGATATTCCAATCGAAATAAATGCCAGTGAGAGCAGGGCAATTATCCGGTACATCAGTTCAATCCGCGACAAATCAACCAGGAATAAATAAAATGAGGCCGCAATCATTGTTCCCAGCGCCATATAACGGTATTTCACATTTTTCAGCATCAGGCTGAACACCAGATAAACTACAGCTGCCAGAACCCATGAAAGGGTAACGAACTGAATAGAAACCAAGTGATAAAGTGTGTATAAAACCATCGGGAAAGCCGTTATCAGATAGAAATTCCGGATTAAATCAGTCTGAATGGTTAATCGTTGCTTTTTCCAGTTGAGCATTCGGGCCGTTGCCAAAGCGACAAGAGAAAAGGAGATATTCATGGCATTGCCATGGGCCGATGTGGTCAGATAAATGAGCAATATCGTCAGAAACATCAGGCTGTTCATGATCACAATAAACCTGCTTCGGAACCAGATGGCCATGGAAACAACCAGTAAACTCTGGATAGCAAGCAGGAAATAGGCTTGCGGGAAATGGTAAATACCATAAATACACGCCGTTAAAGCCACAAATCCGAAGATGGCATAAAAAGCGGCTGTGACCTTCCATACTGAACGGCTTTTCAGGATAACCGAATAGATCAGGCAGTAAAAGGCAATAAGTCCTGTTGGTAAAACATAATTCGCTTGAAAAAACGAAAGAATATATAAACCCATGAGGAGAGCAAAACCAGTTCCGTTGAAAACAAGGACTCCGATGATTCCGGTGGAGGTATATTTTTGCTCGTTGGAAGGGATCAGGGCAATGAGCGAATAAACTGCTGAAGCGATAAAAAGATAGAGGAATCCATACTGGTGAGTGGTGATGACCATAACCGGATGTCCCATCAGTGGATTACTGATTAGCCAGAAAAGATTGAGGAGATAGACCAGAAAAATGGACAGAAAAACAAGCCGGATCAGGCCAAGCCGGAATAAAAAAACTGTTCCCAAAATGGAAATCGAGGTTGCCAAAGGAAGCATCAGATGAGTGGAATCACTAACAATTGCCGTAATGGCAAGCAAAATCATTGATAAACCGGTAAGCACTGCAAATTTTTTCCGGATCGACAAAAACATTAAAATGCCGGTGACACCCAGTAACATTATCAGGCCAATTGCTTTGTTCCCAAGAATTGGATCTGTTGTTAAAAAATGCAGTTTTAAGGTGACATAAAAAGTGAGAAGATACCCGTTCAGGTTAACAATCCGGGCCATATATGGATTCGAAATCCGAAAATAATAGGCAAACCCGAATATTCCGACTACTGAAGCGAAACCAAATATGGTCGATATCACATTGTATCCGGATATCTTCAGGTATTCGACCAAAAAAGTGATTCCAAAGAAAAGCACTACATTCCCGAGCCAGGCTAGTCCGTATTCTCCAATGCTTGATTCATATTGAGTTTCTTCGGATTTTCGGAATTTAAAACTTATCTCCTCTTCATCTTCAGTTGGCAGCGACTGAGATTTCCTGACAGATTCAAGAAGTGCAACCCTTTTTTCCAACGCTTCCAGTTTATCAGAAAGCTCCTGAAATCCTGAATTTCCGGCTTGATGAGATTTTGAATTCATAGATTAGTGCTTATATATGATTCTTAAATCTTTACCTGAAAATTTCCTCCGAAGGACAGATTATCCGTCTATCTCAATTATCATGAGTTTTCTTCCAGGGAGGTAAAAGCCATAAGAGAAATGTAAGAATAAGAAACGGCACAATGATCCAAACCAACGACAACAATATGCCTTCGGAACCTGCAATCCGAACCTTGTAATCGGTAAATCCATAGAAACTTTTTGAAAATAGCTGCCCACCGATAACGACATTATACCGCATAAAGAAAATTCCGAAAAGAACCAGCAGGCTGTCACAGAAATAGATAATGCGCCGGGTCAGTTCCTTCGGCTTGTATAATTGTAAAACGCCCAGCGAAACCAATGGAACAAGCGTTCCCAAAAGAATCTGGAAAATGAAAAGCGTATAAAACAAATGTCCGTGAACTAGCAGGTATAAAATTTCGAACGATTCTTCAGCTTCATAAATGCGGTGGATCTGATCCAGGCCTTCCATCGTGAAGTCAAGAATCAGGATATAAAACAGGAATTTGGCAATGGAGTCGAGAGCTAAGATGTCAATCTTTTGTTTCCGAAACCAGGAAACGGCCATGTAAATGAACAGCACCAATGCAATTCCGGAAACCATCGCCGAAAAGAGAAAAATAACCGGCATTAAAACGGTTGACCACCAGGGATTTGCTTTGATCGATCCAAAAATGAAACCTACATAACCGTGAAGCAGAAATGCCGATGGAATACCTACCACTGTAATAAAATAGCCTATTTTATCATCCCATTTGATGGTTTTTGGGCTCAGATCGGTCACTCCAAGTGTCAGAATCTTGTATAAAAATCCTTTAAATCCTTTGGTTTGTCGCGACCAGATTACAATGTCGCGGCGGTAATCCAGCCAAATCTCAAGAAGCAGTACGACCATCAAATACCAGAGGTAAACAAATCCGAAAATGGCCATGGCTGAGGTGGAATGCGGTGTGATCAGGATTTCGTAAGCCCGGAACGGATGCCCCAGATGGCTGACCAAAGGCATGGTGGCCACCAGAAGAAAAGAAAGGGCAGTTAAGAGCGCCAGTTCGTAGGTAGGTTTTAAAACCTTGACGTTGAAAACCCGTTCGAGCGACGCCAGAATAAAGGCCCCGGCTACCAAACCGGTGATGTAAGGATACAAAACGATAAGCAGTCCCCATTGAAGGTCAACTTCGTTCGGATAGATATATCCCTGAACCTGAGATAACATTTCATACAGATGCTGATATTGTTGTTCCATATTATCTGACCTCCCCGCTTAATGCGTTGTAATATAATTTACTCCCTGTATTCAAATGCGGTTTTAGTACCAAACAGGTGTGTTCTTTCAGGAATTTGACCAATGGTCCCTGTTTATCGTTCAGATTCCCAACAATCCTTGCCTGAGTCGGACAAACTTCCACACATGCAGTAGTACTTCCCTTTGAAATTCGGTGATAACAAAGTGTGCATTTATCGGCCACATTTTTCTCCGGATGAATATACCTACATCCATACGGACAGGCCTGAACGCAGTAGCGGCAACCAATACAATACGTTTCGTCGACCAAAACCACACCATCCGGAGTTTCGTAGGTTGCGCCCACCGGACAGGCCTGAACACAAGGTGATTTGTAGCAATGGTTGCACATCTTCGGCACATAAAATGACTTGAATATGTCGGCTTCAGGAACTGTTTGCTGAAAGCCGTCAATTCCTCCATTGGGAGATTCAACCTTGACCGTTCCATCGTTCTTGATGGTATATTGTTCCACCCAGGTGCGGAAATAGAATGGCTCTCTCGACACATTGTTCTCCGATTTACAGGCGTTGGCACATTGTCCGCAGCCAATACATTTCTGTATATCAATCCCGTAGCCCCACCAGGGTTTGGTTGGATCTTCAGGTTTTTCGGTTGCAAAAAGAATTGCATTGTACGGATTTAAAAGAAACGTGGTAGCCAACAATCCGCCAGCTGCTGCAGCCTTCTTAATAAAATTCCGACGGGATTTTTCTATTCCTTGAGTTGCCATGGTAAATGTGGATTATGACATTCAATACATTTTTTATCAGCATAGTGTTCTTTCAGATCGATTTGCTCAATGATTTTGCTCCGCGATGGATTGAACGAATGACAAGTTCCGCAAAACGCTCTCTGATCGGGCCGGATTAACTTGACCGAATCCGGATTATCACAATGGGCCTGACCCGGTCCATGACAGGTTTCGCAGGAGAGGCCGGCATGAACATCGGTTTTCAGCTCATTTGCCCGATCGTCGTGACAATCAGCACAAGTTTCCTTGCCCGCATATTTCATCGGTTTGTCTTTGTTCTCTGCGATAGAGTTGAACCGGTAATGGCCGTATTCGCCAAACGACACCGGCACCAAAAAATGACGGGCAATAAGAAAGAGGAGGATAAAAGCTGCAAATAGTGGGATGAGAGTTTTCAGTTGTGGGGGCATATTTAGCAGTTTTATAAATATCTTCTAAAGGTATTCAGAGAAACACCGATTTGTAAAATGCCTGATGTGATATATGTCAGGTATTCAATGACATATATATCAGTTTTCGAACCGATTTTTGGCAACCCTATTGAAATTTTCATGCTATTTTTAAAAAAGACTTCCGAAAACCAAACTCTCATCCCCGGAAAGAGTATAAATACCCTTAGTACATGACAAAAATATAAATAGCTGAAGATCAACCAAATAAGTTCGTTAAAATTTGCATAATACCCTGAATATCATTATCTTACAAGAAATTACCACATCTCGAAGTAAGAAATATGACATCCAAGGTAGAGGC
>JANXYV010000099.1 GCA_025355875.1 Prolixibacteraceae bacterium | reverse complement strand
GGCACTGCACGAAATTTTCGAATGTTTCCCTCTCAGTTCATACCCGGACAACTGGTGATTAAATTTGAGGGTATCAAAACGGACAATCTGGAAAGTCCTGCCGTGATGGTCGCTGTGGCAGGCAAAACATTCCTTGCCTTTCACTTCCGGAGAAACATGATAGCCTTCGTTGTGGCTGGTAAGGTTTTTGATTTCCTTGTGGCAGGCCAGGCATTTGGCCGAACTGACCTTATCGCCTAGCTCGTGACAAGACGTGCAGTTGGAGAGCCCTTCAAGTTTAGCATGGCCATTGGCCAGTTTCCCGGGCGATATTTGTGCCATGCTTTGAAAAAAGCTGACTGTTACGAAAATACTGATCAAAACAAATCTTCTCTTCATGCTATCCTTCAACCCAATTTATGTCTCTCAGTGTTTTAAAACTGCTTCTCCGAATTTCTTGGTGATCTGAATACCGGCCTTTTCAAGAAATTGGACAGGAAGCTCCCCGCCGGCAAAGATAAATACTAATTCGTTTTCCAAACGGCTAACCTCATTGGTCAGTAAATTAGTGATCTGTACCAGATCCTCTTCAATCGATTTTAGTCCGGTATTAAACCGGACATCAATTTTATTTTGTGAAATGGCTTCCTTGATCTTTTCATTGTTGGCCATCTTAAGCCTTCCGAATGTTTCGCCCCGGTAGGAAAGGGTGACCTGGTTCTGATCGGCCAGCAAAAATGCGGTTTCGATGGCGGAGTCACCTCCTCCAACAACCACCACTTTTTTATTTTCAATGAGTTCAGGTTCAAGAAGGCGGTATGCAACCTTTTCCAGCATTTCTCCCGGAATATTCAACTTTCGCGGAGTTCCTCTGCGACCTATTGCCAGTAAAACTTTTCGGGCGGTATACTTTTCCTTGCTCACGGTTTCAAGTACAAACCTGTTTTCATGAAGAACTACGCTTTCAACTTTCGAATTCTCCATGATCCGGATGTCGTTTTTGGTCAGTACTTCATTCCATAAATTCAGCAATTCAGTCTTGCTTGTTTCGAAAAGTTTAATCTTTCCATATAGCGGGATATCCATAGGTGATGTCATGACGATTTTCTTCCTCGGGAAAGTATACACTGTTCCACCTAAGGAGTCCTGTTCCAGGGTCAAGAAAGAAAGGCCCAGCTTCCGGGCAGCAAGTGAGGCGGCAATCCCAGCGGGTCCGGCGCCAACAATAATCAGGTCGTAATCAGCTTCCAGTTGCCGGTTGATTTTCTTTGACAGGTTTTCAACCGCCTGGTTCCCCTGTGCAACCGCATTTTTGATCAGTCCCATTCCGCCAATCTCACCGGCAATATACAATCCAGGAACATTGGTTTCGAATTCCTGATCGACATGCGGCAGCTCGACGCCGCGCTTTTCGGTTCCGATGCACAGCGTGATGGCTTGGGTGGGGCAGGCATGGAAACAGGCTCCATGACCGATACAATGTGAAATATTGATGGCGGTGGCTTTACCGTTCAAAATACCCAGGATATCCTTTTCGGGACAGGCGCTGATGCATGCGCCCGTTTGGATGCAGGCATTGACGTCGACTACCGGATGCAATGATACCGGCTCGTGCAATCCTTCGGATTTGGCAATCCTGATCTTTTCTTCAACGAGTTTCGAATTCCTCCTTTGTTTCCGGAGATAAAAGAAAAGAATGGAGAAGAACAGCAGGGCAAAGAAGGAATAGACGATCAAGTTTTCAGTTAATTCTTCCATAGAACGATTTTAAAAAATCCATCGGGCGCCAAAAGTGATGGTTACAACAACATGAATGATCATTACAATCAACATCAGAATGGCAAAGGGCAAATGAGCTACATGCCAGTATTTGAAAAGGTTCTGCATGGTAATCAGGCGGTCAATTTTACGGTTCAGGTTAATTTCATCGGTAATCAACCCAATCACCTGATGAAAACTCTTTCCGGAGATATTTTGCTGCCGGAGAATCGCTTTTACCTCTTTGATTGTTTTTCGCTCGAACATAAATTTTGCAATGCTTCTTCGGACCATGCTCTTTCCCGATCGGTCCGGACGCATTTTAACCGCTGTCATAATCCGGTCTAAAGCCTCATCCTCCAAATGGTAATCCTTGATCAATTGCTCATTTAACGCATTTTTGATCTGATTTATTTCATTCAGGTTCATTTCATCGCCTTCAATCGTTCTGGGGATTTGCAGATAGATGTACCGGCCAATTACACCACTCGCCACCACAGCTACCATGCTCCAGAAACTAACGGCAACCAGACCTCCAAATTTGAAGGCGGAATGATAAAGTACCAGGATTGGCCCCAGCACGCAAAGAAAAATATGGAATTCGAGCCAGTGTTTCAAAATGCCAATCCTTGAAAATTTACGGATCCGCTTGCGCAGCATGTACATTCCGACCCCAAGGACAATCAGCAGCGAACCGAAAATCCCAAATCCATGACCCAGGCTGCCGCTTGGTTTCAAGGCCGGATGATCAGGATTGAAAAACCGTTCTTCGAGACTCAGCGAATAATAGGCAAATCCCAGCCAGGCCAGATAAGCTGTGGTAAGGAGGACGATCAAAATCAGGATGCCAATATAAACGCGATGTAAATTTGTTTTTTCCATGTCTACTTATTGAATTGTACTGTTTTCCCCGTTTTGGCCGATTCTCTTGCCGCATCCAGGATTTTCACCACCAACACATTGTTATCCAATGAATAGGGATCATATTTTGATAGTTTCACCTTTCCGGAAATCACATCTGCAAAATAGGAAAACGGATCTTCGTAAATGGCCACATTACTGGAAGATATCTCTCGGGAAATTTCTGCTTTCATGGCGGTATTTCTCAGTCGCATATTTTTTTTGTCGAGCGAAAAAATGGTTCCTGAAACACCGTAAATTTCCATGTCTTTTCTTCCGAACGGCCAGTTCCACGAGGCCTGAATGATACATTGAGCATCCGGATAGCTGACAATGATAGTGGCTTCGTCGTCTACTTTGGGATAGATTTCAGGTTTGAAATGACGGGTCACGGCAGTTACCGAAGTAGGTTCCTGGCCTTTCTGAAGATAGGTCATCAGGTTTGCCCCGTAGCAGCCAAAATCGACGATTGCCCCGCCGCCATTTTGAACCGGATCGGTGAGCCAGTCCAGGAAAACCGGATCGCAGCCAATTTCTTTTGGTCCCTGATGTCCGTCGTGAATGACCACCTTTCGTACCGGACCAACGAAATTGCTGTCGTTCACCAATTGAAACGATTTGGCAGTGGTCGGGTACCACGATGTTTCGTAATCGGTTAGCAAATAGATGTGATTTTTTTCGGCAAGTTCTTTCATCCGTTCGGCATATGCCAGGTTTGTCGCCAACGGTTTCTCAACCATGACATGAATTCCACGCGGAGCGCAGGCTTCGACCACCGCCAGATGTTCAAAAATGGAGCCGAATGCTACGACCGCTTCAGGTTTAACCTGATCAAGCATTTGTTCGAGATGGTTAAAAATCAATTTCGGATCGAAACCATATTTTTTGGCGAGCTTATTCGCTAGTTCGGTGTTTGTTTCGAAAACGCCAACAAGTTGGAAGTCGGTTTTATCTTTTCGCCCCAAAATAAAAGCCGAGTGCCCGTGAGTGAGTCCCGCAATCGCCAAACGAATTGATTTCTTTTCCGGAGCTTGTGCCCGAAGATTGGACAAAAAGATTAAAAGAATCAGAGAAAGAAGGAAGTATTTTTTCATTATTGTCAGATTTATTCTTGCACGGTCAGATTGAGACCTTTCATCCTGAACACTAAACGGATTGGTTTATGCCAAACTGAAACGGTTTTCACGCCGACTAAAAATAGATATAAATTTGATGAAATGAAACGAGAATGATTCGCTATTCACAAACTCGGTTAAGTAACTCACATGCGAGTTCCATCCGGCCATTAAAAAGCAAATTATTCACGGATGAAATTATAACAAGGAAGGCGCAATTCTATCCGGGTTAATCTCAAAAGCAGCATTTTCATTCGTTACCGGGGGCAGATAGATATTTTCAAAGGAAAGATAGGAAAGAAAATTTGCCACCATCCGAATACACTATATTTCAACAGTTTCAGGTTATAATGGCTGGAATTTGGATCCATGGCAAATGGAGGTTGAATTCATGTCCGACAAAAAGATTCGACTCAGGTTCATTTGGAATTGTGTGAGATATTTATATATTTGCTACAACTAACTATCTGTCTTATGAAAAAAGGCTTCGATTTGGAAATGGTTCTAACCCATTTGGCCGAAGGCAATCCTTCTGCCGTCGAAGATCTTTATAATGTTTACTATCCAAGGCTATATAATTTTTCCAAAAAGTTCTTAAAGCTCGACGAGGGAATTGATGACATTTTGCAGGAGGTTTTCCTTAAAATCTGGCAAAACCGAAAACGCATAAAAGCAGCCGACTCATTTAATGCCTTCATCTTCACGATTACGCGCAATCTTTTACTCAATGAACTTCGAAACCGACTGAACGATTATAAAATGAAAGAAAGGATCGGCAAATTGGCTGTTTCAGTCGAATATTCTTTTATCGAACAATCGGAATACCGCGATTTAAAAGAAAAAGTGGATTTGGCGATTGATGAATTACCGATCCGCCAAAAAGAGATTTTCACTTTGAGCCGCATTCAGGGATATTCGCATAAAGAGATTGCTGAAACGCTGAATATTACTACGAAAACGGTTGAATTCCATCTTGCAAAGTCTGCGGTAATATTGAGGAAACGATTAATGAACTTTGAATTGGTCTCCCCATAAAATTACAAATGATCTGCTGATTTCCTGTTTTTAGACTAGGGATAAATTTCGTTGAGGTGTATTAGCTATACAAAACAAAGAGATGGACCAAATCTTCAGAAAATATTTGATTTCGGTTTTGAATCCTGATGAGTATTCAAAAATTTCAGATTTTCTTGCTGATCCAAAAAATGAGGAGGAAATATATACACTGATCAAGCCATTTTGGGATAAGGAAATGCAGGAGGAAAGCGAAGTTCGCGAACCCAATCCCGAAGTTCGGAACAAAATCAGACAAGCCATACTAATCGATGAACGCGATTCTTTAAAACGAAAACTGGTGATTTTAAAGCGGACCGTTCAAATTGCTGCTATCCTGATAACAGGGGTAATCATCAGTTCACTATTCTTCTTTCGGAAACCTACTCAGGAACAGCCCCTTGCCCAGCTTCAAACCATCAGTGCCCCATTTGGCGCAAAAACAAATTTTAAATTACCGGATGGCTCGACAGTTTGGTTAAACTCCGGCTCTACGGTTTCATTTATGTCTCGCTTTGATCAGGTCAGACTTATTGACCTGAAAGGTGAAGCCTTTTTTGAAGTGACTAAAAACGGCCTTCCCTTCATTGTTTCAACCCAATACGGAAATGTGGAGGCGAAAGGAACCACATTCAATGTAAACGCATTTACAGGCGAAAACTTCCAAACGACCTTGTTGACAGGGATTGTAAATGTTACGGAAAAACTCACTGGTAAAGAAGTCACTCTGAACCCTGGACAGCAGGCCGGACATGATGGTACAGAGTTGAAAGTGGAAAATGTGGATACCAATATTTTCTCGTCGTGGAAGGACGGGAAACTGATTTTCAAGAACGAATACCTTCCTTCGGTAATCAAGAGGTTAGAGAGATGGTACAATGTAAAAATCGATCTGGCTCCGGATAAACGGCTTGCAGAAATTTCGTACACCGGTGTAATCGAAATGGAATCGTTCAGCGAAGTGTTGCATCTGTTAAAAGTTACTGCGCCCATTGATTTCCGGTACGACAAACAAACGAGAATAATCAGAATAGTATACAAAAAAACCATTTAACCCGTCAAATTGATTTGCCTATGAAATGATTTTGAACACAAAAAAAGAGGCGGAAACCACTCCAGTCGGCAAACTTAGTAGGTCTCCATCCTCTCTTAAACATTGATTAACCACAGGTATTTAGTAATTAACCACAAAAACAAAACTATGAAAAAAAACTGGTTCCATCGGGGCTATAAGCCGTTGGTGGGTGAAATTCTAAAAAAAATGAAAATTACAATCTTCCTGATTTGTATTTCTGTCCTTAGCGGTTTCGCTACAGAAAATTATGCACAATCGACCAAACTCACCCTCGCATTGGAAAATACGACGATTCGGGGAATTCTGACTAACATTGAAAGCCAAAGCGAATTTAAGTTTTTCTACAGCAGTAAGGTCGACGTAGAACGAAAAGCCTCGGTCAATCAAAAAAACAAAAAAGTATTTGATGTCCTCGACGAACTTTTTGACGGAACAGGAATCAAATACGAAGTTTACGGGCGGCAAATAGCGCTGCTGGCCGGCGGCGAATCTTATTCGGTTCCGGAACAGGCAGTCGTTGAACAACAAAAAACGATTTCGGGAACGGTTACTGATGCAGCTACCGGTGAGGCGCTGATCGGTGTCACCGTTTTCATTCCGAAAACAAATGCAGGGGTAATTACTGATGCTAACGGAAAATTTAGTATCAGTGCACCGGCCATGAATACCGAAATAGTCTTATCGTTTGTGGGCTATTCAAAATCTACCATCGTTTATACCGGGCAATCAAATATTGACGTGAAGTTAGCTCCAAACGTAGAAGCTATCGATGAGGTTGTGGTAACCGCCCTTGGTATTAAAAAATCGAGTAAAAGCCTCGGTTATGCCACGGCAAATGTAAATTCCGACCAATTGACCGTAAACCGTACCCCGAATTTAATGAATTCCTTGTCCGGGAAAATGGCGGGTGTGAGTATTTCAGGATTAGGCACCGGGCCTGCCGGAACCTCTAAAATACGTATCCGCGGACAATCTTCCATCTCCGGACAAAACAATCCTCTGATCGTGGTCAACGGTGTTCCAATTGATAATACCAACTTCGGAACAAACCCCGGAAATGCTGCATCCGACAATTCTGTTGGAGTCAGGGGCGGAGGAAATACTTCAGACGGTGGCGACGGACTTTCGAGTATAAATCCTGATGATATTGAAAGCATGACGGTACTTAAAGGTGCTGCTGCTTCTGCATTATACGGATCTCGGGCAAAAGATGGTGTCATCATGATTACCACCAAAACCAAGGGAACCCATAAGGGAATTGGAGTTACCTACAATATGAACTACTCCAATGAAACTCCTTTGGATTATACCGACTACCAATATGAATATGGTCAGGGTGAATATGGAGTACGTCCAACCACGCCGAACCCAACTTCAGGACAATGGTCATGGGGAGAGAAATTCCAGCCGGGAATGACTCAGGTTTTGTACAACAACCTAACAGTACCTTATGTGCCACAAAAGGGAATACTGAATCAATTCTACAGACATGGCCAGAATATGACCAATACCGTTTCGGTATCGACCAGCAGCGACAAGGGTGGAATGAACCTTTCGATTGCAAACATGACCAGTGATGGTATCGTACCGAATAACACCTTTAAAAGAAATACCATCAATCTTGGATTTAGCTATGCTTTATCCGATAAGCTGAGCTTTCAGGGGAATATGAACTATTCAAATGAGTTTAATCAAAATGCTCCAAACATTGCTAACCAGGATAACTCGATTCCAACAGCCTTGATGGCGATGGCCAATTCGATGCCTATGGATGTTCTGAAGGCAAATGCTCACGATGCAAACGGCAACGAATATGTCTATTCACGTTTCAAAAACCGGACGAACCCATACTTTACACTGGAAGACCAATTCCAGAACATCCGGAGGGATCGCTTGTTTGGAAATATTTCAGCAAAATACGATATCTTGAAATGGCTTTTTGTGCAGGGACGTATTGGTCAGGATTACTGGTCGAGGGATCAGGATTACAACAACTTCCCAACTGGTCAGGCCTCTTTGGCCCCGGCACCCGCTGGATTTGTTAACGGTGTATACACCCAGGAAGCACGCAGGTTCAGGGAAACAAATGCTGACTTCTTAATCTCGGCTACACGGGAATTTGGAGATTTCGGCGTCAATGCAACATTGGGAGGAAACCAGATGAAGCGGCGTTCAGACCTGAATAGTGTTCAGGTTACTGATTTTGTTGTTCGGAACTTATATACTGTACAAAACGGACGTGCAAAAGATCCGTTATACGATCTCTCCGAAAGGGCTGTTAATTCAGTTTATGGATCTGCTGAAGTTTCCTATAAAAACTTTCTATACTTAAATGGTACCGTACGAAACGATTGGTTCTCAACTTTATCGCCTGCAAACCGGAGCATTTTGTATCCTTCAGTTTCGGCCAGCTATATTTTCTCTGAAACCATGGGCACCAAGCCAAGCTGGTTAACATTTGGTAAAGTAAGAGCGGCCTATGCCGAGGTAGGTAGCGACACCGATGTGCCAGCCTATTCCAATTTATTGTTTTACAGTGTCAACGCAAATTTGGCAGCCAATCCATCCGGAGCTTTGCAACCCGTGGGAGGTGCTTCAGGAAGTACGGTACCTAATCCGGATCTGCGGCCAATGAGAACTGCCGAAACAGAATTAGGTCTGGAGATGAAAATGTTTGATAACCGTTTGGGAGTTGACCTGTCAGTCTATAGAAAAATTACTACCGACCAGATCGTACAAGCTCAGATCTCCGATGCTTCAAGCTTTATTGATACCCGTATCAACAGTGGTCAAAGTGAAAACAAGGGGATTGAAATGATGGTGAATATCATTCCCGTTCGCACAAAAGATTTTCAATGGGACTTTACTTTCGCCGGAGCCTATAACATTACCAAGGTGTTAAGTCTGTTAACCGATAAACCGGGTGAACGTATCACAGTTGGAACACACGTGTTCAACGGAGAATTAAGACAGGTAGTAGGCCAGGAAATGGGCCAGATTGCTGGTTTTGGATATAAAAGGGATGCAAACGGTAATCAGGTATTCGGATCGAATGGTATTCCGATGCGCACCGATGATATGATTCTTTATGGAAGCGCATTGCCTAAGTGGACTGGCGGTTTTACCAATAATTTCAATTATAAGGGAATTTTGTTTTCCTTCCTGATTGATTTCAAATTGGGAAACATGATGCTTTCCGGTACCAACTTCAACGCGTACCGTCACGGATTAAGCAAAGTGACCCTCGAAGGCCGGGATAATGGAATTATTGGCAAGGGAGTGGACATCAACGGAAAAGAAAATACCGTTGTTGCAAAGGCACAGGATTATTGGTCAGTCGTTAGGTCACAGGGGATTATTGAACCTGTAGTTTATAACGGTGGTTACTGGAAATTGCGCCAGATAACTGTTGGGTACGACTTCACCAAGTACTTGCCATCCAACTTCCTGATTAAAGGCATCGCGCTGAACCTGACTGCTAATAATGTGCTGCTGTTGAAAAAATGGGTTGATAATATTGATCCTGAAAGTTTTGGATACAGTTCTGACAACCTTATCGGAATGGAATCTCCGGGACTACTTACTACCAGGAGCCTTGGGTTCAATTTTAATGTTAAATTTTAATACGACTGAAACATGAAAAAGATAGTTAACTTTTGTGCGCTGGCATTGTTACTGACAATGATCACGTCTTGTGAAAAAGGCTTTGATGAATTGAATACAAGTAAAACCAATGCTACTAAAATTGATCCTGCATTTATATTAAACAATGCGGTCATTAACACTTCATTTTCCAGCCTGGTCTATGAGATTGGGATTGTCCAGCAAATTGTTTCACCAAACTCAGGCGTATTGACCGGAGCAAACTACAATCAGGACAACCGGGCATCCACACTGGTAAACTGGCAAGCCTATTACCGTAATGTGATAAAGAATACCAAGGATGTCATAGAAATGACCAAGAGTGATCCGACCCGAAGCAACTTAATGAATATGGCCAGAATTTTGCAAGCCTATTCTTTTATGGTACTCACCGACAGCTACGGGGATATCCCTTACACCGAAGGTGGTGAAGGATATATTTCAGGGATATTCTTCCCTAAGTATGATACTCAGAAGACTATTTATACGGACCTCATTAAAGAATTGAGCGAAGCAAGCGCTGCATTGGATCCCAATGGCAGGGTCGAAAGCGCAGACATTCTATATGGTGGAGTAATCGTCAGATGGAAAAAATTCGGATACTCATTGTTGCTTCGCGCAGGAATGAGGTTGAGTAATGTTGATCCGACACAAGCTGCAACAGTAGTTAAAAATGCCTTTGCTGGCGGAGTGATCACTTCGAATTTAGATAATGCATCTATGAGGCATGATGCGAACTACAAAAACCCAATCAGCAATACGCTGAACTCAACAGAAGCGGCCAATTATTATCTGACCAAACCTTTTGTGGATGCGTTAAAATCGACCAGCGATCCAAGGCTAAAATCCATTGCTGTTCGTTATACAGGAGCGAAATCAGGGTCTGACCAGATTCCTGCCAATGCAAATACAAATCCTGCTGATCAGAATGGATTGCCCATGGGGAAAGATAATGGATCTGCACCTCCGGCCGCAACGGCTGATGGTTTGACCAGTTTCTATGAATACAGTCAGCTCGACCGGAACCGTATGGCAAAATTGACAGCTCCAATGTTCATGGTAACTGCCAGCCAAACAAACCTTTTACTGGCTGAAGCCCGTTTCCGCGGATGGATTACCGATGGGACAGTTGATCAGTATTACTCTGACGCAATAAAAGCCAATATGGACCAGATGGTCTCGTTTGATGCCACTTGCGCAGTTCTTCCTGCTGACCGGGATGCATATATTGCTGCCAACCCGATTCAAGCCGGATCAGAATTGAAGCTGATTAATTATCAATATTGGATATCTTCATTTTTAAATGGCCCGGAAGCGTTTGCTAATTTCAGGCGCAGCGGATTCCCAGCACTAGCTCCTAATCCATATCCTGGAAAGGACCCTGGCGTTGACTGGATTAACCGGCTCACCTATCCGACATCTGAAATTTCAGTAAATAGTACCAACCTGAATGCAGCCATTGCAATTCAAGGTCCTGATAATTTGACAACAAAAGTTTGGTGGGATAAATAGGCAATAGTTAAATCGGTACCCGGGCAACCGGGTACCGATTTTTATAAATTACCAATTTTACCTGTCAAATACACAAACTATACAATATGAATACATTCCGAATTCTGCCTTTTTTTCTTTTCCTTTTTCTGATGACGTTAAATGGGCTTGCACAGCAAATTTCAAAAGACGAACTTCTCTTCCTGACCTCAGAATGGAAAGGAGAACGTTTTCCGGATGGCCGTCCTAAAGTTCCGGATGAAATCCTGAAGCGGATGAAATTAGTTACCCTCGAGGAAGCATGGGCAGTGCTGAAAGGAGCCAATTATAAACACGCCTACGAAGATGGCTGGCTTTGCATAAACCCCGACAGTGTTCTTGTGGGAAGGGCGCTCACCGCTACTTTTATGCCGGGCCGACCCGATGTCCAGCGGGCAATCGATAAGAAAGGTCATGAGAAAGACGGGCGGATCAAATCGCAGAATGCTTGGCCCATCGATATGTTGGTGAAAGGGGATGTTTATGTTGTGGATCAGTTCGGAGCTCACGAAGACGGACCAACTATTGGCGATAACCTGGGCAATTCAATCTTTGCCAAAACCGGGAATGGAATTGTATATGATGGGGCAGTGCGCGACATTAATGGATTGAAAGAATTGGGTTCTTTCACTTCATTTGTAAGAAGTTACCATCCTTCACATCATTTAAACGATCCTGACGGAGAACTGAATACGACCCTTGTGGCAATCAACCATCCAACCCGGATTGGGAAGGCCATGGTCCTTCCTGGGGATGTGGTGTTGGGCAGGAATGGTGGCGTTCTTTTCATCCCGCCATTTTTGGCAGAACAAGTGGTCAAAACTTCTGAGATTGTAAGGCTGCGCGATATGTTCGGACATCAGCGCCTGCAGGAACAGAAATACACTCCGGGGCAAATCGATTCCAGATGGTCCGACGATATTGAGAAAGACTTTTCGGCCTGGCTAAACGATCATATCGACAAACTACCGGTTCCAAAAGAACAGATAAAGGAATTGCTTAAAACCCGTACCTGGTAAACTAACCTAAACCAATTCAACCAAATGACAAATTCAAGACGTGATTTTTTAACTAAAAGTGCAATAACCGCTGCGTTAGGTTTTACCTCCTTTTCGGGGTTCGGAAAGGGACTGGAAACCGCTATAGAAAATACTCCTTTATCCTCAAGTCCGAGCGACCTGAAAATTACAGGTATTAAATGCGGTTACATTCGTGACGGGCACAGCCTGTTTGTTAAAATTCATACCAATCAGGGAATATGGGGCTGTGGCGAAGGAGTGGACGCTACTCCTGGCACCTATCAGTTGGTAAAAATGTTTGGCGAACGGATCAAAGGGAAAAATCCGTTGAACGTCAACCGCTTATTCGAAGACATCCGGAAATCAGGATTTTTCGAAGGCGCTCAGGCTGGAATGTATGTCGCTGTTTTGACTGCTGTTGAAACTGCTTTATGGGATTTGACAGGCAAGGCATTGGGCATACCGGTATACCAGCTTCTGGGCGGAAAATTCAGGGATAAAATCCGGGTATATTGCGACACTGCTCTCTATCGCGAAGATCAGCCAACGCCCGATGTGTACGCCGAATCTGCTATGAAAGCAATCAAGATGGGATTTAATGCGGTGAAGTTTGACATTGATGAAGCAACCGATCCGAACAAGTATGACGCATACAACTGGACGGCCAGTCCGGCGGAGCTAGACCGGATGTACAGCCAGATTGCAGCAGTCAGGCAGGCAGTAGGACCAAAAATCGACATTTGTGTCGACATGCATGGCAAATACGATAAACTAACAGGCCTTCAGGTTGCAAAAAGGATGGAACCACTCAACCTGATGTGGCTCGAAGAACCGGTTGCCGCCGAAAATATTGATGCCTACCGCGATATCGCCCAATCGACAAGCACTCCGATCTGTGCTGGTGAAAACTTCTATCTGGCTCATGGATTCCGTAGAGCACTCGAAATTGGCGCCCTTGATATCATCATGCCCGATTTGCAGAAAGCCGGTGGATTGGGCGAAGCCCAGCGAATTGCCAATTTGGCCAATCTGTACTATGTTCCGTTTGCTCCTCACATGGTGGCTTCCTTTTTGGGCGCGATGGCTTCCTGTCATGTTTGCGCGTCCGTTCCCAATTTCATGATCCTGGAATGGCAAATTTATTTCCATACCGACCCAATGTTTAAAGAGATTGTTACTTTCGACGGGCCAATGGTTACCGATGGATTTATCCAATTGATGAATAAACCAGGCATTGGCGTTGAAATTAATGAGGAAGGAATGCGCAAATACGCAACCCCCGGTGTTCCATTCTTTGAATAAAACTGATGATGAAGAATAGCTTAAATGGCATTTTTGCTCCTATTAACATCCCGTTTACTTCTGATGAAGAGGTGGATTATCCGGGTCTATCCAAAAACCTGCAGTTTTACCTGAACAGCGAGCTGAACGGATTGCTGGTGCTGGGTTCAAATGGCGAGTATAAAAGCCTGACGGAGGAAGAAAAGATCAAAATCATTGAAACTTCGGCACAGATCATCGCCGGAAGAAAGACGATTATCGTCGGACTGATGGTTGAAAGTTTGTACCTGGCCAAAGTGTTTATTGAAAAAGTCCGAAATCTGCCGATTGATTATTTGTTGGTTCAGCCTCCTTTCTATTTCAGGGGAAAGTTTACCGAAGAAGACTATTATCAGTATTACCTTGATATTGCGAACGTTTCTCCTTTCCCAATCCTGATATACAATGCACCTGGTTTTACCGGGGTCGATTTTTCAGCTGAGTTGATTAACCATCTTGCCGAACTTGATCAGATTGTGGGGATCAAAGACAGCAGCAAAGTGGAAAAAGAGTTGAGTTCAAAGTTGTCGGTACTAACGGGAACAGCAAATACCTTATACCAGATGCTCGAAAAAAATGCCACCGGTGGCGTAGTTTCCCTGGCAAACTTTCTTCCTGAACTTCCGGTACGGATTTACAATGAATATATCTTTGGAAACAAAGAAAAGGCAAAGTCGCTTCAGGAAACTGCCATCAAACTAAATGGTCTGATTTCAGGAAAAAGCGGTGTTGCAGGTGTAAAAGCCGGCATGGATGCCATGGGTTTGGTGGGTGGCGAGTTGCGCAAGCCCTTACAAAGGCTTTCAGTCGCAGAAGTAGAAAAAATAAGAAATTCAATTCAGGAGATATATCCCGATGAGCGGTAAAATTTTGGCGATCGATGTTGGAACAACCAATTTCAAGATGGGAATTTTCAATGAATACCTGAGCCTGGAAGCGGTTTACCAGCAAAACTATGAGGTGGATATTTTTGATGGGGAAAAGGCCGAAATTGATCCTGAAATTTGGTGGCAACAACTGATTTTAGGTTGTCGGTCATTCGGTAAAAAATTGGCAGAAGTTGAACTTGTTTCATTTTCGGTGACTACTCCGGGGCTGGTTGCCATGGACGAAAATGGGAAGGCGCTTACCAAAGCGATACTCTTTCTGGATCAGCGATCACACAATCAGGCTTCAGAAATTCGGAGCAAAATCGGAGAAGAAAGACTGCTCGGGTGGGCATGTAACCTGCCTGTTTCCGGAGGCTCATCGCTCAGTTCCATTCTATGGATCAGGGAAAAGATGCCTGAAGTTTTTGCCAGAACCCACAAATTTGGACACACCAATACTTTTCTGATTTACAGGCTGACTAAGAAATGGGCCATCGATCCTTCAACAACGTCGATTACCGGTTTGTACGATACCAAGAACAACAACCTGACCTGGAATTCGGATTTTCTGAAAGAACTATACCTGTCGGAAGACCAATTACCGGAATTATTCCAGTCGTATGAGGCAGTGGGTCAGGTTGAATATGAAGTTGCCGCCTCGCTGGGGCTTCCGTCCTCATGCAAGGTTTTATGCGGGGGAAACGACGCGGTACTGTCTGCTTTTTCGGCAAACATCAACAAACCCGGAGATATCCTGCACATTTCGGGGACCTGCGACATCATGATGGTTTGTCTCGACAAACCGTCTGGTTCAGCGGAATATAACATCCGTTCGCACATTTTGCCCGGTTTGTGGCTAACTCTGTTCGTTCTGAATACAGGTGGAAAATCACTCGAATGGTTTCAATCCGTGTTCTGCAGCGAAATGACCAACGACCAGTTTTACAATGATTATATGCCTTTCGTGATAGAAAATAGAATTGGAACAGAAGTTCCTTCTTATGAGCCATTTCTTCAGGGTTCCAGATACAGTGTTCAGGCGCTGAAGGCAAGCTTTTCAGGAATTGATGTCAACACAACCCGCGACGATTTCCTTTTGGCCATGCTGAAAGGGAACAATTTATATATGACTTCTCATCTTGCAGAAGTTTCAGACAAAGTTGAACTCAGCAGAACCATCAAACTGACCGGAGGGGCTCAAAATATCAGGAACATGGAGACAGTGAAGCGAAAATGGATTGGTGATTACCGGTTCGAATACGTTGATCAGAGTTCGTTGCATGGTGCGGCAAAATTGGGAAAATATTATTTTGAAAATTTAAATAACTAAAAGAATGGCAATTGTTTCAGCAAAAGAAATGCTTGTAAAAGCAAGTCAGGAGAAATATGCAGTGGGGGCCTTCAATATTACAAGCGTGGTCCAGATGGGTGCGATTATCGAGGGAGCAGTGGCGAAAAATGCGCCTGTGATCATTCAAACCTCGGTCACACCAGCCCGGTTTCTAAAGCCTGAAGTCGTGGTTGCCGTTTTCAAGGCGTTAGCCAATGAGGTTTCCATCCCGGTTTGTTTGCACCTCGACCATTGTACCGACGTTGATTTTTGCAAGATTTGCGCTGATCTCGGCTATACCAATATCATGTTCGACGGATCGCACCTTGATTTTGAGGAAAACATCAGGCGTACCCGCGAAGTGAGCGATTATTGTCACGCTATCGGTGGCATCACCGTGGAAGGCGAACTGGGTACCGTTTCCGGAGTGGAAGACCAGATCAAAGTTGCTTCTGACGACGCACAACTCTGCGATCCGGAGAAATCGTTTGAATTTGTGGAACGTTCAGGAATTGATCTTTTTGGTCCGGCGATCGGAACGGCTCATGGGATATATCAGACCGAAAATCCGGTCATCGACTTTAAACGACTGGGCGAAATTTACCAGATGCTGAATACTCCTTTGGTAAAAACTCCGCTGGTCGTTCATGGAGGAACGGGTTTGTCTGAGCCGACCGTCCGGAATCTGATTCAAAACGGCGGTTCCAAATACAATGTGTCGACCAACCTGAAATATATTTTGATGGACAGTACCCACGAATATATGACCGGCCATCCGAAAGAATACGATCCGGGGAAACTGGACAAACATGTCAAAATGGAAACCCGGAAGAGAATCGAATACTGGATTGATTTACTTGGCAGTGAAGGAAAAGCACTATAGAATGATGGATATGCAAAAGTTTAAGGCAATTTTATTTGATATGGACGGGACTATTGTCGACACGGAGAAGGATGGTCACCGGGTTGCATTTAACGAAGCTTTCGCCAAATCCGGAATTAAAGCCGAATGGAGCGTCGCCAGGTATCACCAATTGTTGCAAATAGCAGGTGGCAAGGAAAGGATGAAGACTTTTTTCCAGGAAGATGGGAAAGCATTCCTGAATGAAGGAGAAAATCTCGACCAACTTGTCCGGAAATTACATGAACTGAAAACCTCGATATTTGTCTCGCTGATAGAAAATGGCAATTTGCCGCTCAGGCCGGGAATCAAACGGATTATGAAGCAAGCGAATGAACAAGGAATTCTTGTCGGCATCTGCACCACTTCAAACGAAAAAGCAGTCAGGGCAATTGTGAATTCCTTGCTTTCCGATGTGAAAATTGATCTCATTCTGGCAGGTGACGTGGTTTCCCGAAAAAAGCCGGATCCTGAAATCTATCGGATGGCCCTCGCAAAAACCGGTTTTTCGCCGACGGAAGTACTGGTGGTAGAAGATTCCGAAAATGGGATAATTGCAGCAAAAGAGGCTGGTATCAAAGTGCTTGCAACCATCAACGAATATACCAGAAACGAAGATCTATCACGGGCCGATGCTTCAGTTACCAGCCTTGGCGATGAGAATGAAAAAGCGCAGGTGTTGGCTGGAAATTTAAAGCTGAGAGACAATCTAATGCTACATATAAACGACATGTTTGAAATATAATGTTATGTCAACTTCATATTCTCAAGTCCCAGTCACCCCGAATTAATTTCGGGGTCTCATGCTATTTAGGGATGCCGAAACAAGTTCGGTATGACGCTGCGTCGAGAGTTCGTTGAAATAACACTAAGTTGAATGAAATAGTAAAAACTTGAATTATTAATTTAATAGATTTACACTTATGAAAAAACAAATCCTTATCAGCCTGATTTTTGTATTGGGTTGTTTCATTTCCAATGCGCAGCGTGTTGGTTCATCTCCTGAATACATCAAAGCGTTGACCTCCGAATGGAAAGGTGAACGTTTTGCGGACGGGCGGCCAAAAGTTTCGGACGCCATTTTGGAACGGCTGAAGAACATTTCCATTGAAGATGTCTGGGGAGTATTGCGTAACAAAGGTTTCCAAAACCAGTTCGAAGGCGATTGGACCATTGTCAATCCGGAAGCCCCCATGACCGGACGTGCAGTTACCGCACAGTATATGCCGCTTCGGCCTGATCTGGAGAAGCTGGTGAAAGATCAGGGCAAGGAAGAAGGACGGTCACAAAAGGGCGGTACCAATTCCTGGCCGATTGATATGCTGACCACCGGCGACGTTTATGTCGCTGACAGTTACGGCAAAATCGTGGACGGCACGCTCATTGGCGACAACCTCGGAAACTCTATCTGGGCCAAGTCGCAGAGGGGAGTCGTATTTTATGGCGGTGTGCGCGATCTGGAAGGAATTTCCGAAATTAAAGGTTTTAACGGTTGGATCAAGGGTTCCGATCCTTCCTACATCCAGCAGATGATGCTCACTTCGATCAATGCTCCCATCCGGGTTGGAAGAGCTACCGTCCTTCCGGGCGATGTGGTTATGGCAAAGAAATACGGGGTCATTTTTATTCCAGCCTATCTCGTCGAAGATTTGGTTTTGACTTCGGAAGTCACTGTCCTTCGCGATCAATTTGGACATCAACGGCTACGAGAGAAGAAATACCTGGCTGGTCAGATTGATAGCGACTGGACGGAAGATATCAAAAAAGATTTTCTGGACTGGCTGGCAAAATATCCCGGAAAATTGCCGATGACGAAGGAAGAGTTGGATAACTACCTGAAAGAAAGGAATTATTAATCACTAAGCAAAGGAAAAAGAAAAAAGGAAATAATTTGAATGAAACAGATTTTCCTCTTTCCTTATTTCCTTTTCATATCAATTCAAATCATCTAAATTTAATCCATCATGAAAAGTATTATTCAACAAATAGCCGCTAAAAACAGAAAGCTTGAAAGCGACGAAAAGGCAGCCATCAGGGCTGAAATCGAAAATCCTTCAACAAGTAATAACCGTCGTAATTTCCTCAAGAAAACAGCTCTTGGAGGAATTGCTTTGGGCGGTCTGTTTAAGTTTTCGATTGAAGACGCCATTGCCCAAACCACCCAAACCGTTTCCCGGGCATCAAATCCTTCTCAATTGAAAATCACTGATATGCGATATGCCACCACAGGAGTTCTGGGTCATACGGCCATCATCCGGATTGACACGAATCAGGGAGTGTATGGATTGGGCGAAGTCCGTGACGGAGCGGATGTACGTTATGCTCTGATGCTGAAAAGCCGTATTTTGGGAATGAATCCATGTAATGTGGAGATGATTTTTAAAAGTATCCGGCAATTCGGAGGTCCTTCCCGTCAGGCTGGCGGTGTTTGTGCTGTAGAAATGGCCTGCTGGGACCTGGTCGGCAAGGTTTATGGCGTGCCGGCATGGCAATTGTTGGGCGGAAGATACCGCGATAAAGTCAGATTATATGCCGATACACCGGAAGCCAGTTCAGAAGAAGAACAATTAAAACTGATCAAGTACAGGACGGAAGAACAAGGATACACCTGGCTAAAAATGGATTTGTCGATTGGCGAATTAAAAGGAATTCCTGGTACAGTTGTAAATTCTAAATTCTGGGAAAGTAACGATAAAGAGCTGAATCAGTGGGGCGATCAGAGCAATTACATGTCGTACGGAAATACCCAGCATCCGTTTACCCAAATTCAAATTACCGATAAAGGATTGGATGAACTGGCCAAAATTGCCGAAAAAACCCGGAACCTGGTCGGATATGACATTCCTCTGTCAACCGATCATTACGGACATTTTGATGTGAACAACGGAATCCGCCTTGGACGGGCACTGGAAAAATACCGTCTGGCCTGGATGGAAGACATCGTATCCTGGGAATTGACCGACCAGTGGAAAACCTTGTCGGATGCCCTCGAAACACCAATGCTCACCGGCGAAGATATCTTCCTTTTGAAAAACTTCAAACCGCTGATCGATATTCATGCCGTGGATATCATTCACCCTGATTTATCTACTTCAGGAGGACTTCTGGAAACCAAGCGAATTGGTGATTATGCCGAAGAACATGGTGTGGCTATGGCCATGCATCAGGCAGGAACCCCGGTTTCGTTTATGGCATGTGTACATTGCGCAGCTGCAACCCAAAATTTCCTTGCATTGGAACACCATTCGGTCGACCTTACCTGGTGGGAAAGTTTGGTCAAGACCACCGATGGCAGAAAATTGATCACCAAAGGATTTGCCAACGTTCCGCTTGATGCTCCGGGACTTGGAATTGAACTAAATGACGATGAAATCAAAGAACATTTGCAAGGTAATGACAAAAACTATTTTGCCCCAACTGACGAATGGAATGAAAAACGTTCACACGACCGGGTTTTCAGTTAAAAAAAGCTCCCACCAAACCTCCCCCACAAGGGGAGGGGCTTTTTGTTTGCCAACTAAACTTTTCAATGAATGAAAAAAATCAATTCTTACCAGATTGCGCTTGGTTTTGCCTCGCTCTTTCTGATCCTTTCGCTGGCTTTTATTTTCACGGGGAAGCTAGCTGAGTCCGGTCCCTTGTTGATTCTGTTTTTCCTTTCTCTGGCAATTGGTGTCAGGGGATATCCATCCGCCAAAGGATTTTCGTATACCATCTGGATCTTTGCGGCAGTAACCACTTCCTTGTTTTATCCTCAGGTTTTAACTTCGATGGGAAGCTTTCAGTTCAAGACCATGATTGTCCCATTGCTGCAGATCATCATGTTTGGCATGGGTTCGCAAATGAGCCTGGACGATTTTACCGGCGTAATAAAAATGCCTAAAGGGGTTATTATCGGTGTCGGTTCACATTACCTGATTATGCCACTGGTTGCCTTTGGTATTTCACGAATCTTCAATTTCCCCCCGGAAATTGCCGCAGGAATCATATTAATTGGTTGTGTGCCAAGTGGATTGGCGTCGAATGTAATGTCTTACATTGCCCATGCTAACCTGGTGCTGGCGGTTACTATCGGGGCGATCTCGACCCTGATTTCGCCGTTTGTGACCCCTTTGCTGATGAAAATACTTGGTGGCCAATACATCGAAGTCAATTTCTGGAGCATGATGCTCGATATCCTTAATATGATCATCCTTCCAATTGTAGCTGGCTTTATTTTCAACCTTTTTAATGAAGGAAAAGAAAAACTGCGTGGCAAAGTCATCCAAATGAGTATTTTTTTCATCATCATCGTCCTTACCGATTTGGTTTTCATGAAAGCCAAACATGCTGATGTTCATGGATTTTTGGTTGCTTTGTTGAAATCATTGAGTTGGTTTTATTTTCTTCCAATGCTTGGAGCGATTCTACTCAGGCATTTCCTCAAAGGTGATAAAAAGTTAATGGGGAAAATCCTTTCGATGATTTCCATGGTCGGAATCGCCGTGATCATTTCGATTATCACAGCAACCGGTCGCGACAGTTTGCTAAAAGTTGGAGCTTTGCTGCTGGTTACCAGTCTTCTGCATAACCTGGCAGGGTATTCATTGGGATACGGTGTTTCATGGCTGTTTGGTATGCCTGAAAAAGATCGTCGTACTGTTGCATTTGAAGTGGGTATGCAAAACGGTGGACTGGCATCCGGATTAGCGCTGCAAATGGGAAAAATAGCCACAGTCGGACTGGCACCTGCTATTTTTGGTCCGCTGATGAATGTCACCGGATCCGCTCTGGCAAGCTGGTGGCGTAGCAAACCACCCAAAGAAGAAATTAAATAGCTTAAAAACAAATAAATTCAACGATTATGAAACGAATAAATAGTTTGATTATCATTTTACTTGGCTTGTCAACTGCCGCTTTTTGCCAGACCAAAGAAGTAAAAGAAGTAGCCTCTGCCATTGAAGTGTTTAAAAAAGGAGTTATCAGCGCAGATGAGTCTCTGTTAAAGTCGATCACTGCTGATGAATTGGTTTATGGACATTCGAGCGGGAAAGTTCAGGATAGGACTGAGTTTATTGCAGAAATTGTGAGTAAACTACCTGCATATCTTTCAATTGACATGACCGATCAGACCATACGGATATCAGCCAATACCGCTGTTGTCCGTCATATTTATTCGGCTGAAACCATGAATAACGGAACTCCGGGTCATGTAAAAATCGGCAATATGATGATCTGGCAAAAACAGCATGGCAAGTGGAAGTTACTTGCCCGTCAGGCATATAAGTTGCCTTTGTAGTCCAATCGAAACACTTGTCAGTAAAGTTGATATTCACTAATTTTGATGTTTACCGGGATCGTATAGAATGAAGAAATATCATCTTTCAGGAAGATTGTGGATTTTCTTTTTGGGAATCGGTTCAACCATTTGGTTTCTGATCAGAGTTATTCCCAAACCTTCGCGTGCAGCCTATCCATGTATGCAGGCTTCGGCTCCTTTCATGTCTGGTTTTGTAGTTTACCTGATTTCGTTGGGTGGGACGACGCTGGCATTTCAGAGGGCAAGGCATCTTTTAAAACATTCAAGATGCATGGCAGCCGGGGCTTTCATCCTGGTTGTACTGGCAGGTTTGGTTTATTTTCTTGCGGATAATGCATCTAATTCTCACGCATCCAATTCGACGAAAACCGGACCTGATGACGGGCCAAATCAACCGATGGGCCAGGGCCAGGGAGTAAATCCGGGGCGGGTAATCTGGGTTTGGGATCCGAAAGCGACCAATCCGGACTGCATAAATGCCTTTGATTTATACAAGCCTGAAAATACCAATCAGGAAGTGGTAACCCGAATGGTGGCTGACGCAGTTCAAAAACTGAGCAACAAAGGCGATTTGCGCGACTCTTGGATTGCACTTTTCCAATCCTTCAATGCAAGGAAGGGTAAGACAAACAAAGCGTATACCCAAGGCGAGAAAATCTTCATCAAAATCAATCAGGGTACTGCAAATTACAAGCTTTCGGAAAGAGACCGAAGAAATGGATTTTTTATTTCGGAAAGGCTGACTGAGAGCCAGGATGCAAAGGAAGGTTTTGCCGGAACTTGCGAAACCTATCCCAATGTGGTTCTCGAAATCATACGGGAACTGGTGAATGTAGTAGGTGTTGATCAGAAAAACATTGCCATTGGCGATCCGATCAGTCATATCTACGGTCACAATTTCGCGGTTTGGTCGAAGGAGTTTCCGGATGTGGTTTATGTTGACAAATCGACTTCAGATTTTGGCAGGACCCGGATCAACCCAACTTCAAAAGACCTCCTTTTTTATTCCGATAAGGAAGAGAGTGATAAATTATATGATATCATTGAGAATGCCGATTACATGATTAATGTGGCGAATTTGAAGCCTCACGGCCGGGCAGGAGTTTCGCTTACTGCCAAGAACCATTTCGGATCGCAGGCCCGAAACTCTGCCTTTCACCTTCATCATTCACTCGTTTCACCAGTGTCACTGGGTAATCCTACCAACAGCGGGTACCACAAATACCGGGTCATGGTGGACCTGATGGGAAGCCGTTACCTGGGACAAAATACCTTGTTGTATGTGGTCGATGGATTATATGGTGGCGGATCGAATGAAACCAGAGTTCCGGTAAAATATTTTATGCCGCCGTTCAATAACAATTGGTCCAGTTCTATCTTCATCTCGCAGGACCAGGTGGCCCTAGAATCGGTTTGTTACGACTTTCTTCGGACCGAATGGAACGGAACTTACAAGCACAGCAGGGCTAACAATGCTTATGAAACTATCCCGAATGTGAATGGTGTTGATGATTATCTTCATCAGGCAGCTGATCCGGCTAACTGGCCGGCAGGAATTGTCTACGATCCGGATCATTCGGGCAAACCGTTGGCAAGCCTTGGAGTGCATGAACATTGGAATAATGCTGAAAAGAAGCAGTATTCGCGAAACCTGGGTTCAGGTAAGGGTATTGAACTGATCTCCATACCCGAAAACCTGGTTGGTGGGGATGGAGGCTCAGTTTCAGGAAGCAAGAATGGGCAATTGGTAACCCTTGCCAATAGCGATCAAAATATAAAACAGGAGACATCACCTTCGAAAAAATCTGGAATAAAAGAAACTGCAGGAACCATGGGAGCCATGAAGATTTCTGTTGAAAACCGGTCATTCAATGGCACATTTAAGGCAAAAAGCTTCTATTCTGTGACGATTGATGATGAAAATACAAAATGGTTCATGACCGAAAAGGGCATTGTGAGCTTCGATGGTAAGGTTTGGACCCTCCAAGATAAAAACAAAAAGATTGCCGAACATAAGTTGAAAGGTTTGGCTTCCGATTTCACTGAAATGGATCACCAACTGTGGATTGCCTCGCCTCAAGGTGCAACGGTTGCCTCTCTCCCGATCAGTTCAAAATCAGCTGTATCTACCTATTCTGTGCAAAACTCAGCGATTCAGAGCAACAATGTGGTGTCAGTGACGGTTGGAAAGGGTTCGATACATTGGTTTGGAACAGACAAGGGAATTTCGGCCTTTCATGATAAGAAGTGGTCATCCGCTGCCTATCAGGAGAAATATCCTGAATTCCTGTTTAAGGATTATCCGATCAAAGCCATGGCGACCAGCCCTGATGGCGATTCATTGTACGTTGCTACCGAAGGTGCAGGAGTTACAAGGGTTTTCAGGAATGATGTGGATGCCATTTCAGGAGCATCCGAATACGCCCAATGGGATTCAATCCTGATTCCTTCGGATAAAGTTTACAGTATTTGTATCACGCCCAATGGGACGCAATGGTTTGGAACGGATGCAGGTGCGGCAAGGCACATCGGCTATAAAACCCTGGAAGGCTGGACCGCATTTACTACTGATCAGGGACTGGCAAATAACTTTGTTCAGTCGATTGCCTATGACAAAACCGGAAAGATTTGGTTTGGCACTAAAGCCGGAATATCTGTTTTTGACGGGTCGTCATGGTCCTCGTTTACTGAAAAGGATGGCTTGATAAGTGACAATGTTCTTTGCATTTCTGTTGATCGTGAGGGGATTGTTTGGATGGGAACGGATGAAGGTGTTGCCAGTTATTTTAATGGAAAAATCACCTGCTTCAAATAACTCTGAATCTGGATCAATTTCCGAAAACCTTTTATCCACGCTGAAATCAGTCGCAAAGCTGAAATAATCTATCTTTGCTATCAATTGACGAGCTGGGTTTTCATGAAAAAGGTTTTAATCATTACGTATTACTGGCCGCCGTCGGGTGGGGCAGGAGTTCAGCGGTGGCTGAAGTTTGCCAAATATTTACCTGAATATGGATGGCAACCGGTCATCCTGACGGTTGATCCGCAATTCGCCAGTTATCCGCAGCGCGACGAAAGCTTTTCTCTCGAAGTTAATCCGGATTGCCTTGTTTTTACTACCAAAAGTTTCGAGTTATACAATCTCTATAAACTGGTTTCAGGAAAAAAGGAAATTCCGTACGGAGGTTTTGCCAACGAATCGAAAGAAGGAATGCTCCAGAAAGCCTCCAAATTCCTGAGAGGGAATTTCTTGCTACCCGACCCACGCAAAGGATGGAACAAATATGCCCTGAAAAGAGCCGGAGAACTGATTCGCGAATTCAATATCGAAACAGTGGTGACTACCAGTCCGCCACATTCGACCCAATTGATTGGCCTGAAACTGAAGCAACAGTTCAACATCCGATGGATTGCTGATTTGCGCGATCCGTGGACAGATATTTATTACTACAACCAGTTTAAACATACTGCACTTGCCAGAAAAATAGATCAGAAATACGAACGAGAAGTGGTCGAAAATGCTGATCTTTTGGTTACAGTAAGTGAGGATGTCAAACGAATTTTTGCGGAGAAGTCAACATTGGCTATCGCAGCCAAGACTTTCGTGATTCCCAACGGTTTTGATGAGGATGATTTCAGGATAAACAATTTGCCGACTGAAACGAAGAAGGTAATCACCTATAGCGGCACCATTTCGGAAGCATATGATGTAGATTGCATTCTGAAAGCGTTAATCCGTTTAGATGATCATATAAAATCGAAAATCCTGATTCGCTTTGTGGGCAAAGTTCCGTTATCGGTAGAAAAGGTATTCATTGAAACTGGCCTTGAAATCGAATTAGTTGGCTATGTTGATCATCCCAAATCCATCGAATATTTGTTGCGAAGCGATTTGCTGCTGCTGGTCATTCCGAAAGCAAAAAACAATCGGGGCATTCTCACCGGTAAATTCTTTGAATATCTGGCTTCAGGCAAACCCATTCTGGCAATTGGGCCAACCGACGGAGATCTGGCGAAAATCATTCTGGAAACCAGGTGTGGGAAGCTTTTTGACTATAGCGATTCGGATGGAATTTCTCGGTATATTCAGGATAAAATGAAAGACCATATTAAAGAAATACCTCTTAAAATAGCGAACCAATATTCGAGGAAAGAATTGACCCGAAAAATTGCCCAAATCCTTGAAAAATAGTCTTCCATGAGCAAAACGATCATCATAAACCGTGCTCTTTCCGAAAAAGAACTTTCAGAAGTAAAACAATTGGCTGTAGCCGGGTCGGAAATTTTTATGCTGTCAGGTGCTGATTCAATGGATTTTGCCCAGCGAATTGTCTTGAGTCCGGAAGAGAAAAAGAACATCAATTTTCAAACAATGACCGATGTACTTCGGTTTGGCGATTTACCTGTTGGAAATCAAACGGTGGCTGAACTTTTCAGCATCGACAACGCCAGCGTATGGCATTATCATAAATTCAGGGTATACTTTGCCGTCTGCAACCTGATTTATTTTTTAAACCCGCTCCGGAATAGATTTATTACTTTCAAAGATCATATCTGGTTCGTTAATCCTGAAGAAGAAATTCTGCTGAAGTTGTATCCTGAAGTCGATTTCCGGCTTCCGGAAGGAAAGGTTAAAAGAAAAATCAATTTTGGAAATCTCTTCAGCTATCTGGTTCTGGTAAAATGGCGGTTCGTTTACTATTTGTTTTCAACAAAAAGTAGCCCGGAATACCTGCTGTACCTGACTGAAAAATATTCTGATATTCTGGACAAAACCACCCTGAAGACCAGACCTGGGCATCATATTCTGGAATATCTAATAACAGAACTTGATGATCGGTTTGCCTTGCTTACTGAAGTATTGACGCCCAAACCGAAAGGAAAATCGGATTATTCCTTTTCGTGGAAGCAGTTTCAAGCTTCGTGGGATCATTGTCCTAAGATATTTATTGAAGGATTTTTAATTTCTGGCATATTGAAAGGCGGAGTTCGAAAATCAACAAAAATTGCCAGGCAAACGATCAAGTTGGCGTATCCAAAGGTTCGTGAAAAGGATCTTTCATTAGTTCACAAAATAACGATTGAAGTCTTCCAATCGTTGGATAGATCTTCGGGGTTCTTTCTATTCCGGTACTTTGCCGCACGAAACTACTTTAAAAACTCCGGAATAAAAGCGGTGATTGCTGCCGATGAAAATAGTCCACTTACCAAATCGATTCTGGATGCGGCCAGATTCTGCGGAATAAAAATCATCGGTTTGCAGCATGGCACGATGCATGATTTGCACCCAGCTTACCTGTATACTTTGAACGATCGTAAAAACCATGTGATGCCTGATATGACACTGACCTGGGGAAAATACTGGGAAGAATTCTTGGTCGAAAGAGGCAATTATCCTGAAAAATCGGTGGTTTCAGTCGGGCAAATTAGAACTGACATTATCCCGATTTTGTTAAAGTCAGAAAAACAGGAACAGAACAGCCAGGCGAAACGAATTGTATTTGCCTCGCAACCGCAGCGCGATCCAGAATTGAGATATCTGGCAGCCTATGATGTGTTTAAGGCTGCAAGCCAATTGCCCGCATCGCAATTGATTTTCAAACTTCACCCACGGGAATTTGCAGATTCTGAATACTATGCTGAGATTGCTGTCAAAGCCGGATGTGCCAATTATTCGATTGATAAATCTTCAGATTTATATCAGTTGATCGCCTCCTGCGATGTATTGATCACCTGTTTTTCAACCGTGGGAACCGAAACGGTCTATTTTCACAAACCGTTGGTTATTCTGGATCATCTGAAACAGGATATTGCCGGCTATGCTGCTGAGGGCGTGGCCTTTCAGGCTACTGATGCAAATCGTCTGTATAAAATCCTCTCAGGAATTTTCGAAGAAACCTCAAAAGTTGATCCTCAAAAATATGATGCTTTTATTCGAAAGTATGCTTTTCAAATCGATGGGAAAGTTGCCGAAAGGTGTATGGAGGCAATATGCCAATAAGATAAAATTTAAATCCTTGTGACCATTCAGTCAACATTTTTTCATTTCCAACAATAAATTTTTCATTGCCTCCAATTTTCTGTTGATAACTTTTCTTGTTTGAAAAACTGAAAGCCAACGAGATTTTCATGGATGGGTATTTTATTCTTTTTACAGGCAAATACGTCATTCTCGAAAGGTTAACAATATTTTTTAT
>JANXYV010000048.1 GCA_025355875.1 Prolixibacteraceae bacterium | reverse complement strand
TTGTCCTTTAAAATCTAATACCGAGTTTTGTGTAAGCATAAGTCTTTGAGTTTTATTGGTTAATTGCCTAATCAAAAATAATACTCTTTAGACTTATGCTACTCTAGCAAAAGTGCACATTACAAACATAGGGACTTAAGTGGCATCTTGATGGATACTTTGACGCAGTATTGCAATTTAAATATGGTGTTCCCGAACCAGGTGCTACTTATTTTGCTCCCCGGTTCAGCAATGCCATCATGGCGCATTATGCCGGTGATGAAAAAATCACTCCTGAAGAACAGACTTTGGATGAAGAGGTCTTGGGGACTCCAGGCATGGAGCCACTTGGGATGGCCTTGGAAAGTCTCTGGACGGATTTGCCGCCAGCTGACAATGAAATCCATCTTGATTTGAAATAGAAAAAACCAAAAAGCTGATCCGATGACTTAATTGACATCGGATCAGCTTTTTTTTGTGAAGGATTTTGAAGGATTTTATTACTGAGATTTTCTTCTGTTTTGCCGCTTAATAAAGGGTCATTTATTCAACAGGAGCTTTTTCATGACTTCGTCGTAATAGGGTTTTTCTTTCAGGCTGGAATGCGAACCGGGAAAGTAGAGAATATCCATTTCTATCAGGTTTGGATAATCGAAATCGCGCATCACCACGGCACACCGCATATCGTTCGAAAGTCGGGTATTATCGATCATGGGAAACTGGAAATAGTCAACCGTAAATTCCTGAGTAACCATATTGACAAATTTTTCATTGATCGAGTTCTCAATATCCAGCCTTACATTCACCGATTTTTCATCCACATTGTAGGCCACAGCCTTCAGATAGACCACCCTTTTATATACGTCTACCGTATTTCCTGTTCGGATGGTATCATGAAATATCCGTGAATCTTTCCAGTCGATGGCTAATTCCTGTGAAAGGCCTGGTTTATATTTATTTGAATCGGCCGGAAAAGTAATGAACATCATTTCCTTGGCAGCAGCGTCTTCCAGGCTTGAGATTTGTTTGGAAGTCACATCCCTGGCCATTTTAAGCAGTCGCTTCCGGTAGTCGATCCGGAGATCTTTGTTCTTTTCAATAGCAATATGCCTGTTCAGATAAAGAAAAAGCGGCATCAGGTTGAGCGATTCATGGAAGTTATAAGCCAACAATTCGAGTTGCAGCAATTTTTCATCCAGGGTACTCGATTCTTTAAGAATAGTGCCCAGAATAGAGTTGAACATGTCTTTTCGGAGAGCGCTTTCCGCTTGTTCCCGACTGCTCATCAATTCGGTATACAACCTGTTTTTCGCTTCGTTATTCTGCTTGTTATTCAAGTACACCGAGCCAAAATAGCTAACCAGGGCAATAGTTAGGGCAGCGATCAGGCCACCAACGGGTTGCATGAGGATTTCAAGCTTTTCCCATTTATCCCGTTTTTTCTTTTCTGGCTTTATTGGCTCTTCAGTATCCATTTGTCATCCGCTTTTATCATGCTTAAATTGTAACGTGTTGCGGAGTTGGCCGAGAAAACATCGAAACTCGCTCCCTTGAACCCAATAATCACCAGTTTTAGCTTTCCAACTTCCTTTATTTTTACTGAAAAGTATCCGTTTATATCGGTAGTATCGGAAGCAATGACTTTTTCGTTTAGCAAGATTTGAACGACTTGTTTGGTCAAGGGTTTTCCATCATTGCCTTTGATTGTTCCATAGACTTCTCCAGCTTGGCCCAGAAATGAAAATGACATTAAGACAAATAGAAGGATTCCTAATTTTTTCATACGATTTTAATTTAGATGTGATTATTCATAATTGTCATTAATCTTTCTCAAAATTAAGCAATTCCACGGACTAATTCATCTTTAAAAGAAAAAAGGGCATTTTCAGGTATCGTGCGATTTTGAACTTGTCAGATCGCTTGCTGTCGATGAGGATGTGTTGGACTAATTCATCTTTAAAAGAAAAAAGGGCATTTTCAGGTATCGTGCGATTTTGAACTTGTCAGATCGCTTGCTGTCGATGAGGATGTGTTG
>JANXYV010000033.1 GCA_025355875.1 Prolixibacteraceae bacterium | reverse complement strand
AAATTATAACTCATGGGTAGGTACAAGCATCGGTTTATTTGCTGAAGGTAAACCTGCCGATTTCGATTTCTTTGTTTGTAAAGATGGTTTCTCGCCCGTTCTTGCTGCTGGATACAGCAACTATTTTGGTATTAAAACAATCAAAAATGATTCAGGGAAAGTAGTTACCAACACGTCTCCAAATGGTGGATGGTTCATGATTTCAGGAATTGAATTGGGAAAATCGTCTCCTTCATCCGTTGAAGTAGTGGCTTCTTCAACTTCAAAAGGGAAGATTGAAATCTGGCTGGATGATTTAAAAACCGGTAAACTGGTCGCAACCATACCAATGAGTTCAACCGGAGGCGAAGAAAACTGGAAAGCTTTCACCAAAGTGGTCAATGGGATTTCCGGGCATCATGATGTGTTTGTCAAATTCCCGACTGGTAAAGAAGGCACCATAAAAATCAAATCTATACGGTTCGGGAAGTAAGAAAATGAAATTGAGTATGTAGGGATGATTGAAAAAAACCGAAAAATGAAGAATAAATTTCTAATTTTAATTTTATACCTGTGCTTTCCCCTGGTTTCAGGAGTGGTAATAGCTCAGGACAGACTGTATCCCAACGAATTCCCATTGGGTGATGTAAAACTGCTCGATGGTCCGTTCAAACATGCCCGTGACCTGAATATTGAGGTTCTTCTGAAATACGATGTTGACCGTTTGCTGGCTCCTTATCGCAAAGAAGCCGGATTGCCCGGGAAAGCAAAATGCTATCCCAACTGGGAAGGACTCGACGGTCATGTTGGCGGTCATTACCTGTCGGCAATAGCAATGAATTATTCGGCTACCGGAAATTCTGAATGCAAAAAGCGCATGGATCACATGATCTTGGAGCTGAAAATCTGTCAGGAAGCCAATGAACAGAAATATCCCGATTGGGGTGTCGGGTATGTGGGAGGAGTCCCCAATAGTACCGCGTTATGGCCAAAGATAAAAGCCGGAGAAGTTGGTATAATCTGGAAGTATTGGGCACCTTATTATAACATTCACAAGATGTTTGCCGGCCTTCGGGATGCCTGGTTATACACCGGCAATGCCGATGCAAAGAACATCTTCCTGAATTTTTGCGATTGGGCAATTACGATTACCTCAGGTTTGACTGATGCTCAAATGGAAGAAATGCTCGGAAACGAGCACGGCGGAATGGACGAAGTACTTGCCGATGCCTACCAGATTTCGGGAAATGAAAAATACCTGATTGCCGCAAAACGATATTCGCACAAAGTGTTTCTCGATCCATTGTCGCAGGGAATTGACAACCTCGATAACAAACATGCCAATACCCAGATTCCCAAATTTATTGGTTTTGAACGGATTGCCGAGCTTAGTCACGATGCAAAATATGGTAAAGCCGGGAGCTTTTTCTGGGAAACGGTTACAACCAATCGTTCACTGGCTTTTGGAGGGAATAGCCGTAGGGAACATTTTCCAGCCAAAGAATCTTGTATTGATTTTATCAACGTCAACGATGGGCCGGAATCATGCAATTCATACAATATGCTCAAGTTGACGGAAGACCTGTTTCGGATTCATCCGTTAGCCAAATATGCTGATTATTACGAACGAACCATATTGAATCACATACTTTCCTCACAGCATCCGGAGCATGGCGGGTATGTTTATTTCACCCCGGCGCGTCCCCGCCATTACAGGGTTTACTCTGCCCCAAATGAAGCGATGTGGTGCTGCGTGGGGACCGGCATGGAAAACCATAGTAAATACAACCAGTTTATTTTCACGCATTCCAAGGATTCTTTGTTCCTGAATCTTTTTATTGCCTCGGAACTCAATTGGAAGAAAAAAGGAGTGAAAATTAAACAGGAAACCAGTTTTCCGGATGAGGAACAAACAAAATTAACGATCACTGAAGGCGCTGCTAACTTCAAATTGCTGGTTCGTTTTCCAGCGTGGGTAAGTAAAGGTGCATTAAAAATTTCGGTCAACGGGAAAGATGTTGCTTACTCTGCACTTCCTTCATCTTATGTTTGCATCGACCGGAAATGGGAAAAAGGCGATGTGGTTCAAATCTCACTTCCGATGCACAATACCATCGAACATTTGCCAAATGTGACTGAATACATTGCTATCATGCATGGTCCGATTTTACTGGGTGCCAAAACTGGTACCGAAGATTTAAAAGGCCTGATTGCTGATGATGGTCGATGGGGACAAAATGCTGGCGGAGAGTATTTGCCGGTGGATAAAGCTCCAATCCTGATTGACGACAATATTGAAACTATTGCAGATAAGTTAATTCCGGTTAAAGACAAGCCCTTAAACTTTACCTTGAAAGTAAAAATGGCTAATCCTGCCGAACTTACTTTGGAGCCGTTTTATAAAATCCACGACGCCCGGTATATGATGTATTGGCTGGCCCTGTCAAATTCAGGCTACAAGGCATATACCGATTCATTGGCAAACATCGAAAAAGAGAAACTTGCCCTCGAAAATCGCACCATCGACCAGGTGGCAATTGGGGAACAACAACCCGAAACTGACCATGCCATGCAGTTGGAAAAATCAACCAAAGGCAACAATTTGAATGAATTTTTTCGTGAGGCCAATGACGGAGGCTATTTTAGTTACGCTCTGTCAACAAAGTCAGAAACCGACCTGTGTTTAATGGTACGATACTGGGGTGCAGAATGGGGAAACCGGAAATTTGACATTTTCATTGATAATGAAAAATTAGTAACCGAAGACAACACCAATAAATGGAACCAATCGATGTTCAAAGAATTAATCTATTCCATACCCGATTCAATGCTTAAAGGGAAAACCCATGTCCGGGTGAAATTTCAGTCACTTCCCGAAAGTACAGCCGGAGCAGTTTATTACCTGCGTTTGGTCCGGAAGAAAGAAATGAGAAAAATGATAAATTAATCAATATCAATTCCGAAGAGAATGAAAATCTTAAATTCAATCCTGATTATTGGATTATCGCTTTTAACTTCAGTAACATCAATAGCGCAGCCAACAAAGGGAGGTAAAAAAATCAGCTCCGATTTGTTTGGCTTGTTTTTCGAGGACATTAACTATTCAGCTGATGGCGGATTGTATGCCGAGTTGGTTCAGAACCGCTCGTTCGAATACAATCCAACAGAACGCAGTGAATGGAACCCTTTTTCATATTGGGAATACATTTCTCCTGGATTTTCCTATGGCAGAATCAGTGTTGAAACTTCAGCTCCTGTTCATCCAAATAACCCGCATTACCTTGTTATGGATGTGGAGCATGTTGGCAATGAAGTCAAGTTTGTCGGCACTTCCGGGGTTGGATTAAAAAATTCAGGATTTGACGGGATGGTCGTGAAAGCAAACGACCAGTACAACTTTTCGATGTTTGTGCGCCAGTTGAGTAAGGATCCGATTTCGTTCAATATCAGTTTGCAGACACCAAAAGGGAAAGTACTTGCGGAAAGTAAAATCACTACTTCGTCCGGCGAATGGACCAACTATACTGCAAGCCTTATTCCGACACAGAGTTGCGACACTGCAAGCCTGGTCATCCTGGCCACCATCGAAGGTAAGTTTGCCATCGACGTGGTATCGCTTTTCCCTGAAAAAACCTTTAAAAACCGTCCAAATGGTTTGCGCGCCGACCTTGCGCAAATGTTGGCGGATATGAAGCCAGGGTTCATCCGTTTCCCCGGAGGTTGCCTGGTGCATGGCGATGGCCTCGGAAATATGTACCGATGGGAAAACACCATTGGTCCCATTGAACAGCGGAAAGAACAACGGAATATCTGGGGTTATCATCAAACCGCAGGGTTGGGATATTTCGAGTATTTCCAGTTTTGCGAAGATATTGGCGCCAAACCATTGCCTGTTTTACCCGCTGCTGTGAGTTGCCAGAATTCGGGCGGTACCTGGCGCATTGGCGGAACCGGACAAAAAGCAGTTCCAATGGACGAAATGAAGGACTACATTCAGGAAGTACTGGACCTGATTGAATGGGCAAACGGACCGGTAACTTCTGTCTGGGGTGCAAAAAGAGCGGCAGCTGGGCATCAGGTACCTTTTAACCTTCAATATGTTGGTATTGGCAACGAAGATAAAATTACGACTGAATTTGAACAGCGTTTCAAAATGATATTTGATGCGGTAAAAACCAGACATCCGGAGATTACAGTGGTAGGTACGGTTGGTCCGGCGCCTGACGGTGAAGACTTTACGAAAGGCTGGAAAATTGCTGACGATCAAAAGGTTCCCGTGGTTGATGAGCATTATTATACCAGCCCTGAATGGTTCATTTCCAACCAGCAACGTTATGACGCTTATCACCGGGAGGCAACCCAGGTTTATCTTGGGGAATATGCCTCGTGGGGAAATAAATTGCGAAACGCCATTGCCGAAGCGGTTTACATGACTTCGCTCGAACGTAACGGCGACGTGGTTCGGATGGCTTCGTATGCCCCCTTGCTGGCCAAAAAGAATTTCACACAGTGGAAAATTGACATGATCTTTTTCGACAACACAGTTATTTGTCCGACACCGAATTACTATGTGCAAAAAATGTTCTCGGCCAACCAGGGCGATTATTATTTCGACAAGGTGATCACAAAAGATGAAAAGGATCAATTGCTGGCTGCTTCGTGTGTTCAGGACTCTAAAACAGGCGATATTATCCTGAAGCTGGTGAATTACAATGAAACAGCCAAACCGATGAAAATCAATCTGGGTAAGTTCGGTAAAACTGCCGCAGAAGCTGAACAATCTGTTTTGGCCGGAAACCCGGATGCAGAAAATGCATTTGAAAACACCAGCGCAATTGCTCCGACAAGCTCTAAAGTGAAAATCAGTAAATCGTTTGATTTTTCGGCTCCGGCCATGTCGCTGACCGTGATCAGAATAAAAACAAAAAATAAATGAAAACACCTTATTTAAGGTTCATTGTAGGATTGACCTTATGCTGCAACACTGTCTTTGCGCAGATAAATTCTGCACATAACCCTATCATTTATGCCGATGTTCCCGACATGTCGATGATTCGAGTGGGCGACGCGTATTACATGAGCAGCACCACTATGCACATGAGTCCCGGTGTTCCGATCATGAAATCGAAAGACCTTGTTAACTGGCAATTGGTGAATTATGCCAGCAATTCGCTGGGAGACACTGATGAACTGAACCTGGTTAATGGGAAAAGTAACTACGGAAGGGGCTCCTGGGCCAGCAGTATCCGTTATTACAATGGGATGTATTACGTTGAAACCTATGCTCAAACCACGAACAAGACCTATATTTATAAAACATCCGATATCGAAAAAGGTCCGTGGACTGTAACTGAGTTTCAGCCCGGATTCCACGATTGTTCGTTGGTTTTTGACAATGGACATACCTATTTAATAACCGGAAACGGAAGACTGACGATCGTAGAACTGAAAGATGATTTGACTGGAGTAAAAGAAGGTGGTATCAATCAGGTTCTTATTGAAAATGCAAGTAAACCTGCCGGAGATAAAATCATGCTTGGCGCTGAAGGTTCTCAGCTCTTTAAAGTGAAAGATAAATATTATCTTTTCAACATTGTCTGGCCACGAGGTGGCATGCGCACGGTGGTCGTACATCGTGCCGATAATTTGCTTGGACCTTGGGAAGGTCGTATCGCACTTCAGGATCAAGGAGTTGCTCAGGGAGGAATTATTGACACCCCCGATGGCCGCTGGTTTGCCTACTTGTTTCAGGATCATGGCGCGGTTGGTCGTATTCCTTTTCTCGTTCCAATGAAATGGGAGGATGGATGGCCCGTAATTGGTGTTGACGGAAAAGTACCGGAAACGCTCGATTTGCCTGCCAGCAAAGGCTTGATTCCAGGAATTGTCAACAATGATGAGTTTACACGTAAAAAAGGAGAACCTTCATTACCATTAGTTTGGCAATGGAA
>JANXYV010000025.1 GCA_025355875.1 Prolixibacteraceae bacterium | reverse complement strand
CAATTATATCATTGCTGTCATCGTACCCAAATAATTTCGAGGTAGCAGGAGAATACATCCTGATGCGGCCATCCAAATCGCAGATGGTTATCAGGTAAGGAGAGGCATTGATAATTGCACGATAAAGCGCTTCACTGTCCCTGAGCGCTTTTTCCACTTCCTTGCGCCGGGTAATATCCTGAATAGAGCCAAAAACCTTTTTTGTTTTCCCATTTTCCTGAAGAACTTCTCCAATCGAATGTACCCATTTATGATTTCCTTTGGCTGAAATAAATTCCAGCTCCAGATCGAAGGATTCGCCAAATCGAATTGCCCGTGTTACGGCATCTACAATTACCGGACGGGATTCAGGAGCATAGAAATGTATCCCTGCATCAATATTTGGAACAAATGTCAAATCCAATTCATGAATGCGGTAAACCTCTTCAGACCAGTGCAGTATCCTTGTTTCAGTATCAATTTCCCAACCACCAATTTTCGCAGTCAATCCCGTAATTTTCAATAAGAAATCTTTTCGGAACAGGTCTTCTTCTGCTAATTTTCTTTGGCTAATATCTACATGGGTGCCGATCATACGGAGAGCCTTTCCATTGGTATCCCGTTCTACGGCTCTTCCCCTGCCTAAAATCCAATGCCAGCTGCCGTCTTTGACTTTCATTCGATACTCAATATGAATTATCTGGCTTATGTTATTCAAGCAATCCATATTGTTCGAAATAACGGCCTTAATATCATCGGGATGAATCAGGTTTTTCCAATATTCAAAGGTGTTATCAAATTCTCCCGGTTCGTAGCCTAACATCCGATAATAACCCGGGCTAAAATAGGTTTTTCCTGATGGAACATCCCAGTCCCATAATCCATCATTGGTGGCATCCATGGAAAGGCTGAATCGTTTCTCGCTTTCAAAGAGAGCTTCTTCGGCTTTAATCCTGTCGGTAATATCGTGGCTGATCCCAATAAAAAGAAGTTCCCACTGATTGTCAACGAATGATTTTCCATTGGTCACAATCCAGCGCAAATCGCCATTGGCAAGGGTGACCCGGAATGGCTTGCTTTTTCCGCCCTGCCGGGTTTTCAATATGTTTTGGACATATTCAATGCAGCTTTCACGATCATCAGGATGAACGAAAAGCACAAACTCTTTGCCCAGCGCTGCACTGATAGGCAGGCCGAAATAGTGCTCCCATGCGCTGGAAACATATCTGAATTCACCTTTTATATTTACTGTGTGGATGATATCGATTGAATTATCGAGGTAACTTCTGAAAGAATGCAACTCTGCATTTAAGGATTCAATGGTTGAAGCGGCTTGCTTCAGTTCTTCCTCCTTCAATTTTAATTCCTTTTGAAGTGCTTCAATTTCAGATAATTGTTTCAGCATTTCAGGTTAATAAGATGGATTTTTAATTTCTTACAGTCGTTTTCTAAGACTTCACGCACTTAACAAATATAGATCATTTTTGTTTAACTAAACGAAAGTATACTCCGCTGGTTATAGAAAGGAAACTCTGTACTCATTACAACCCTTCATGTATAAAAATTCAACCTTAAAAGGGGATTTGACTCATTGATAATTGGTTACGCTGTTCTCTGCCAAAGCCCCTCTGATGCCTGCCGGTCAAGACTGGGCGGACAGGGAATTCACAGGTTGCAGAAAATTATTCTCAATGGAGTTTGTGTTGGCGCCAACATGTTCATTTCATAATTCCACAAGCCGGTTTTTGATGGCATAAACCACCAACTGGGCAGTGTTTTTGCTTTCACTTTTTTCGAGGATGTTGGCGCGGTGCTTGTCGACCGTACGCTTGCTAATGAATAGTTTATCGCCTATTTCCTGGTTCGATAATCCCTGACAGATCAGGATCAGTATTTCCATTTCTCGCTCCGAAAGTTCGGTATGAAATTCCTTGCTTTTGGCCGTCGATCGCAGACTATTTACCAGGTTTTGGAGCAATTCGGATGAAAAGAATGATCCTCCATCGAAAACGACGTCCAGCGCATTTTTCACCTCCTTAATATCAGAATTCTTCAGTACAAATCCTTTTACCCCGGCGTTGACCATTTTATAGTAGTAGTCTTCCTCGCCATACATCGAAAGGGTAATGATTTTCAATTCCGGATATTTTTCATGGGCAAGGGTTGCAGCCTCAATTCCATCCATAACCGGCATGTTGATGTCGAGCAAAACCAGATCGGGCATTTCCTTTTCAAGCTGATCGAGAAATTGTTTGCCATTTGCGGCTTCGGCAATAACCCGGTAATTTTCCATGTTATTGAGCAAAATGCGAAGGCCATTCCTGAAAAGGGTATGGTCATCGACGATGATTATCTTACGTTTCGATTGAATATTCGCCATTGATTAATACTTTAATGATCGCCACGGTTCCTTTTCTTGGTTCACTTTCAATGCTGATTTCGCCTTTGAGCGAGTTGATTCTCGAATAAATGTTCGAAAAACCCATTCCACTGCTGGCAGGCTTTTCCAAGACCTTACTCATGTCAAATCCTTTGCCGTCATCTTTATAAACAACAGATAGAAATTCATTTTCCCGGGTGATTTGGATGTCAATTTTTTTGGCCTGAGCATGTTTGATGGTGTTGTTGATCAGTTCGCAAATGACGCGGTACAAGGCCACCTCGACATTGCTTTCGAACCGTTCGTCTTTCAGGTCGGAAATGAGATTGATCCGGATGGTTTTTGCTATATTGATTTTGTTCGAAAAGTTATTCAACGCCCTGACCAAACCAAAGTTATTCAAAATATGTGGGCTCAGGTTGTCCGAAATTTCCTTCAGGCTTTTGATAGCTTCATTGATAACCAGTTCCGTATTTTCGACAATCTCGCGCGAGGCGTCGTCCTGTTTCATCTGGGCCAGCGACGAAACCGACATTTTCACGCTCGAAAGCAGTGGTCCAAGCCCGTCGTGCAGGTCTTTGGCGAAGCGTTTGCGCTCCTTTTCTTCGGTTTGAATGATGGTATTCAGGAACATTTTTTCGGTCAGTCGGCGCGAATCTTCCACTTTCTTCATGTATTTAAAGATCTTTTGAATCATGAAAACTCCGATGGCAAAGGCCAGCGATGTGATCACACCTCCCCATACAAAGATCTCGCGGTAATCCTGTGGTTTGATTGTACTTACATATGGCAGAAACTCGACCAAACGCATTATGGCCATAAGAATGAACCCGATGGTGAGCAGCACCCACGAAAAATTGTATTTGGTTACACGGGTCAGTTTAATAGCAACCCAAACCGCAAAAAATTGAAGGATGATGGCAATAACAAATAGAATCTTTAAAATCATGGATTATCGCGTGTAGATTCTGTTTTCCTGTTCGGCCACACGTATAAATGTGGTCCGCTTGCTCAATTCTTTTAAGTGAGAGGCACCAACATAGGTACAAGTGCTGCGGATGCCTCCCAGGATATCCTGAACAGTATTTTCAACTTTTCCACGGTATGGAACCTCCACGGTTTTGCCTTCACTGGCCCTGTATTCGGCAACTCCTCCGGCGTGTTTGTCCATGGCCGTGGCCGAACTCATGCCATAAAACTGTTTGTAGGTTTTACCATCGTGCTCTATATTTTCGCCTCCACTTTCGTCGTGTCCGGCCAGCATTCCACCCAGCATTACAAAATCGGCTCCGGCTCCAAAAGCTTTTGCGACATCGCCCGGAGTGGAACATCCTCCATCACTGATGATTTGTCCGCCAAGCCCGTGCGCCGCATCGGCACATTCGATGATGGCCGAAAGCTGGGGATATCCAACTCCGGTTTTTATGCGGGTTGTACATACCGATCCCGGACCAATTCCCACTTTAATAATGTCGGCGCCTGCAAGGAGCAATTCTTCCACCATTTCGCCAGTCACCACATTTCCGGCAATGATAATCTTGTCCGGGTATTTTTTTCGGGTTTGCTTTACGAATGCCACGAAATGCTCCGAATAGCCATTCGCCACGTCGATACAGATATATTTCAGGCGTGGATTCGCGGTCACTAACTGGGCGATTTTTTCAAAATCCTGAGATCCGGTTCCGGTACTCAAGGCAATGTGATTTTCGATTCCATCAGGAGCGGAAGACAGAAACTCATTCCACTGATCGATACTGTAATGCTTGTGAATGGCGGTAAACAATTTTTTTCCCGCCAAGCTTAGCGCCATTTCGAAGGTTCCGACGGTATCCATGTTCGCGGCCATAATCGGAATGCCGGTCCAATCAGTATTGCTGTGCATCATTTTAAAGGTGCGTTCCAGATTTACCTGCGACCGGCTCTTCAGCGTTGAGCGCTTTGGTCGAAACATTACATCCTTGAACCCCAGCTTGATGTCGTATTCAATTCTCATTTTATTCCTGTTTAAATCATTGAAATTAAATCGATACAAATTAAGCTAAATCTGTGAAAACATCGGCTCTTTTGGGTACAAATGGAAATACCTGGCTTTCTATTTCGGAATCGGTTTTGCGACAATGTTTACTTTGATATGCTTTGCAGCTCAGTATGCGGCATGTTAATTTAACCCGATAGATATAACACGGTCAAAAATTCAATAATCATCGCATTGCGTTGAGCGCTGAGGACAGTTCAAAGAGCTCTCCTATGAAACGATCAAGTAGAACATTTCTATTCGCTGGCTTTATGATCCAACTTTTTAATGATTTCCCTGAGCAGATCGTTTTGCTCCTGCCTTAGATTGATAAATTTATTTACCCAGGAGTAAATCAAAAGAAAGATTCCTGCCAGTATGGCAAGGTAAACCATGATGATTAAAAACGGAAAGAAGGTAAACATGCCCATGATGGATGGTTTTAGTTTTGAATATTCTTAAAATATTATAGAAATTGAAATAGAATTAATTGTAAAGGGTAACCTGCCATTGGCCCGGCTCATTGATCTGAATTTCAAAAATTACCGCAAAGGTGGTGGACTGAAATGAGTTGGATGAGGTATACGATACTTTACAATGGAATGGGAACTGGATATTGTCAAATCCCGTTTCCTGTCCAATAGTTAGCGGGCTTCCGGCGGTTCCGGCAAACGATAAACCGGTAATGGACAAATTGGTCTTTCCATTCTGGATAAATGAAAACATGACCCGATTTCCAGCACTCGTCTTCCGAACGGAGTAGCGTTGAATGTTTGAGGTTTGATCGATGATATATGGCGGCGGTACGACTTGCCTGACTAACTGATCTTCTTTCCAGATTCCCGTATACGTGGAGTCTTTACCCAGAAATTTGAAGGTAAATTTGCCGTTGCCATTCTTCTTTCCTTCCTTGAAATCTCCTTCATAAATATCGCCGTTGGCATATCGATAGATTCCGGCTCCATGAGGCAAGCCTTCCTTGAATTTGCCCTCGTATTTGTCGATGCCTGCTGCAATTCCTTTCCCGCTTGCCAGGCCTTTTTTGCAGTCGCCCGAATAGCTGGTTGATATCTCCGGCTTCAGTACCTTGCAATTTCCTTCCTGCGAATACGAAAAGTGAAACGCCGAGATCATTAAAATTAGAGACGTAATCAGATTTTTGGTTTTCATTCGAATATAATTTGTTTTTTAATGGCCGGTTGGAACCCGCATAGGAGATGTCCATCCGTGTTTGTGTTTAGCGATAATGCTCGTTTCATATGTTTCGGGGGCATCTTAAGTTATACCTTCCGGCAGATATTCTATTTTAAATAGAACCATCAAGATTGTCTCCAATTGATATTGAAGCGTTTCTACTCGTAATTCATCAATTTATTCCAAAGTTGCCAAATATTGGTTTAATAATCAAGGCGCGTGGTATTTTATCTAATCCCGCAAAACATCCGCCACTAGGAGTTGTGGAATGCTTCCTGATCAAACTACACCAAAACATGATACAGGATTGAATGTCAAAAAACGCTACAAGCCCCGCCATTGCTTAAGAACCGATGTTGATAATAGTTTTATCTTATAGTTTTTATATTCAAAAGGCCTGTAATTAATCAATTCCTCAATTTTGTTTAGGATTCTATCTTTTACACTCATATTCGATTTAGATGGATCATATTCGAAATCCCAATCTTTGCTAAGCATAAAATCTTTCATGTACTCAGGATGATTACCTTTAAATAACTGGAGCTTATCAACATCATTGTAATCAAATTCCAAGTCATTGGTATTGTCATTCAACCAATTGTCATTATGCCAAAACCGATGAAAATAATTTGATTTCTTCTTCATTAGGTTCGGATTTCGGGTATATGAGTAATGATAAATCGGTATAGTTGTTTTTAATACTTTGAGTTTTATTTCTTTGCTGTTTGCTAATTTTCTAAAGCCTTGAGAGTCTTTATAAGAAAAAACGCTTCTGTTATTTTTAAAGGCTCGTATTTCATAAGCATGAGTTTGTCTTGTTTTTCTAATATAATTATAATCGCCCCAGAAATGATAAAATGGAAAAAGTAACCCATCAACATCATCAAATTCATTTGCTATTTTTATATATTTAAGAATTTCATCATAACAGTCTTCCTTTAGAACTTCATCAGCCTGTATTTGGAAACACCAGTCTCCGGTTGCCTTTGTTAATCCTATATTTGCCTGTTCTTTAAAAATCTCGCCTCCTTTTCGTTTTTCTTCATCCCAGACGGTATCTACAATAATAATCTTGTTACTTCCTATACCTTGAATTGCTTGCTTTGATCCATCATCAGAATCTCCTAAAACTACGAACATTTCATCTACCAGAGGTAGCAGAGATTTAATAGAACTGATAAAGGGATATCCCATTTTTATTCCATTTCTAACATATGTAAATCCGTCTATTTTCATAATGATTTTCTTATTGAAAAAACTGCCAATGTATTGCAAATACAAGCATGGCGAGAGTTTACCAATCGACTTCCTGCTAAGAATTACACTTCAAATTTTCAATTTCCTTTCAACTAAGCTGGCTGCCTGACTTTGCTGGCAGCTGATGTTCCCAACTAGCTATTTTTGTTTGGCTAGTTCAATAGCTTTGGCTAGAAATTCATCTTTGTGTTCTTTAATTCCCTGAATTATTTTCGTTACATATACATCAGGCAATACGCCAATCCTTGATGCAGCGAACAGTTATGTTTTAAACCTATAAGCCAGTCGCTCGAATAGCTGGTTGATATCTCAGTCTTCAGTACCTTGCAATTTCCTTCCTGGGAATACGAGAAGTGAATGAACAAAGTCATGAATATCAGGGTAGTTATCAGGTAGTTGGTTTTCATATTTCGCTCACTTTCTTGGATTTTTTTTTACTTCTTATAGCAACAGAAAGTTAACTATTTTTCTGATCCATCTTTTTGACGATTTCCCGGAGCAGATCGTTTTGCTCCTGCCGCAAAGTGATAAACTTATTGACCCAGCTGTAAATCAGAAAAAAGATAGCAACGATGATGGCCAAATAGAAAACACCGATAAGTAATATCGGAAGGAAGGCAAATAGTCCCATGATGGCAGTTTTAGTTGGTGAAAAATGAACCTAAAGCTACGACCTTTTTTCTATATGTTCACCAAACTAAAATCGCTTCTTTTCCAATACTTTTCAACAATTGATCAATTAAGCAATTCTGTTCGTGCCTTCCGTATCGGAGTAATGCTTACTTTTAGTTTTTAATTTATGGTGAGCAAAGACGCAAGAAATTATCTCATTGGTCTAAGCGTTCTCTGCGGTAAAAATTGGAATCCATGTCGCAACTCAAAGTATATAAAGCTTCTGCAGGTTCCGGGAAAACCTTCCGGCTGGCCATCGAATACATGAAACTGGCCCTGACCAACGAATCGAATTACCGGCACATCCTGGCGGTTACCTTCACCAACAAGGCCACTGCCGAGATGAAATCGCGCATCATCGACGAGTTGTACCATCTGGCCAAAGGACAGGATTCGGTGTACATGGAAGTTCTCTGCAACGAACTGGAATGGAAGCCAATTCAGGTAGAACGTCAGGCACAGTTGGTTCTGAAGCGGATTCTGCACGATTATTCGCGGTTTTCAATCAGCACCATCGACAGTTTTTTTCAGCGGGTCATCAAGGCATTTAACCGCGAACTGGGCATCAACGCGGCCTACAATGTTGAACTCGACGAAAAAAGCATCCTGGAAGAAGCGGCCGACCGGATGATCCAATCGATCGAAGACGATCCTAAACTGCTCGAATGGCTGAACGCGTTTGCTTCCGACAAAATCCGCGAAGGTCAGGGCTGGAACCTGAAAAAAGATATTCTTCGATTGGGCAGTGAAATCTATAACGAGACGTTTAAGTCGCTGGATAACAGTTTATATGAAAAGCTGAACGACCGGAAATTTTTGAGTGAGTACCGCGAAAAGCTCATGAAGATTATTGCGCGATATAAAAATAAATTGAAATCGCTGGGAAAGGACGGTTTGAACGTATTGGCTATGGAAAATTTGTCGGCAGATGATTTCAAAGGGAAGGGCAGGGGAGTGGCCTCTGTTTTTCAGAAGATGAAAGATTTGAAAACTGATTTTTCGAATACCATTCTTGGGGCAGCCAACGATTCATCCGCCTGGGTGACAGCATCGGTCAAAGAACCGCTGAAATCGCGTTTGACCGGAATTGCCGAAACCAAACTGATGCCCAAACTTCATGAAGCCATTGGCCTGATCGAAACCCAAAAACGAAATTATAACACCGCCAGGTTGATTGTGAATCAGTTGTACACCCTGGGAATTCTGGTCGATTTGCGAAAATCGGTCAAGGAACTGAGCCGCGAAAAAGGTATCATCCTGATTTCAGATTCGGGTCATTTGCTCAAAGATGTGATTGCCGATTCGGAAACTCCGTTCGTGTACGAAAAAACCGGCTCGGTGTATTCGCATTTTATGATTGACGAATTTCAGGATACTTCTGGATTGCAGTGGAATAATTTCAAGCCATTGATCGGAAATTCGCTTTCGGAAGATAACCTGAGCCTGGTGGTTGGCGATGTGAAACAAGCCATTTACCGCTGGCGAAGCGGCGACTGGCGTTTGCTGGCAGGCCACTTGGGCGAAAGTTTTCCGGCTTTTGGACTTCAAAACGAAGTGCTCAACAGCAACTGGCGAAGTCACGGAAAGATTATCCGTTTCAATAATACGATTTTCAGGCTGGTTCCCGAATTGCTTCAACAGTTTTATGAAACAGAATTAGCAGATGCCGGAATTGCTGAAAATCCCGTACCGATTACCATTCCAGAGGTTTATGCCGACAGCGTCCAACAGGTATCGAACAGCCAGGTGGCCGGATTGGGTTATGTGAAGGTTCATTTTCTGAATTCAAAAAATGATAAAACGGAGAACCTCGAATTGATTTTTTCCGAATTGCTCGACGCGGTAAAATCGCTTCAGGACAAGGGTGTCCGAGCGGTGGAGATCGCAATTTTGGTCCGCCAGAAAAAGGAAGCCAGCGCCATTGCCGACTTGTTCCTGAAACAGAATAGCCTTCCGGAGAATCGTGCCTATAATTTCGACATCCTTTCCGGAGAATCTCTGTTCATTGCCAATTCCGAAGTCATTTCCTTCCTGATAGCTGTTTTGACAGCTTTCTTAAATCCTGACGATCAGGTGGTCAGGGCGGAAGTGAGCTTTTTATATTACCAAAAGATTCGGCCAAAACTGAAGGAAAAAGGAAAATGGAAAGAGAAAACCGGCGTAGAAGGGAGATTTGAGGCACTTTTCGGGCTGGATATTCAGCAGCAATTTGAGGAAACCAGCCTCCTGGAGAATGAATTGCTTCAGTTTCTTGCCGGAAAGGATTTTCAGGAATTGTTGGCCGACAAACCGATACTGGAGATTATTTACAGTATTTGTGATAAGTTCAATATTTTTAATCTTGCCGACGAGCTGGCTTATTTACAGGCATTTGTCGATCAGATTTCGGTATTTGAACGGAACCATGTTTCCGAGCTGACAAGCTTCCTGGACTGGTGGGAAGAAAACGGCGACCGGTTCACCATTCCGGTTTCCGACAGTATCGACGCCATTAATGTGCTCACCATCCACAAATCGAAAGGATTGGAATTTGCGTATATTTTCGTGCCGTTTTGCAACTGGAACATCCAGCCGCAAAGCTATGCTGAAATGGCGCCATTGCTTTGGTGTAAACCTGAAATAGTGCCATTTAACGAAATGGAGCTGGTACCCGTGAGGTATAAAAAGGAAGTTGGGGAATCGATTTTTTACCAGGAATATTTTGCTGAGAAACTGAATACCTACATCGATAACCTGAACCTGATGTACGTGGTTTTTACCCGTGCCAAGTCGGGTTTGTGGATTTGGGCATCGTTCACGGATACTTTAAAATCCGCCGGAGATTTGCTGAAACAGGCGATTGACAGTCAAAACCTGCTGGGGACTTGCGGCTTAAAAGAAGAGGAATCGGTTCAGTTTGCTTCAGATTATGATAAGGAGAATCTGGTTTTCGAGTATGGAGAAGTGTCTGTTTTGGCAGAAGACCAGAAAAAGTCCGGACCGGCGATGAAGGATGTCCGGATTTCGGCCTTTGAATTTGCCGATTTCAGAAAATTCCTGAATATACGGAAACGGGGTGAAGACTTTTTTAGTCAGGAAAGCAAGAAGCAAAGTGGCATCAACCGCGGCAAACTCATTCACGAAATCCTGTCATTGATTGATTCGTCCAGCGATCTGACCAAGGCTATTTACCGAATCCAAACCGAAGGCAAAATTGGTTCGGACGAGGCCGTCCGGTTGTTGGCAGAATTGAAAGAACTGCTCGGCGATCCTGAAGTGAGATCATGGTTCGACGGTACTTACAGGGTTGTCAATGAACGAAATATTCTGACTGGCTTAAATGGAATTAAACGTCCCGACCGGATCATGATTGGCGCAAACCAGGTCGTTGTGGTGGATTACAAATCCGGCGATCAGGAGTCGGACAAGTACAAATCTCAACTTCGCAGCTACATCCAGGAACTAAAAAACTGTGGTTTCCAAAGTGTTTCAGGATTTATCTGGTATACCAAAACAAATAAACGGGTAAAAGTTTAGCAAAAATGTCGATCGGAAAATTCAATCTCAACCGAATTTTCTGTTTTAATCTTCTTTATAAAATCTTTATACATCTGCTTTCAATATTAATAATCCCTTTATACCATGATCACTTTCTTTGTACATTCATTATAAGTTACAATGTTTTATTAAGATTTGATTATGACTGGTGCTGCAGAAAGTTTTCCAATAATCGGAAAAGCGAAGAACATTTTTATAGGAAAGGCAAAGACTTTACAGGATACATCTATATTCCACAAGCTATCTCTGATAGCTTTTTTTGCATGGATAGGTTTGGGCGCTGATGGTATTTCATCGTCATGTTACGGTCCTGAAGAAGCTTTCCGGAACTTACAGGGCCATTCCATGCTGGCCATATTTGTCGCATTGGGTACGGTCTTTACGATTTTCATAGTAAGTTCGAGCTACAGCCAAATCATCAAACTCTTTCCGCAGGGTGGCGGTGGATACCTGGTGGGTAGTAAACTTTTATCACCAACGGTTGGAATGATATCAGGTTGTGCCCTCATCATCGACTACGTTCTTACCATTACCATTTCTGTTTCGAGCGGTTCGGATGCCTTGTTCAGTTTCTTCCCCGAATCGTGGCAAGTATATAAATTGGGTGTCGCTGTTGGCGGGGTTTGTTTACTCATTTTACTGAACCTGCGTGGAGTCAAGGAATCAGTGGTTTCACTTATGCCAATCTTTGTGCTGTTTATCGCTTCACATGTATTTATAATTATATACGCAATTGTGCTAAAAGCCAATGATTTTCAGGTAGTTTCTCACGAGACTGCCACTCAGTTACATTCATCTGTTTCGGAATTGGGACTTTTAGGCACTATGTTTATCATTCTGAAAGCATACAGCATGGGAGCCGGAACATTTACCGGAATTGAAGCTGTAAGTAACGGAATGCCTATTCTTCGGCAACCGAGGGTGAAAACGGCCAGAAAGACCATGATGCTGATGGCGGTATCGCTATCATTTATTGTGATGGGCTTGATGGTTGCCTATGCCCTTTATAATGTTCAGATTAGTTCGCATAAGACCCTGAATGCTGTTTTATTTGATAATGTTACTGCAGGCTGGTCACCTTTTTGGTCGAAAAGTTTTATACTGACTACTCTGGTTTCTGAAGCGGCCTTGCTATTCGTCGCAGCTCAAACCGGCTTTATTGACGGACCAAGAATCATGGCCAATATGGCGGTTGACAAATGGTTCCCTAAAAAATATTCCTCATTGAGCGACCGACTTGTATCAATGAATGGTGTAATGCTGATGGGTATTTCAGCAATTATTCTGATGGCTATTTCAAAAGGTTCCGTGGCATTTCTGGTTGTGCTTTACAGCATCAATGTGTTTATCACCTTTTCCATTTCGCAACTCGGTATGGTCAAACATTGGTGGACAGAACGCGACAAACTGGGCCACTGGAAACGGAAAATGATGATCAATGGAATTGGCTTTGTACTGACTTCGTTTATCCTTATATCAGTAACTATTATCAAATTCGAGGAAGGTGGCTGGATCACCCTGATTATTACCGGCGTGTTTGTTTTTCTGGCGATTCGGATTAAAAAGCATTACTTCAGAACAACTGTTCGCTTACACCGGATTCGCCAGCATGCTATTTCTGACCTTCATTTAGCATTGGAACAATTACCCGGTTATGATCCACATCAGGAGCCGGAAACTGTGAAATTTAATCCTGAAGCAAAAACCGCTATAATCCTGGTGAAAGGTTATGGCGGTACTGGCCTTCATACTTATTTAAGGATTAATGAGAGTTTCAAAGGGATGTATCAGAATTTCATATTCGTACGTGTTGGTGTCATTAACACTAAAATCTACCGGGGATCAGAAGAACTGGAACATTTCAAGACTTCGGTAAAAGAAGACGGGAAAAAGTATGTGAAAATTGCCAATCAATTTGGGTTCTATGGCAAAAGTATCTGGACGATAGGAACTGACCCTATCGACGAAGTTTACATGATCGTAAAGAAACTCATGCCTTTGATTCCAAATCCTACATTTTTTGGTGGTCAATTGGTATTTTCAAAAACATTCTATATGTCGCAATTACTTCATAACCATACCATCTTCGGCATTCAAAAACGATTCTTCAAATTCGGGATTCCCATTGTGATTTTCCCGATTAAGATTGAGTAAAGCATTAAAATTCTCACCTCCGTCACATAAATGTGACGGCAAAGGATAAAATGCTTCGATCAACATCAGCTCTCATTCAATGCGATATCCTTTGCCGTTGGCTTTAGCCAACGGACACCCTACAAAAAGTACGACCCCAATCTGGGGTCGAATTTCGTTTGATACAATCTGACTCTATAAGCAGTTGATGCCGCTGGCATTTGAACATACGAAAGTATCTATAAAAATTATTAATTGGGGTTTATTTAGTTAATCATACATTTGTTTAGTAGGTTTACCAATATGTTCCTAACCCCAAATCCAATGAAATTAACCTACTTCAATTTATTTATTCTCTTTCTAATACTTGCCTCTTCCGGATACAGTCAAACAGCAAAAGATTATATAGATAGCGGAAATGAAAAGAATGACCATAAAGATTATAGGGGCGCAATTGAAGCCTTTTCTAAAGCATTAGAATTTGATCCTCAAAACGCAAAGGCCTTTTGCTTTAGAGGTATTTCAAAAAGCAGTCTTAAAGACAATGCTGGGGCAATTGAAGACTTTTCAATGGCAATTACTATTGACACTCAATTGGTAGAAGCATATTTCCTTAGAGGCGTCAGTAAAAGTGACATAAAAGATTATAAAGGTGCCATCGCCGACTTTACAAGAACATTACAGATTGATCCAAAGCATTCAATGGCTTTGAGCAATAGAGGGTATTCAAAAAGCGAACTTCAAGACTATAAAGGTGCGATTGTTGATTATTCTTCTGCAATTGAGATTGATCCAAAGAATAGCTTTGCTTATTACGATAGAGGCGAGGCTAGGAAACATTTAGAAGACTTTAAAGGAGCGATTTCCGATTATTCTTCAGCAATTGAAGTCGAACCAGAAAATAAATGGTTTTCTAGCAGAGGCGGAGCAAAGTTCCAAATAAAAGATTATGTAAGAGCAATCGCTGATTTCACTAAAGTAATTGAGTTTGATCCTAAACATGAAACTGCATATTATTTGAGGGGTGAATGTAGAAAGAACGTAAGCATTCGCCCAAGTACGTCATCTAATTTTGCGTTCCAGTCTTTAAGTTTGCCTTTTTCTTTAAAGACAATCGACATGTATAACGAGAAAAAATTCCGGGCCATCTATGATGAGTTTCTGGGCTCTGGTTTAACCATCCGTGATTTTTGTGCAAACGGGCAGATGAATGAGGCCAAGTTCTATTATTGGCAGAACAAGTTGAAAGACCAGTTGCCCCCTAAAAGAGGATTCGTTCCGGTGGTTTTTGAGAATAGTGGGCAAGCCCAGTCATCGGGGGTTCCAGCTTCGGTGCAGTCACAGTCAGCACCCTTTCCCAACCCTGAGACTACTATGCAAACCATATCCTGTGAGATAAGCTACCCTAACGGAGTGCATGTAAAACTGAACGGTTTGCCAGACGCGCAGTTGTTAAGGTCTCTGTTAGTTTTAACGCGCCGGTAGCATGTTCAGCCTCACATCCTCAATGCGGTATTATCTGTATTCGTATCCAACGGATATGCGCCGGAGCTTTTACACCTTGGGCGGAATGGTGACCAACCAAATGGGTCGCAACGTACAGGACGGGGACGTGTACATATTTATCAACCGCCCTTGCACAAGTATGAAAATCCTGCACATGGAATGCGGTGGTTTGGTAATCTATCACATGAAACTGGAATCGGGGTGTTTCAAATTGCCGGTTTTTGATGAAAATACCAACACCTTTCAAACCAGTTGGCAGGATCTGATGATGATGGTACAAGGTATTTCGATGGATGGAAAAAAGAATAAAAAAAGATGGAAAAAACCTTTGAAATAGCAGGTTTTACTTGACTTTTTGTTTGGCTATACGATTGGTTTTTAGTATCTTCGAGCCATCAAAAGTAAAGGAAAATGGCAGTTGAACAAGAGGCTTTTTTACAACAAATTCTGGAGGATCGCGACCAGCTTTACCGGGAGACATCCAGGCTTAAAAGCCAACTTTCCAGCTTTGAAAACTTCGAAAAAGAAAGAGTTTCTTACCAACAACTGATAGACCAAAAAGATACCACCATCACTAAGCTGAAACAACAGATCGAGATGCTTCAGCGAAAGATTTGGGGCAAATCCAGCGAACGGTACATCAATGAAGATCCCCTGCAACGGAAGCTCGATTTTGAGGGTCTTGATTTGCTTCCGGAAGAAAAAGAACTTGCCACCAGCGCCAAAGAAGAGATCGAACAGTACAAGAAGGTTCGTGTTATTGAGGTAAAAGACAAAAAACACCCGGTACGCAAACCCCTTCCTGAAAGCCTGCCGAGAGAAGAAACCCATAATTTATCCTGAAAATGTCAATCTGGAGAACTGGACAGAACTGGCTCCTGAAATTACCGAAATATTGGAACGCGAAACTGCCAGATGGTACGTGCGCCGGATCATTCGCCACAAATACGTATTGAAAGACAAAAGCCAGGATGTGGAGAAGCAAATCATTACAGCTCCCATGCCCGCACTTCCAATAACCAAAAGCTATGCAGGGGCAACTGTTCTGGCCGATATCATCATCGACAAATATGTGAACCATCTTCCTTTCTACCGCCAGATCGAAATGTTCAAGCAACAGGGCATAACCATTGCCCCTGCAACCATTAACGGCTGGTTCCAGAATGTAGCCGACCTGATGAGACCTACTTATTACCGGTTAAAGGAACTGGTCCTGGATTCAGATTATATCCAGAGTGATGAAACTACCATTCCGATAATAAACAATGAAAAACACGCCACAATAAAAGGATACATCTGGATGATACGGGCGGTTATGGGGAATCTGGTCTTCTTTCATTACGACCAGGGTTCCCGGGCACAAAAAGTCGCGTTGCAATTGTTCAAAGATTTTCAGGAAGTGATCCAAACCGATGGCTATGCCGTTTACGATATTTACGAACACAAAAAAGGCGTTCTGCCCATTGGGTGCTGGGCTCATTCCCGAAGGTACTTTGAAGAAGCATTAAAGGAAGACAAAGTTCGGGCTTCGTATGCTCTGGAGCAAATAGGCCTGCTTTATGATGTTGAAAGGCAAGCCGATCATCAGCAACTCTCTTATGACGAGCGGGCCGACCTGCGTTCCCGATTGGCTTACCCAATTATGGTAGCCTTTGAAAAATGGTTAGTGAATGAGCATCCCCAAGTCTTGCCCAAAGGACGTATTGGGAAGGCTATCCGGTATACTTACAATATCTACCACAAGTTGACCCGTTACCATTTGGATGGCCGATATAAAATTGACAACAACCTTGGCGAAAATGCTATCAGGCCAATAGCCTTAGGCCGGAAGAACTGGTTGTTCTGTGGAAATCATGATGCAGCAGAAAATGCAGCAATCATGTATTCCATGCTGGGATGTTGCAAGGCCAACGAAGTTAACTTCCGCGACTGGCTTGTCTACTTCCTGAACAACATCCACAGGTACGATACCGATTACAGCAAGGATCTGGCCGAACTGCTTCCGCACAACTTTAAACTTCAAAACCAAAATTGCAACCGCTCCGTCTCCTAAGCCTATCAAAGTTCTCCGAACATTTTAGAGAACCTCTCAAAGTGCGTTAATGTTTTTCTATGAAACCAAGACGGGGTTTACCGAATGCTTACGAAAGAACTTAGGGAACAACAACGAAGCGATTGAAGATTATAACAAAGCGATTGAAATTAACCCAAAATTTGCTGAATCATATTTTGGCAGAGGGGAAGTTATGGCTAATATCAAAGATAACATAGCAGCAATTACCAACTTCACAAAGGCAATTGAAATTAATCCAAAACTTGCTCCTGCCTATTCCAATAGAGGCTCAGCAAAAGCTGATCTCCAAGATCACAGGGGAGCAATAAGTGATTTTTCTAAATCATTAGTGTTAGATCCTAAAGATGCAGCAACACTGGCTCAAAGAGGACTTGTAAAGTCAAGATTGAAGGACTACAACGGTGCAATTAAAGACTATAATCTAGCAATTGAGATAAATCCTAAATTTTCAAGAGCTTATTATTACAGAGGACTTGCAAAACTGATATTAGATCAGAAAGATAGCGGATGTTTAGATTTAAGCAAGGCCGGTGAGTTAGGCGATGCTGAAGCTTATGATGCGATAAGAAAATATTGTCAATAATGAATAATTAGCCAAACTTAAATTTATCACTCCCTTGATATTGAATGTTTAATCCCCATAAATATGATTTTAAGTTTTTTGTGAATCTAAATATCTCAAAACTTCACTCTTCAATTCTGTTTCAACTGGCATGCGACCATATATATCATAGAAGTTCTTCGAGCAAAATTGTTTTATCTCTTTCACTTTCTGCTTAACTAATGCATACTTTGGTACATCTAAGACTTTATTCCATTCTAATTGTGAGAAATATCCAATTTTTAAAGGTTTATCTATATTTACTATTTCATCAAGTTCAAAATGCATATTTTTTAGATTAAAATAGTCATCTTCTAAAAACAATTCTGCTGATTCAAAAAATAATATCAAATATTCATTAAACAAAAAATGGAAGGGTTTTTGGTATACCGGGTGAATAAAAACCATATTCCTTGAATTAGTTTGGGTTTTATATTCAGAATTGGTAATTATTGCAAATGGATACCATATGTAATCTTTCTGAAACTTCTCAATATATTTAAGCCATATCTTTAATTTAGTTTTTACTTTAAAATCACTATATATTGGAAGTAGATTATCCAACATATTACTAATATTTTCCTCTATCCTAATTGGTAGCTTGAACGGTCTAAATAAATCATTACTTGATATAGACGCTCTCCAAATAACAGAATATATAAACAAAGAAAAGGCATTTTGATTAACATTTAAGCAGGTTTTATATGTAATACTACTATCATTGATTGTGATAGGAAAATTGGCAGAATATTTAGAAATATTCAATTTCTCTGTAAACTCGTTACTTATATAGGATTCCAAAAAAGATAATCGTTGTTCACACCCACGACATAAAATATTATCTTCCTTTATTGGAGTTGCCATTTTATTTTGCCGATAATCTAATTCCGGCTTTTTAGTTATTAAGAATCCTGTTTCATTATCTCTTTCACCAATCATGGACTTAACAAGAAAAGCAGATAATAAATGTGATCCTGTTTGGTTGGCTTCACTATTATGACATAATCTACATTCCATGATAGAAGCAATTTTATGAAAATAAATGTATTAATCTTTAACACAACGGACAGAAAAACCTGAACATTCATAAAGGCCGAGATAGCTTCTGTAAACACTACTATTGTTATAAAGTAGGCTTCGGTACCAAGCTTCGTATGTATTAGTATCACTAGACCTCCACCAGGAACCGTTGATTTCAAATTCGCAGAAAGATCCATCACTTGAGGATCGGTAGCCTCCAGGCAAACCAGTAAAGCCAGATTTATTAGTCGCTAAACTATTAGGCTTCTTCCAATGAGAAATTCCTATTTCTTTCAATTTGCCTCCAGCAATATCTTCTCCTCCTAGATAATCAGTTAATGTTGTCCACTCGGCATCACTCGGCACATGCCATCCCTTTGGTGCAATATGTCGACTATCATTTATTGCGTACCAATTGTATAAATGTCCATAAACCTTTCCGTTGACAATTTTATTTTCATAGTTGCAATATGCACTAGTTGTTAATTTTGTCCATTGGGAGTTGTTCGTAACATTAGGTATTGGGTCTTCATTTTGAAATTTCGTAGTTTTTAGGTTTTCAACCATCCAAACCTGGGTTCCAATGGTTATAGTATGGTAAATATTACCATCAATATCTTTGACAATGTTTTGACTCATTAGAAAACTGCTTATTAATGTAAATAATGCAGTGATAACAATGAATGGGTAAATCAAAATTATTCTCTTTCTCATGTAACAACAATTTAAGATTATGAATTTCTTTCTTTTCAAATATAGCGTTATTATTGTCCTAATTCCTAAAAATGGCATGACTTAAATATACGGTATTGTTATCATCAATACCCTTTATCTTTCTCAATATCTTTTGGGGAGACGAATCACTAAATAGTATTAAATAACCACTGATAAATCCTCCTTTACTTTCATCAGGATAAAAGTCATAATTTAATTGAGATAGATCATCATAAGAGATGCCTAAAACTTCAGCTAAATGCTTATCACTCTTTTCCTCTTCTATTTCATCAAGTTGTCTACTGCTCATCTTATTATATTTAAATATGTAGTGGAAACGTAACACAAAAAATTTCGGATTTCAAGAAAATTAGCTGATTTTTTAGTTCATTAGTTCGTCCCATTATATCAGTAGAACTTTTATAGACAGGCAGAACATTGCAACAATCATTATAAACTTCAAAAAAAAGAACTGCTCCGAAGACATGAAGTCAACAGAGCAGTTTGACCAAACCTTAGCGGGTTTGTTTATTCCACCAAAATTACAAATTCTATTATGCTTCAGGTTTTGCTTTATCTGCCTTTGGCGTCGTGCGCTTTGCTACCATATCGTTGTAGTATTTCCGGGCGGTATTCAGCAGGTTCAGCGCATTGGCAAATAATGGGTTGTCGGTGGCTTTGGCCATAGCCAGCACATAATTGGCAAAGTCGCTGTATTTATTCAGCAACGCGGTGCGGAGGATTTTCATGTCGTAGCTTTCGGTCATGGCATTTCCGACCATACGATCGCTAAAGAGGGTTTTGAACGCTCCGTTGGCTTCACTCAGGCGTGCAACATATTTGCTCATGTGCAGCATGTTGATCTTTTCGCTGTATGCCGGGCTGTTTAGTTCGCCTGTTAGCTTGTCGATGGCAAGCGTTTCTGCTTCGTAATTTAAGGTTGTCAGATTTTTATACGTGCCAAATAAAATACTCAGGCTGCGGCTGGCTTCCACTTCTTCCGGAACATCCGACATCGCATGTAATTTCAGTGCAGCACTGATAGCGCTCACCGATTTGTCGCGAGCGGCATCGGCCAAAACAATCTTTTCGGTTTCTTCGTTTTTTTGCACCTGCGCCAGTCCTTTTTGGTATTCGCCCAATTGTAAGCCCAGGCCATTCGTATAAGCGTTAAAAGGTGCATCGGTCTTCAAGGCCGGATCGATCGTGTCAAGATCACTCAAATGACGAAAAGTTAGTTGTCCAACTTCCATATTGGTCAAGTTGGCTGTCTTTAAGGGTTCAAGTTTTAGTTTCATGTTTGATTTTTTTTATGGGTTTAAAGGTACAAGCTAATTTATCACATTATTTTAAATAAATCATCATCTCAACAATGTAAAATTGAAAATAAATTCACATTATTAAGTAGTTATGCTGTTTTCTGGAAAGAAAACACATTCGATGGTGAATGTCAGTGGGAATATAAATTTCCAACCAGAGGCGTGGATGTGCCGGATTTAAAAAATAGAACCTGACCACAGTTGTGGTTTGGGTCAATTCATGAAAAGCATATCAACCACAGTTGTGGTTTAGGCCAAAATGAGAAAAGGAGGTCAACCACACCTGTGGTTTGCTCCAAAAAGAGTAAGGGAAGGCGACCGCACCTGTGGTATGCTTCAAAATTTAAAAAGGAGAGCCGCCACAGTTGTGTTTGGTTCGAAAACCACTTTTTTTGATGTTCCTTATAAAATCTTTACACCTGTTCCTCAAATCCTTATAAAACCCTTATAGAATACGGCGCAAATTTGTATCGTTAAAATATAGATTGATATGAAGACATTGAATTTTATTTTAGGAGTTGTGCCATCTGCAGTAGAAGGCGGCTCAAAAACCGGCGAGATGAACAGTCCGGTATGGTATATCATTGGAGCGTTGCTCACCATTTTTCTCTTTGCGTATTTAATTTATGCGCTTATCAAACCTGAAAAATTCTAAAATCCACGACCATGACAACCTTAGATTATTTTCAGATTTTCCTGTTTATCGCTCTGGTAATTGCATTGACACCCGTTTTAGGGAAGTTCATGTATAAAGTATTTGCGGGTGAAAAGACCATTATGCACCCTGTTTTTGGGGGACTCGAAAAGCTCAGCTATAAACTTATAAAAGTAAACCCAAACGAAGAGTCGAACTGGAAGTCGTACACTTTTGGCTTATTACTGTTTAACCTGGTTGGAATTATCTTTTTATTCCTGATTCAGATGATTCAGGCGCAGTTGCCGCTAAATCCGGCGAATCTCCCCAATGTGTCGTGGCATTCGGCCCTGAACACAGCCATCAGTTTTGTGACCAACACCAACTGGCAGGGATATTCCGGAGAAACGACGCTGAGCTACTTTGTACAAATGGTTGGCCTGACCGTGCAGAACTTTGTTAGTGCAGCAACCGGAATCGCCGTAATCATTGCGCTCATACGAGGTCTTTCGCGAAAAACCACTGATAAATTGGGTAATTTTTGGGTCGACTTAACCCGCTCAACTTTGTATATCCTTTTACCTCTTTCAATTCTGTTCGCAGTAGTTTTGGTAGGGCAGGGAGTTGTTCAGAATTTCAATTCGTATGAGACTGTTCATACTTTACAGGGCGGACAACAGGTATTACCGATGGGACCTGCAGCTTCTCAAATTGCAATTAAACAACTCGGTACAAATGGAGGTGGTTTTTTCAATGCCAACAGCGCGCATCCTTTCGAAAACCCAAGCCCTTTCAGCAATTTTCTGGAGATGCTGACCATCTTCCTGATTTCAGGAGGACTGACTTATACCTACGGGAAAATGGTCGGCTCGACTCGTCAGGGATGGACCATCTTTATGGTGATGATGTTTTTATTTGTGGCTGGTCTGGGAATTTCATTGTACAGCGAATACGCAGCCAATCCGGTTTTTGGAAACATTGCCGCTATGGAAGGTAAGGAAACCCGTTTCGGAATCACCAATAGCGTGCTGTTTTCTGTGGTCACCACCGATGCTTCGTGCGGGTCTGTAAATGCGATGCACGACAGTCTTTCACCGCTTTCAGGAATGGTACCTATGATTAACATGATGCTGGGTGAAGTGATTTTTGGAGGTGTAGGTGCCGGTTTATATGGTATGGTGGTATTCATTATCCTAACCGTTTTTATCGCCGGATTGATGGTTGGCCGCACTCCGGAATACCTCGGAAAAAAAATCGGGGCTTTCGAGGTTCAGATGGCCATCATCGCCAACCTGTCGACCAGCTTTGCGATTCTGCTTTTTACAGCCTGGGCCTCGGTTAGCAGTTATGGTTTATCAAGCCTGAATAATTCCGGACCACATGGGTTCTCCGAAATATTTTATGCCTTTACTTCAGCGGCAGGAAATAATGGCAGCGCTTTCGCCGGACTCAATGCAAATACACTATTCTACAATTTAGCACTTGGACTGGTTATGCTTATAGGCCGCTTTGGGGTTATCATTCCGATGTTGGCTATTGCTGGTAGTTTGGCCGGGAAAAATATCACTCCAACATCAGCGGGAACCTTTCGCACCGACAACTGGCTTTTTGCCAGTCTGCTGATTGCTGTTATCCTGATTGTTGGCGGATTAACCTATTTTCCTGCCTTGTCGCTGGGGCCGATTGTTGAACACTTGCTGATGCACAGTGGAATAACCTTTTAATTTCTGACAAAATGAGTACACGACAAATAAATAGCCTTTTCAATCAGAAGATTTTGATTCAGGCAACAAAAGATAGTTTCATCAAATTAAATCCGGTTATTTTGATTAAAAATCCGGTCATCTTCATGGTCGGTATCGGATCGGTTTTAACAACAATTGCAGTAATCAGCGGACTTTTTTCAGGCAATTTTTCAGGTTTTAACCTGAATATTTCCATCTGGCTTTGGTTTACCGTATTGTTTGCCAATTTCTCTGAAGCCATTGCCGAAGGACGTGGCAAAGCACAGGCCGACAGTTTACGGAAAAGCCGTGTCCAAACCATGGCGTGCAGACTGGTCGGCGATAAGGAAGAACTGGTTGCTGCTCCGGAATTACGCAAAGGTGATGTGGTGATTTGCGATGCCGGTGATGTTATTCCTTCGGATGGCGAAGTGGTTGAAGGCATTGCAAGCGTTGACGAATCGGCAATTACGGGTGAATCTGCCCCGGTTATTCGTGAAAGTGGTGGTGATCGATCGGCAGTAACCGGAGGAACCAAAGTGATCAGCGACCGGATCCTGGTGAAAATTACTTCGGAACCCGGCGATAACTTTCTGGACCGGATGATTGCCCTTGTTGAAGGTGCCAAACGACAGAAAACACCAAACGAAATTGCACTTTCAATTTTACTTGCCGGTTTGTCGATTATCTTTTTACTGGCAGTGGTAACTCTTCCGGCTTTCTTCAGATACAGTTTGACTGCTTCAGGATTGCCACTGTCGCAAAACCTGACGATTCCGGTTTTGATTGCCTTGCTGGTTTGTCTGATTCCAACCACCATCGGTGGTTTACTGAGTGCAATCGGAATCAGCGGAATGGACCGGCTTTTGCAGCGAAACATCATCGCAACCAGCGGAAAAGCTATCGAAGCAGCCGGCGATGTGGATGTACTTTTACTCGATAAAACCGGAACCATTACTCTGGGAAACCGCATGGCAACCAACTTTTTCCCGGCTGATGGTGTGAGTGAGGTCGATCTTGCCCACGCAGCACAGCTTTCCTCACTTTCCGACGAAACTCCTGAAGGCCGGTCGATCGTGATTCTGGCCAAAGAAAAATTTGATTTCCGCGGAAAGGAAATACATCAGAAAAATGCAGTTTTTATTCCATTTACGGCTCAATCAAAAATGAGCGGAGTAGATTTAACTGATGACAAGGGAATTGTCCATCATATCAGGAAAGGATCGTCGGAAGCCATTCGTTCGTTTATACTGAATGGCAATGGTTTTTTTCCAAAAAAGATGGAAGAGAAAGTGGCCGAACTGGCCAGGATGGGAGCAACTCCACTGGTCGTGGCTGAAGACAATAAAGTTTTGGGAATTATTCAATTGAAAGATATTGTAAAAGGCGGCATCAAACAACGGTTTGCCCAATTACGCAGCATGGGAATCCGAACTGTAATGATTACCGGCGACAACGCTTTGACCGCCGCAGCCATTGCTGCTGAAGCAGGAGTTGACGATTTTATGGCCGAGGCTACTCCTGAAGATAAACTTCGCCGTATTCGCGAAGAACAGGCCAATGGTCATCTGGTCGGAATGATTGGCGACGGAACCAATGACGCTCCGGCGTTGGCTCAGGCTGATATTGGAATCGCGATGAATTCCGGAACTCAGGCTGCCCGCGAAGCCGGAAATATGGTGGATTTGGACAGCAATCCAACCAAACTGATTGAAGTAGTTGAAGTTGGCAAACAATTACTGATGACCCGTGGCGCTTTGACCACATTCAGTATTGCCAACGATGTGGCCAAGTATTTTGCGATAATTCCAGCCATTGCAGTTTCGCTTTACGCCGGAAAAGACGGAATTGGTCCGCTTTCAGCATTAAATGTGATGCATTTGGGCTCGCCGGAAAGCGCCATTCTGAGCGCGGTGATTTTTAATGCGCTCATCATTATTCTTTTGGTTCCTCTTGCCCTCAAAGGTGTCGCCTACAAGCCAGTATCTGCAAATACTGCGTTAATCCGGAACCTGGTTATTTATGGTTTTGGTGGAATTTTGGCACCGTTTGTGGGGATCAAAATCATAGATATGATCATCAATTTGATGATTAGAAAATGAGCCAATTTGAAAATTGCTTTGCATGCATTTGTCATCTTCAAATAGAATTTTTCATTTTCAAATTTTCAAATCAACACATTTTCAAATTTAAAAAACATGAAAACACAACTCATAATTTCAATAAAAATATTCGCAGTCTTAACCCTGCTTTGTGGAATAGTTTATCCGCTTTTTATTACCGGAATTGCACAGCTTGTTTTTCCGGCAAAAGCAAATGGCAGCCTGATTGTTCAAGGGAATAAGGTAATTGGCAGCGAATTGATCGGTCAGAAGTTCGACAGCATCATCTATTTTTCGTCTCGTCCGTCAGCAATCGATTATAATCCGATGCCTTCAGGCGGTTCAAATTTCGGGCCGACAAGTTCAAAACTCAAACAACTTATATCCGACCGTAAGGCTCAATGGGTGAAATCCAATCCAACGTCTGACCCGGAAAAAATTCCTGCTGAAATGCTCCTAGCTTCGGCCAGCGGACTTGATCCGCATATTTCTCCAAAAGCTGCGCTCCTTCAGGTGGATCGGATTGCAAAGGCCAGAAATTTCAGTGAAGAAAGAAAGCAACAGCTTATAAAGGTTATAACCGATCAGACAGAATCGCCTCAGTTTTCATTTCTGGGCGAAACCCGGATCAATGTATTAACGCTAAATCTTGCGTTGGATAAACTCTAAATCACAACTAAAAACTAAAAATCATGAAACTATCGATCCGTACTAAATTTGGAGTTGGAATGGTATTTATCTTTCTTATCATTCTGGTTTTATTAGGTTTTTCGGCTTTTTATCTGAATAAATTATCGAACAAAACAAGCGCAATCCTTAAGGAAAATTATTTGTCTGTGGTTTATGCGCGCGAAATGTCGGAAGGCTTGCTGAATATCAATCAGGAAATTACGACAAGTTTTATTGAAAAGAAAAGCCCTGACAGCTTATTCATCCGGAAAGAATTGGTTACCATCGACAATTCTCTTCAATTGGAGAAAAGTAACATTACAGAACCTGGTGAGGATAAACTTACTGGTGAGATAGAATCCGGAATTAAAACTTACAGCGGTTCGGTCTTGAAATTTATAAAATCTTCCGGACAGCCAAACAATATTCTCCTGCTGCAAAAAATGTTTGGCGACATTCAACACCAGCTAATTGCTTTGTCGCAAATGAATGGTAAAGCCATTGAATCGAAAACCGATGATGCCAAGGATTCGTCAAAAAGTGCCTTAACTCAAATGTCCATTTTAGGTACAATCTGTTTTTTGCTTGCCTTAAGTTTTATTTATAGCTTTGCTTCATACTTCAATGGGCGATTCTTTCAGTTGTACAACGGGATAAAGGAAATCGTTTCAAGTAACTACGGGCAAAGGCTATATTTCGATGGGATTGATGAGTTTTATGAAATTTCTTTGCTTTTTAACGAAATGGCTGAGAAGATGAGCGATAGCCAAAATCGCATGGAAAAATCAGAAAATTTTCTGGATGAATTGGAAGATGATTTTCGTTTAAGCGATACCCAGGAATTGAAACGTCTTCTGGTTAATATCAAAAGCATTGAAAAACAAGCAGAAGAAGTAATTTCAAAAATAGAAAATAAAACCTAATTGATGGGCTTCACCGACAACCGTCCGAATCCTGATGATTTGCTGGCTTCGTTAAAAGATGAAGAGGAAAAAAGCAAACGGGGAAAACTGAAAATATTTTTCGGGATGTGTGCCGGTGTGGGTAAAACTTACACCATGTTGCAGGCTGCCCAAATCGAGAAATCGAAAGGCGCGAATATGGTGATCGGATATGTGGAAACACATAACCGTTCGGAAACGGCTGCTCTGGTTGAAGGCTTTGAACTTATTCCACGTAAAAAATATTTATACAAAACGGCTCAAGTGGAGGAGATGGATTTGGATGCCATCATCGCCCGAAAGCCACAAATCGTGCTGGTTGATGAACTGGCGCATACCAATGCCCCCGGAAGCCGCCATTTAAAGCGATACCAGGATGTTCAGGAAATACTCGATAATGGAATAAATGTTTATACCACGGTCAATGTCCAACATCTGGAAAGCCGTTCTGAAATAGTTGCGCAAATTACAGGAATCATTGTAAGGGAAACGCTTCCTGACGATGTTTTTGAACGCGCAGACGAGGTAGAACTGGTTGATCTTACTCCGGATGAGCTTTTACAAAGGCTTTCCGAAGGCAAAGTATACACTCCGGAACGTTCGAAAGAAGCCATTCAGAATTTCTTCCGAAAGGGAAATGTTACTGCTCTTCGGGAAATGGCTCTGCGTAACGTTGCGGACCGGGTCGACAAGCAACTGCACGATTATATGCAGTTGAAGCGAATAAAGGGACCCTGGAAATCGGGAGTACACCTTCTGGTAGCAGTAAGCTATACACGCCAATCAACTAAATTGTTGAGATGGGCAAAGAATCTTGCTGATATGATGGGTGGAAATATGCAGGCAATATATGTGGAGACTTCACACGAGTTAACCGACTATGAGCGTGAACACCTGGATAAGAATATAAGCCTTGCCAAACAACTGGGTATTCAATTCCGTATAGTTACCAATTCCGATATTGTTAAAGCCATTGTCGATTTTGCCCAAAAGGAGAATATAACCCATATCATTATCGGGAAACCTCGGGTTCGTAACCTGTTCACATTGTTCAGGCTTGGAAATTTTGTGAACCGGCTCATCCGTTACAGTGGAAATATTGATGTCTATATTCTTGGTTCTGACAAAACTGACGATGACAAGTATGGACGAAAAGCTTCAATGCCGTCATTTACTTCCAGTTCAAATCAATATTTGATCGCTTCGCTGATTATTGCTGTAACTTCCGGAATATTCTTCATTTTGAAAGGTTTTGTGGGTTACCAGGTTGTTTCGTTCGCCCTCCTGTTTATGGTTTCAATTCTTGCTTTTTTCTATGGAACCGGTCCTATTTTACTGGCTGCGACACTAAGTTCACTGATCTGGGACTTTTTTTTCATCCCTCCTCCATATACCCTTCATGTCGAGCGGCCCGAAGACATGTTGATGCTGGCTATGTTTTTCATCATCGCCTTATTAAATGGCGTTTTAACATCACGGGTGCGGAGGCAGGAAATGAAAATCAGGATACGCGAAGAACGGACTCATGCCCTCTATCAGTTGGCCAAAGAACTATCCTCAGCCTCGGGCATCGACGATGTTTTAACACTGGCTGTGAAAGATATCCGGAAGTATTTCAATCTGGAAAGCGCCATCATCCTGAAAGATGAATCAAACCATATCGAAAAAACAATCAGGCATGAAACTTCGCTCACTTTTTCGGAGAATGATATGAGTATCGCCGAATGGACCTTCAAGCATTCGTCCAAAGCAGGTAAATTTTCAGATACATTGCCATCGGGTAATTATACTTTTTACCCGCTCAAAGGGAACAACGACAATGTTGGAGTCATTGCAGTTCAACACCCGACCGTGTTTACGCAAGGCGAGGAACAATTCTGGGAAGGTTTCCTGCCGCAAATTTCAGGGAAAATCGAGCGTGAATTTCTGCGCAATGAAGCCAGAAATGCTTTTATTCTGAGCGAATCGGACAAATTGTACAAAACTCTTTTTAATTCTATTTCGCATGAACTCCGCATTCCGGTTGCAACGATTATGGGCGCCTCCGATACGTTGATTGCCCAGGACTATTCTCCGGAAACGCGAAATATCCTGCATCAGGAAATCAATACCGCCGCGATCAGGTTAAACCGGTTGATCGAGAATTTATTAAACATGTCGCGTCTCGATTCCGGAAGAATGACTACCCGTATCGACTGGTGCGATTTACACGATCTGTATAACAAAGTAGTCCAAACCCTTGCTGACGAATTGAAGCCATTCACCTTGCATTGCGTTTTGTCGGACGAAATGCCTTTGGTACAACTTGATTTTGGTCTAATGGAACAGGTACTCCACAACTTGCTGCTGAATGCATCTCAGCATGCACCGGCAGGAAGTAACATCAGGATTAAATTCTTTTACGACAACGAAGTTTTGACGATACAGGTCATGGACCGAGGTTCAGGATTTACAGCTGCAGACTTACCCATGGTATTTAATAAATTTTACCGGGGAGAGTTGGCTGTTGCAGGTGGCACCGGCCTTGGACTTTCGATTGTAAAGGGAATGGTTGAGGCTCATAAAGGGACGATTATTGCTGAAAACCGTCACAATGGAGGCGCCAGATTTACTATTCGGATTCCGACAAAAATTTCCGATATTTCCGGTATCTAACATCAGTGAAACCCATGAGCGATAACGATACCATTCTGATCATTGACGATGAAGTTCAGATCCGAAGATTGCTTGAAATAACCCTGTCGTCGAACGGTTACAAAATATTCTCGGCTTCTACCGGACACGAAGGAATCCAAAAAGCTGTTTCGCATGTGCCTGTCCTGATTATTCTCGATTTGGGTCTGCCGGATGCCGATGGTTTTGAAATTCTCCGGAAATTGCGCGAATGGTATCAGAAATCCATCCTCATACTTTCGGTTCGGAGTTCGGAAGAGGACATTGTAAAGGCGCTTGATCACGGAGCCAACGATTACCTAACCAAACCATTCCGGACGGGTGAACTTTTGGCGAGGATCAGGGCATCCATCCGGCAGAACCAGGGCACAGCCGAAGACCCCCGCATGCTTTTTGGTTCACTTGAAGTGGATTTAGCGAATCACATTGCGCGGAAGAATAATGAAATCATCAAACTAACTTCTACCGAATTCTCATTACTGGCGCTTTTAGCCAAAAATGAAGGACGAGTATTGACTCACCAGTATATTTTGAAGGAAATATGGGGAATGGGATATATCGAACAAACCCAGTATTTAAGGGTATTTGTGGCCCAGTTGCGCAAAAAAATTGAAGATGAACCTACCAAACCAAAATTACTGATCACCGAGTCGGGTATTGGATACCGGTTTGGGTGCTGAAATGTGTTCCATGTTCCATATTCCAGGTTTCAAAAATTTTGTGGCCGAGCTAAAACCTCTGCATTCTGGGTTTAGCGTTCAACGGAGTTCACTCTGAAGCCCGACTAAGTATGAAAAAGCGATACTCTTTCGTCTGACAGTTTTGCCATCGTTTGGTTTTGTGTTTTCATATGAATTAATGAATTTCAAACCAATGGTCTTGTTTACTTCGTAAATTGCGTTGTTTTACGAGTCATGAAAACAGATCAAATTCACATTCATGAAAAAACTGATTCCCATTCTGGTTGTTTTTCTGTTTTCCTTTTTTCCTTTTTGTGCTGAGGGAAAAGATCCTTGCCATTACTCCACCGAAGGGACGGATTTTTGGTTTGGATTTATGCAAAACCGGAATGAAGGCCCCGAACATTATATTGAAATCACCGTCACCTCTCGGAAAGATGCTGATTTTACACTTTCCTACGGACCTGCCGAAACCTTAATCGGCAAGTTTACAGTCACAGCCAATACTTCCACATCGGTTCCAATTGACTATTCCATTTTGGAAGCAAAAGGTTCTGAAACCCCGGAGGACAAAGGAATTCATTTGATTGCCACGGATTCGGTCAGCGTTTATGCCCTGAATTACCGGACACGATCGTCGGATGTGGCCGTGATTTATCCGACCGAATCTTTGGGAAAAGAATATTATGCCATGTGCTACACGCCTCACCCTACCAGCACGGTTGAATCGAACAGCGAATTTTTGATTGTTGCATCTGAAGCTAAAACACTGGTAAAAATTACTCCCTCCGTAGATACTGATAAAGGGGAAAAAGCATTGGTTCCCTTTTCGGTGATCCTGAATAAAGGGCAATCGTATCAGGTTCAATCGATGAATAGCTCCATCACAGGGCAGGGTGACCTTACAGGTAGCTATGTTCTTGCAGATAAACCCATTGCTTTCTATTCCGGAGTGAAGTCAACGGCAATCCCTTATGCAGGCCAGTCGCGCGACCATCTGTACGAGCAAATACCACCCACAACCACCTGGGGACGTGAATTTTATATCGTTCCGCTTAAATTGAAGGTCCGCGATACTTACCGGGTTTTGGCGGCAGAGAATGGAACTGTTGTGACCATAGAAGGTCTTCATCGTTCGGTCACTATAGATCAAGGGAAATTCTTCGAGTTTGACCTGACGAATATGGAGGCCTGCCGTCTGATCGCATCCAAAAAGGTGCTGCTTTCGCAGTATTGCAGATCTCAGGCAATCGACGGCAACAATGGGGTGGGAGATCCATTTATGATTATTTTGAGTCCGATCTCTCAGAAAATCAACGACATTACCTTTGAAGCCTACGAATCGGCCCTGATACGGGATATTTTTTATGTCAATATCATCACCTTAACTTCTGAAACCAGTCGTATCCAGCTTGATGGAACATCGATCCAAACCTTTTTCAGCACATACCCTGACGGCAAATTCTCCTATGCGCAGATTCCGATTCGACCCGGAACTCATCATTTACAGAATCCAAATAAAAATGGAGGATTTCTGGCATACGTTTATGGGTTTGGTGACAACAACAATACAGAGTCGTATGGTTATGGCGTCGGATTCAATTTGGATATTCAACTCGAAATCGGGGGCAGTTTTATGCGAAATGAAGATTCTTTGCTGATTTGCCAGGGAACTTCAGTCCAATTGGTCGCCGGTGAGTATTTCCAAACCTATTTGTGGAGTACCGGCGAAACAAGTTCCTCAATCATGGTTTCGAAAGAGAATTGGTATTCAGTAACGGCTACAACCGCTGCTGGTTGCAGGAAAACAGACAGCTTGTATGTTGAGGTTAACAAGCCCGAAATATTTCTGGGAAATGATACTTCGGTTTGCCTGCCCGGCGAATTGGTAATTGAAGCAGAAAAAGGTTTTCAAAGTTATAGATGGCAGGATGGCTCGAAAAATCCGACCTATACTGTTGATTCCACGGGTTATTATACGGTCATTGCAACCAATCAGTATAGCTGTCTGGCCATCGACACGATCCATGTTCAGGTAATCATGCCTAAGCTTTCTTTTCAGCCAGATTTTCCTGTGGTGACGATTGAGCATCCTGAAATCAAGTTCAATAACCTGACAAATGGAGCTTTCACTTACAACTGGGATTTTGGTGACGGCAAGACCAGTCTGGAAATGAACCCAACACACAGGTATTCGGAAATGGGGAAATATCGGGTTATTATGAAGGCAATCAGCGAATTCAACTGTTCGGATACCCTCGGAAGGTATGTGGAAGTGATTCCATTTAAATTTTTCATTCCGAATGCGTTCAGGCCGGCCAGTGATATTCCGGAAAACCGGATATTCCGGCCAATTCTCAATGCAGTTGATCCGGGAAAATATCAGCTTGTGGTGTATAACCGAACCGGCGCAACCACTTTTGAAACCAGAAATGTCGATGCAGGATGGGATGGAACAGATTCAGAACCTGGTGTTTATGTTTGGATTGTAAAATACCACGACATTCAGGGTTATGAACATTCCCAGAAAGGAACGGTAATGCTCGTGAGATAGTTGTCAGATTGGTTGTGGTTGTAAATCAAAATGGAAGAGATTTTAATTCATTTTTTTCCACTCAGCTTCAATCAATATTTTAGTTGCGGCAGAAACCGGCACCAAGGGTAACCTGAGCTGATTTTTTGCAGTTCCCATCAGTTCCATCAGGGCTTTTACACCGCCAGGGCTTCCTTCCTTAAAAATCAGTTTCAACATTTCGGCCATTTGAAGGTGCAAGCGGGTTGCTAAAGTTGTTTTTCCTTCCAGTCCTGCATGTGTCAATTGGCTCAAATGAGCCGGTAAAGCATTGGCAATTACCGATATAACACCTATAGAACCAATAGCAATGGAAGGCAACGTCAAGCTATCGTCGCCTGAAATCACTTTGAAATATTCGGGTGCATCTTTGATGATTTTGGCGAATTGGCCTAGGTCACCCGAAGCTTCTTTGATTCCAATTACTTTTTCAGAGAGATTTGCAATTCGCAGGGTAGTTTCTGCCTCCATATTTACACCTGTCCGGCTGGGAACATTGTATAGAATAACAGGCGCCTGACTTGCTTCGATCACTGCTTTAAAATGCTGGAAAAGGCCTTCCTGAGTGGGTTTGCTGTAATATGGGGTCACCGAAAGTAGGGCATCCACTCCATCAAATTGAAAATTTTGAATCGATTTAACCAGGCTCATGGTGTCATTTCCACCCATTCCAACCACGATTTTCAATCGTCCGGCGTTTTTTGCGATGACAAAACGAACGGTTTCCTTTTTTTCAGAATCGGAGAGGGCAGGGGTTTCACCGGTGGTTCCCAGCACGACCAAATAATCGGTTCCTCCGGAAACCTGATCCTCAACCAATCTTTCCAATGCACTGTAATCAACACTTTTATCCTCATTAAAAGGCGTGATGAGTGCAACTCCTGCTCCTGTAAATGGATGTGTCATTCTATCGTTGTTTTATTAATCCTTTTCAAATAATACAATATCTGTTCGGCTAATTGGCTGGTTTCGGGTTGCTCGGTAAATTCGATGTTCCAGTCATAGTAATTCGCTGAATTTCCGGCATAACCGATTTTAAATGCCGCTACCGACAATGCTGCTAACCATACCAGTGGAAATGATTTGGATGTGCTCAGGTCAATCAGAATATCAAACTTTTGCCGGATAAAATCTTCGGCCAACTCCGACTTCGGGATTTCAGTCCAGCAACGGGTATGCTTCCTGGTAAAACCATGAATATCCAACGGAATAATGGCCTTTCTCTGCGGAAAATAGCACAAACCGGAAGTTTGAATCCCGGCTTTCCTAAGTTCTGAATTAACCCGAATGAACGATTCCTGTTGATCAATGGTCCAAATAATTCCCGCATTTTGGGCAGTATCCAGGTTGAAAATTTTTTTTTCTCTGACTACTGAACTCAATCTTTTATTGAGAATCCAATTGGCAATCTTCGATTTTAAACCCATAGTTGCTGCAAAAATAACAATTCGTTTCTTTTTCAGGTTTGGAAAATGTGAAAAGTTCCGGAATGAAAGTAAAAAGCATGGTAAAACAGGAATATGTCACTTCTAGTCAATCATCTTCTGAAAGTCTTCTTCCGAAATGATCGGGATTTTCAGCTTCTTGGCTTTTTCCAGTTTGCTTGGCCCGATGTTGTTCCCCGCAAGCAAATAGCTGGTATTGTTCGAGATCGAACTGACATTCTTTCCGCCATTCTGTTCAATCATTTTCTTCAAATCGTCGCGTGAGTTTTTCTCAAAGGTTCCTGAAATAATGATAGACAGACCTTTCAGTTTCTCGGACCGGTTGGCCAGACTGGCTTCATCGAGCCTCATTTGAAGACCATTTTGCTTCAACCGTTCAACCAGCTGAATGTTTTCCGGTTTTGAAAAATAGGCTTGAACACTTTCAGCAATCCGGCCGCCGATTTCATCAATGTTTGTCAATTCTTCGAGACTGGCAAGTTCAATGTTCTCGATATTGATGAGTCGGTGAGCCAGGATTTTGGCAACCGTTTCTCCAACAAACCGGATTCCCAGCGCAAAAAGCACTTTTTCAAACGGCACCTGACGCGATACCTCCAGACTTTTCAGGATCCGGTCAGCCGATTTATCGCCCAACCGCTCAAGACGGCTGATTTGTTCTTTCCGTAAATCATACAAATCAGCAATATTTCGGATCAGTCCTTCATTGTAAAGTAAATCAATGGTTTCGGTTCCTAATCCGTCAATATTCATGGCTTTACGGCCGATGAAATGTTCCATCTTTCCCTTGATCTGTGGCGGGCAACCGTCTTCGTTGGGGCAATAATGAGCTGCTTCTCCTTCTTTCCTGATCAAGGCAGTTCCACATTCCGGACAATCTGTGATGAATTCGACCGGTTGCGCCATTGGGTGCCTGAAATTAGGATCGGCTCCGGTAATTTTTGGGATAATTTCGCCGCCTTTTTCGACAAAAACGGTGTCGCCAAAATGCAGATCCAAATTTCGGATGATGTCAGCGTTGTGGAGCGATGCGCGTTTCACGGTGGTTCCGGCCAAAAGAACCGGTTCGAGATTGGCGACCGGAGTAACTGCGCCGGTCCTTCCAACCTGAAAGGCTACCGACTGCAAAATGGTACTGGCCTGTTCAGCCTTATATTTGTAGGCTATGGCCCAGCGCGGCGATTTGGCTGTGGTGCCCAGGTATTGCTGTAAACTCAGCGAATTCACCTTGATCACAATTCCATCGGTGGCAACGGGCAATTCGAATCTTTTGGTGTTCCATTTCCGGATAAAAGCGATCACTTCATCCATATTCTGGCATTTTTCGGTGTCCGGAGAAATCTTGAAACCCCATTTGCGTGCAGCCTCCAAATTCTCCAGATGACCATCTTCCGGAAGGTTTTCACCAAGCAGATAATAGAAATAGGCATCCAGGTTCCGTTCGGCAACCACCAACGATTTTTGCGATTTCAAAGTTCCGGAAGCCGCGTTGCGAACATTAGCAAACAGTTGTTCACCTAATTCTTCCCGTTCATTATTAATCCTTTCAAATTCGGAAAAAGGCAGCAAAATCTCGCCGCGAATTTCAAATTCACCGAGGAAACCGATTCCCTTCAAATTGAGCGGAATGCTCCGGATCGTGCGCACATTGGCGGTTACATCATCTCCAAAAGTGCCGTCACCACGGGTAATCGCTTTTTCGAGAAGGCCATTTTTGTATCGCAAACTGATCGAGGTTCCGTCGTATTTGAGTTCGCAAACGTATTCAAATTTCTGATCGGTCAGTTTTCGGATCTTCTGATCGAAGTCGCGCAATTCTTCTTCGGAATAGGAATTGGAAAGCGAAAGCATCGAATATTGGTGTCTGACCTGCTCAAATTCCTTGTTCAGGTCGCTGCCGACTCGTTGCGTAGGAGAATTGGGATCGAAGAATTCGGGATTTTCAGTTTCCAGTTTTTCAAGGTCCTTCATGAGCATGTCGAACTCCAAATCACTTATAACCGGCTGAGATGAATGATAATAACGATAATTGTGGTCTTCGAGGGCTGAACGCAATTCGATGATCCGCTGATGAATATTTTCTTTCGACATTGGTTTTAAAATTTCCACTAAAATACAAAAAAGAAAAACCACACAGACACATCGAACACAATAGAAAAGACTATGTGACCAATATGACTGTGTGGTTCAATATCTGGTTTTGGAATCCCGGTGAAGATCAGGAGTCTTCGTTTTCCTGATTTTTCTTTTGTAAATAATGGGAAACTACCAATGCAATTCCGCCAAAAAGAAAGATCATCGAGAAATAGGCAGGTGTTTCTTCCATACCTCCCCGGCTCAGGAAATACCCGGCCAGAATACCCATGGCGATTCCCATAAAGAAAAGTCCGGCTTTCATAGTACGTTGACCATTTTCCGGCTGAGCTTTTGCTTTAAACAATTCAGGATCTGCGCCTTTTTCGATCAGTGCCAAACGTTCTTTGTTTCGGGTGGTGACAGCGATATATACCACACCAAACACCATCGCAAACATAGCAATCGGGACTAAAATTTCTACTTGCATAATATTCAGTTTTAAGTGTTAATTGTTTTCAAACTCGCTGGTATGACGCAGGGTTTTTATTCCGGTTACAAACATTTGAAAAGAATTTTTTGTGAAATTTGTAACCGTACATCTAAAAGTTCGTCTATTGGAGAAAGATGGACAAAAACGAAGACCAATATTATATAGAAGCAGTTCGGAAAGGAAATATCCAGGCATTCTCCTTTCTGGTTGAAAAGTATCAGAAACTGATCTATACCTTGGCTTTGAAATTGCTCAAACGGCCTGAGGATGCTGAAGAAATGGCTCAGGATACCTTTATTAAAGCTTTTCAGAAGCTGGATATGTACGAAGGGAAATCGAAATTTTCGACCTGGCTCTATAGCATCACCTACAATGCCTGTATTTCTGAATTAAGGAAACGCCGCATTGAATTTAAGTCGCTCGAAGATCAACGGATTACCGAGCAGGATGAGATGAAGATGCACGATTATTACCGGGAAACCAAAAAGGAAGATCAGGAGAAATACCTGAATCTTGCACTCGGAAAATTACCGGAAGATGACCAGATTTTAGTGACGCTCTATTATTACGAAAACCAGTCGATGGATGAAATTAGCGAAATTACAGGATTGACGGTCAGCAATATTAAAGTAAAAATCCATCGGGCGCGAAAAAAAATGTACAGTTTATTACACGAAATGTTGAACGAAGAAATATACTCACTGCTATGAACAAGCTGGATAAACAATTCGAAGATATGATGAAAGGAATCCGGATTGATTCGCCTTCATCTGATTTTACATTGAAAGTGATGAGCCGTATTCAGGCAGAAGCTGCCGTTGCAAAACGTCCAATCCTGGCTGATTACCAGCCTGTAATCAGCAAAAAGACCTGGATCATCCTGATTTCTGGCTTTGTTCTGCTGATGATCTTCATCTCAGTTTCAGGAAATGATGCTGCGCCGGCAAGTAATTCCGGATTTTGGTCATCAGTTGCCCAATCGATGAATGCCTTCAAAACAAGTCAATCGTCCATCATGCAAAAAGGTGCCGGAATCTTTTCATCGGTTCCACAAATCGCTTACCTGATTGTGCTGGCTTCCCTAGCCCTCTGGACGTTGGATGGTTTTTTGGGAAAGTTCAGCCATCGGTCTTCCGGGATTCACATCAAATAGATTCAGGGAGCCAGACGCTGAATCTTCCATTGATTTTCACACAGAGAAAATTCAATCCGGTCGTGGAGCCGGTTTGAACGTCCCTGCCAGAATTCAAAATATTCCGGACGAATCAGGAAACCACCCCAGTGAGGTGGTTTTTTTTGTTCCTTGTTTTTGAAATATTCTTGGTACCTGAAGTAGTTATTTGTCAAAACCTGCCTGTTTTCGATGACCTGGCTTTGCGGTGATGCCCAGGCAGCAATTTGGCTCTCCAGTGGTCTGGATAAAAAATAAGCCTCCGATTCTTTTTCAGCGATTCTTTCCGCAATTCCTTTTATCCGAACCTGCCTTTCAGTTTCTTTCCAGAAGAAAACTGCCGATACATGCCTGTGTTCTTCAATTTGCTTTCCTTTTTTGCTGTGGTAATTCGTAAAAAACACCAATCCTACCGGAGTTAATTCTTTCAGAAGTACCACCCTTGAATCCGGATTCCCATTCTGGTCGATCGTTGACAATACCATTGCAGTAGGATCGGGGATTTTACCTCCAATCGCCTCTTTCAACCACAGAGCAAGCTGTTTAAACGGATCCTTTTCAAGTTCTGATTCGTTTAGCTCAAATTTCTGATAGTCGGTGCGGATATCGCGAAGCATGTTCGAATGATTTTATTTTTCAATTAAAACAAGGCAAAAGCCTTTTTGTTATCGGAACTTTTAAAATCAGCAAGCCATTTCTCCGGCGTTCTTCTTGGCCGAAAGAAGACTGTATGCACCTTTTGTGACGACTTTGGCCGCTTGCAGGTCGAAACCTTCAGGCAAAATAACTTCCACAAACCCCGCATCGGCAAGTCCTTTTCGGACCTCAACCATCCGGTATTCGGTGAATTCCTTGCCACTTTCCATCTTGTTTTTATCGAAAACAAAGATGTAATCCTTGTCATCGAAACTCACCACGGCATCCGACGGCAGCACAGTTGCCTGGTTGCCGGAGGTTTCAATCAGCGCATTTACATACATTCCGGGCAACACATTTTTACAGGTTCCCTGAACGCTTGCATAAACCTGGTATGTTTTGTCGGAGCTGATCGATTTGCCGGTTTGGTAGATCACCGCATCGTGCTTCTCGGTTTCATTGTTTATAAAGAAACCGATCTTTTGTCCTGCAAATGCCTTGTCGGCATCTTTTTCGAACAGGGTAAGTTCGAGAAAAAGCTTGTCGCTGTTGACAACCTCGAACATTACATCAGCCGGGCCAACATACTTGCCAATATTGATATTCACCGTTTTCACAAATCCTGAAATTGGAGAAACTACTGCCACAGAACTGCTGATATCATCCTCGTGCAGATTGGCAGGATTGATCCCGATCAGGGTCAACTTTTGCTCCAGAGCCCTGACTTGCGCTTTCAGGTTTTTGTAATCCGAAGTCACTTGCTGAAGGTTCTGGGCAGAATACACATCGTTTTTGTAAAGTTCTGAATGACGTTTAAAATCGGCTTCAGCAAACTCCAGTTTATTTTTTGCTTCAAGGAAATTTTGCTGGATATCCACAAATTCCTGATTTTCAAGAATAGCCATAGTTTGTCCTTTCTGAACCACATTTCCGGGCATTAAAGTGGTGCTCTTTACGAAGCCACCCATGGGCATGCAAACCGTGGCCATATTTTGAGGAGCAACGGCCACAATTCCGCTCACTTTAAGTTTTCCGCTCATTGTGCGTGTTTCAATTTGCCCGGTTTCGATTTTGGCCAGTTTGATCTGGTCGGCACGCAGTTCAACAATATTCTCAGGAAGGACTTCTGTTTCTTTCTTTTCTTCCGTACTTTTAGTTCCTCCGCTGCAAGAAAACAATGCAGGAAAAAGCATTGAAATCAGGATGGCTGCTATGTTTTTTAAATTAATCATGGTCGTTGGAATTAGAAAATTTTACCTGTTAGATAGTCAATCGAAATAATAGTTTGGTTGTAATTATTCAGGGCATCGAGGTAATTCTTACGGATGCTGAGGGCCTGATTGAGATTATGGATGTATTCGAGATAATCCATGGCACCTGCTTTGTAGCTTCTGGTTGCCTGATCGATGATAATATTGGCTTCAGGAACCGCCTGCTGCTCGTAATATTCCACACTTTTGCTGTATTTCTGGAATTCGCCAAGCAACGATTTATAGTTGCCCGAAAGTGACTTTATGAAATTTTCAGCATTGGTTTGAGAAACCAGCTCTTTCAGTTTGGCCGACCTGGTTTTGGCCGTACCAGGTAAAAACCACAAAGGTATTGCAATTCCGGCCTGAATCCCGTTGAACCGATCGCCAGTGGTAAAAGTATGTGGAATTCCATTCATATCCTGAGTTCCCTGCATGGTTTGACTGAAATATCCCAGACTGAAATCGGGCATCATCCTGCTTTGTTCCAGCTTCTTTTCAACCTGCGAAGTTTCCACCTCCTGTTTCACAAGTCCAACTGTGGGATTTGCGTTCAGTACTGATGTATCTGCCACCGGCAAATAGGTAATGCGCCGCAAAGCCGTGTCAGAAATGGTCAGTGCAGATCCGGTGTTTATAAGCGTTTGCAGTTTTTGCTGATAGATTGCAATATCGGCAGTTACCTGATGCAACTGATTCACCACTTCCATGCTTTGAGATCGGGCATTGATCATTTCCAGCCGGTTCGTTTCACCAACTTTAGCCCGAAGTTCGGCTGCCCTTAGAAATCCACCAAACAAACTATCCTGGTACACAAATAGCTTTTGTTTGGAAAACAGGTAGGTCAACTGCCAGTATACCTGTTTCACCTGGGTGGAAATTTCGAGCTGCGAAGCCTTCAACTGCCATTCAGCACTCTTGACATTGGAATTGGCCAGTTTGTTTTGGTTCATGTAAACGGTTGGGAATGCAAATTCCTGCGACAGAGTAAAACTGTTGTCCTTCGAGTAGGAATTAAATTGCCCGTACTGACCTTCGACAATCGTTTTTGGGACGTCCCATGTGGCGCCTTTCAGAGACTTCTGAACTTCGACCGAATATCCTGAAGAACGGACTGTCAAATTGCTGTCCAAAGCCATCTGAATTGCCTGAGTCAAGTTGATCGTTTTAGTTTGTTGTGCCTGGGTGGTCATGAATAAGGAAGAAGAAAAAAGAAAGAACAATAGGATAGATGCTACTTTCATGGACTTCCGTGTAAAATTGAACCTGAAATTGCCTGAGGAAAAGAGAATATAAAATACAGGCAGAATAATGAGTGTCAGGAAAGTGGCTGAAATCAGTCCGCCAATAACGACCGTTGCCAATGGTTTCTGAACTTCAGCTCCGGCTGAGTTCGACAGTGCCATTGGAAGAAACCCAAGCGAAGCAACCGCAGCCGTCATGATTACCGGCCTCAAACGGGTGTGCAGTCCTTTGAGCACACGCTCGGTAATATCACTCAACCCTTCCTTTTCTAGCCGGTTAAATTCGGCGATTAAAACGATTCCATTCAGAACCGCCACACCAAACAAGGCAATAAATCCCACTCCAGCGGAAATCGAAAAATTCATACCACGCATCCACAATGCGAAAACGCCGCCAATGGCCGACATAGGCACCGCTGAAAAGATCAGAAAGGTTTGCGAAACAGAATGAAAAGTGAAATAAAGTAGTACAAAAATCATGAGCAAAGCAACGGGAACGGCAATAGCCAGCCTCGCTTTGGCTGCTTCGAGGTTTTGAAACTGACCGCCATACGATACATAATAACCCGTTGGAAGTTTGACCTGCCGGTCGATTCGTTGGGATACTTCCGAAATGACGCTCTGAATATCGCGGTTACGGACATTAAATCCAACGGTAATCCGACGTTTCGTGTCTTCGCGCGAAACTTGCGCCGGACCAGATTTGATTTGGATGTCAGCCACCATATCAAATGGGATTTGCCCTCCTCCGGGAAGCGATACCGAAAGATTTTTTACATCATCGAGGCTTTGACGGTAATCCCGGTCGAGGCGAACAACCAGACCGAAACGTTTTTCTTCATCAAACACTACGCCAGCCTGACTTCCGGCAAAAGCAGCCCGCAGTACCCGGTTCACATTATCCACCGAGAGGCCGTATTGTGCCAGCCTGTCGCGATTGTATTCAACCTGCACCTGGGCAAGCCCGGTCACTTTCTCTACATTAATTTCTGTCACACCTTCGATATTCCTGATAATTTTCTCAACATCGACGGCTTTTTCAGCGAGAGTATTCAGGTCGTCTCCAAATATTTTAACGGCGATGTCCTGTTTTGAACCCGACATAAATTCATTGAATCGCATTTGTATCGGCTGTTGAAACTCAAATTTGACACCGGCCAAAACCACCAGCTTTTCCTGCATTTTTTCGACCAGCTCTTCGCGGGTTTTAGCGCTTGTCCACTCGCTTTTATCCTTTAGGGTAATGATGTAATCTCCGGTTTCCATGGGAGTCGGATCGGTCGGAATTTCACCGGCCCCGATTTTACATACAGCATGTTTAATTTCAGGAAAATTTTCGAGCAGGATTTTATTGGCCATTTCCACTTTTTCAATGGTATTGGTCAGTGATCCACCCTGCAAAGTCATGACTCCAGCTGCCAGGTCGCCTTCTTCGAGCTGGGGAATAAATTCTCCGCCAAGCCTGGAAAAAAGAAAAAGACTGGCGAAAAACAACAATACGGCTGAGGCAGAAACCAGTATTTTGCTTCGCAGTGCAAATGCAATCATAGGATTAAAAGCCCTGTGAAATCCTTCCATCAGGCAGTCCGAAAAATTGCGCCGGTGTTCGGTCTTTTTACTCAGGAACAAGGCCGAAGCCATCGGAACGTAAGTCAGCGAAAGGATTGCAGCTCCCAGCAAGGCAAAACTGACAACCTCTGCCATCGGACGAAACATCCGGCCTTCGATGCCAATCAAAGCCATGATGGGCAAATAAACAATCAGGATAATGACTTGCCCGAAAGTGGCCGAACTCATCATCCGTTTGGCCGAATCGAAAACATTCTCGTCCATTTGTTGCTGCGAAAGCTTTGTTACTCCCGGATGATGATGTTTACTGGAAGATATCCGATGCACCACACTTTCAACGATAATTACTGCTCCGTCGACAATCAGCCCAAAATCAATGGCTCCAAGACTCATCAGGTTCCCTGAAACACTAAAAATATTCATCAGGGAAATTGCAAAAAGCATGGAGAGAGGAATAACTGAAGCCACTACCAATCCGGCGCGAAAGTTTCCCAGGAGCAAAACCAGCATAAAAACCACGATCAGCGCGCCTTCAATCAGGTTTTTCGAAACTGTTTCGATGGCACGGCCAACCAGTTCAGAGCGGTTCAGGAACGGTTCGATCCGAACCCCTTTCGGCAACGATTTCTGAATGGATTCGATCCGCGTTTTGACACTTTCGATCACTTTATGCGCATTTGCCCCTTTCAGCATCATTACCACACCACCGACGGCTTCGGTAGTATCCACCACAAATGCTCCGTAGCGCGTTGCAGAACCAAACTGAACGGTGGCGACATCCCGAATCAAAACCGGAATACCCGAGGCATTTGACTTTACCACGATTCGTTCAATATCTTCCGGCGTTTTGACCATTCCGATTCCCCGTATGAAATAAGCGGTTGGCTTTTTGTCGATGTAGGCGCTTCCGGTGTTTTCGTTGTTCCGCTCCAGAGCCTGAAAAATATCGTTGAGCGAAAGATTCATTCCACGCAAGCGTTCAGGATTTACGGCAATTTCATACTGCTTAATGAATCCGCCGTAACTGTTGATATCGGCAACACCGATAGTTCCAAGCATCTCACGGCGAACGACCCAATCCTGAAGCGTACGTAGTTCCATCGGCGTATATTTCTTTTCCAGACCTTTATCTACGGCCAGCCGATACTGATAAATTTCGCCTAATCCGGATGAGATTGGTGCAAGTTCAATCTTTGCCAATCCTGTCGGAATGGCGTCTTCGGCTTCTTTCAGCCGCTCGTTCAATTGCTGACGAGCCCAGTAAAGATCGACTTCATCCTTAAAAACGACCGTGATAACCGACAATCCCAGACGGGAAATGGAGCGAAGTTCAATGATATCCGGAATATTGGCCACTGCCACTTCAATCGGAGCAGTAATAATACTTTCGACCTCCTGGGTTGCCAGGGAAGGCGCCAGCGAAATAATTTGAACCTGATTGTTAGTAATATCAGGAATGGCATCGATGGGTAACCTGGTCAGTGAGAAGCTTCCCCAGCCAATCAAGGCGATTACAAAGAGTCCAACGATGAATTTATTCTTAATAGAAAAATGAATGATCCGTTCTATCATTTTGGATTTTTTTGATAGTTGCAGAAATAGAAATGTAAGAAATTTGGATTTTCCCGAATTTGGAGAACTGGGAATTTAAACCAGGACCGGAGGTGCCCTGAATAGCTGTAATCTTTGAGAATTGATTTTCAGGATAGGTTCCCTAAAATCCATTCTATCTATTTTTATACAAGTAAATTCCGGAAGGTTTGAATCCATTCCGGAATGGAAAAATAGAACAAAGTTTGAATTAAGTTGCGAAACCAACAGTGTTGATGGTGCCTTGTCAAATGTCAGATCGCTGAATGCCTGGCAATGCCTGGGAAAACCTGTTGAATGTTTTGGTGATTCAGAATTTTGCGAATGGCAGGTTGCCTCAGTTTTAAAAGTAGTCGATTCAAAATGATGGTCATGAGGAATGAAAAGATGCGCAAGGATGACCAGACAAGGAAGCCACAAGGAAAATACAGTTATATTTTTAAAAAGTCTGTTCACTCGGTCTGTTCATTTTGGTTTTCAGGTGGTCAAATATACGCAAAAAATTGATGTCATAGGTATATGTGAATTCTGCAAAGGCAATCGACCTATTCACGGTATAGACAACACTTTGGTAATGATTTGTAGACATTTTCCGAAGCCTTAAATTTTTCGGTATCATGACCAACTTTCGCAATCGCCATTTGAACTTGATCAGAATTGGTTTTAGTGCCGTCAAACCTAACTTTCAGTATTTTGGATTCCGCATTCCATTCGGCAGAGGCTACTCCGAAAACCGATTTGGCAGCCATTTCGATTCGTTCCTTGCATTGGTCGCAATTTCCTGAAACTTTGAATTTGGAATTCCGGGCTTGACTTTGATTCGTAATCGGAGTCGCGTCGGGTTGGTTCATCATGCTTGGTTTTCCTTCGAGTTGAGCCGCTGCATCTACACTGAATGTGCCCTGGGTAACTATTTCCTCGCCATCGGTCAAACCTGTCAGAATCACGTAGCTTTCGCCTAACTTGGGTCCCAGTTCAACTTCACGTATTTTGAAAATGGGTTCATCTCCTGCCTTTTTCACGTAAACGATGGAACGTTTTCCGGTCCAAAGTACTGCTGAAGCCGGAATAACCAACTTATCCCTGTATTCAGCCAGATTCGATTTGACGTTTCCGGTAGCGAACATTTCAGGTTTCAGTTTGGCCCCCGGATTGCCAATTTCGATGCGAACTTTCGCCACGCGGTTCACCGGATCTATCACCGGATCGATGAATTTTACAGTTGCTGAAAACGATGTTCCCGGCAAAGCCTGAACTGAAAAGTCAATTTTGTCTCCGGTTTTCAGGAACGGAAGGTCGGTTTCGTAGGCATCGAACAACACCCACACCCGAGATAAATCGGAAACTTCAAAGAGCACCGTTCCGGCACTGACATAGTCGCCCATGTTAATGCGACGAGCTGTAACAATGCCTGAAGTTGTCGCCTCTACGGCCATGTTTGATTGGATGTTATGTGGGTTTTCAATTTCCGATATCTGTGCTTCTGAAAGTTTCCATTGTCGCAGTTTTTCTTTGGCTGCCTCATAAATTTCGGGCTGTGTCAATTTGGTTTTAGCGGCTTCGAGTAATTCCTGCTGGGCGGTAACCAGTTCGGGCGAATAGATATCTGCCAGCTTTTGTCCCTTGCGAATAGGTTCACCGGTGAAATTCACGAACAGTTTTTCAACCCTCCCGGAGATTTGTGCCACCTGGTTTTGCAGCAGGCGCTCATCAGCCTGCACTTTTCCATAAAGGCGCACCTCTTTCTCAGGATTCTGGCGCGAAACAACCGAAGTCATCACATTGGCCAGTTGAGCAGATTCTTTGGTCAGATGAATGGCTTCCGGATCAGATTGTGATGCCGCAATCGAAATGAGCGGAATCAGATCCATCGCACAAATGGGACATTTGCCGGGTTTATCCATCCGAATTTGCGGGTGCATTGAGCAGGTCCAGATTTCGGATTTTGACTCAACCACTGTCTGTTTCACCTTTTCCCCGACCTTTTCAGGAGAATGAAAAACAGCCCAACCCAGAAAAAGTCCGATTGCGATGAATAAACCGCCACGGACATATTGATTTGAAAATAGTTTGTTCATGTGAATTGAATTTATTGGATTTGAGAACATGCCGTCAGTCGTTTGATCCAGGCAATGGATGTGTTGTTATCACGAATGGCTTCTATCTTTTTGGTTTCATAGTCGAGCGTTTGCTGGCGAATCCGAAGTAAATCGCTTAATCCGGCGCCTGAAGCTGAGAAACTTTTCATCATGATATTTAGTGATTTATTGGCTAAATCCGACTGATTGTCGTATAGTTTCATTCTTCTCTGGGCATCCTGATAAAGTTGCATGGCTTCGTAATACTCGGTTCTTAACGCATTGGTTGTTGCCTGAAATCCTTGCTGCGTAGCGACTTTCTGCAGCCTGACTTCCTCCTGCATGGCCCGGTATTTTTTCCGGTAGATCGGTAAAGTAACGGTCACCATGGGCATGATCATGTCACTTCCGTTCATTTCGGAAGCCGACATTGGATTTTTGCTTATTACTGAATAATTCAATCCAACGCCAACCATCGGGTATCCCATTTTAGTCACCATTTGCTGACGCGCATCGAGCGATTGTTCTTCGTATTTCAACATCCCTAACATCGGACTATCCGCAAACATACTGTCTGAAACAGCCGTCAGAACTATACCGAGCGAATCAGCGATTAATTTCTCTGTAAATTGAACTGGAGTTTGCGACTTACGGTTCAGGAGACCATTAAATCGCGCTGAAATAGTTTGCAACTGGTTCTGCTGCGATGAAATACTGTTCTCCAGTTCACCGATTTCCATTTGGATTCGGTAGATCTCAGCCAATCCCGACGCTCCGGAAGAACTCATCGGATTGGATGGCATCACAGGTAAAGATTGAACTGGTGAAGTTCCGGCATTTCCGCTCATGCCTGACATTCCGGAGGAAGCGGTGCTTGCGGAGGATGAATTTCCTCGTGAAACAGAACTTCCGGATGAGCTGCTTCCACCATTCGAAGCAGCCTTGAATTTCACCGTGGAAAGTCGTTTCAACGAATACAAAATCTCCAGGTTCTTTTCCGAAATGAGGATCGATTGTTGGACTTTCTGCAATTCATACCAGCTTTGCTGCACATCAAGATAGACCTGCAGCTTGGCTTCCCGAAAGGATTCGAACTTTGCTTTAGCCATCAGGCTCATTTCGTCTTTGGCATTTTTCAATTGGCCAAACCACGGAAACATCTGCATCAGGCGAATATCGGCAACCTGCTTTCCGGCAACCAGTTCCATCGGGCTCAAAAATACACCAACATTCAACTCCGGATTGGGCAAACCGCCAACCTGTGGTACTTTTTGAAGGGCGGCCTCATATTCGGTGAATTTCTGCTGAACAGACGGATTGTTTTTTGCGGCAATTTCCAGATAATAAGTTAGAGAATCGGATTGAGAATAGGCAGATACACATGGAAATAAAACTGAAATACATAGAAGTATTTTGAAATATTTTGAAGTACTTCGTTTGTGGGTTTTCATTTTTCAGAGGCGTTTCGAGTTGTTGAAATAAAATTGTTGAGTTTGATTTCAAGCTCTTTATATTTCTCAAAAAGAAAATTATAATCTGTATCAGAAATTACTTTTCTTTCAAGCAATAAGGAAGCCCAGTGGTTTATCGCTTCACTCATTGATGCCCTGGCAATATGGTAAAAGCGAACCTGATCCAAAGCATGGTATCTGGCATATCCTTCGGCTATATTCGCGCCTATCGAATCAATTGCCCGTAAAAACTGATCTCCAAACAACTTTTTCTGCTCAAAACTAAGCTTGCAGTATATTTCCCATCCCTTTGATGAAAGTTCTCTGGCAAGCTGATAAACCTTCAATTGCTGTACTGGTATATATTTCTTTTGTTCTTCCATAAATTAGTGTATTACTTTGTTTTAGATTGATTCGTCCAATAAATTTACAATAGTATTTCAATTGTATTTCTATAATATTTCAATCTATTTCAATTTTAGTCCACTTTGTTTCTATCGTATTTCGTCTGTGTTTGTCTTTTTCACTGTGTACTCCCGCCACATCGACTGAAACATTGGGACGACAAAGACGGTCATGACCTGAATGACCATGCCGCCAAACATGGGGATGGCCATCGGGATCATGATATCGGAACCTTTTCCGGTTGACGACAAAACGGGCAGCAGCGCGATAACAGCCACTGCGGTAGTCATCATTGCCGGACGAACTCGTTTCATTCCGGCGGAAACTACAGCCTCGCGAACTTCGTGAACGGTTGCCGGATGCCGGTCTTCAAACACTTGATGAATGTAGGTTCCCATAATTACGCCATCGTTGGTGGCAATTCCGAAGAGGGCAATAAACCCAACCCAAACGGCCACACTCAGGTTAATGGTGTGCATCTGAAAAAGGTCGCGCAGGTTGACTCCTGAAACCGAAAAGTTCATAAACCAGTCCTGCCCATAAAGCCAAAGCATGATAAAACCTCCGGCAAAAGCGACAAACACGCCTGAAAAGTGAATAAACGAAGCGGTGACCGTGCGAAACTGGAAATAGAGCAACAGCAAAATCAGGAGCAAACTGATCGGGATGACGATAGCCAGTCGTTTGGTGGCGCGCATCTGATGTTCGTAATTTCCTGCGAACTTATAGGAAACTCCGGCAGGTAAAACCAGCGAACCTGAACTCGTTTTTTTCTGAAGAAATTTAGTGGCTTCTTCCACCACATCCACTTCAGCTTTGCCTTCGTTTTTGTCGAAAATCACATAACCGTTCAGGAAGGTATTTTCGCTGCGAATCATCTGGGCACCACGGGTATAATCGATGTCGGCAATTTCACTCAACGGAACCTGAACGCCGTTCATGGCCGGAATCAGGATGCGTTTGATGTCGTCGGGATTATCGCGCAGTTCGCGGGCATACCGAACCCTGATCGGAAACCGTTCACGCCCTTCAACCGAAGACGAAAGCGCCATGCCGCCAACTGCCACCGATAGAACTTCCTGCACATCGCTGACACTCATGCCATAGCGCGCCATTGCTTCGCGGTTCAGTTTGATTTCAAGGTATGGAGCGCCAACAGCCCGGTCGTAAAATACCGACGAACCTTTGATCGACGGCACATCTTTCAGCGCCTGTTCAAGCAGCATTCCGCCCTTTTCAATCGCGTCCAGATCGGAACCATAAACTTTCAGTCCCATTGGAGCACGCATTCCGGTCGAAAGCATCACGAGGCGTGTTTCAATCGGCTGTAATTTAGGTGCCGAAGTCAAACCGGGAATGTTGGTTACTTTCACAATTTCGTTCCAAATGTCGTTTGGCCTTTTGATCTGTGGTCGCCATTGTCTGAAATATTCGCCATTTTGGTCAGGAATGAGATAATTAGAAATAGGTTGAAATAGGTTGAAATAAGTTGAAATACTGGAAGATAATTTTTCCACTTCTAACCATTTATCGTTGATTAGAATATGAAATATGTCGTTTCTCTTATCATATTTCATACCTTTAATGCTATTTATTTCAACCACACTTCCATTTATTTCAATTTTATTTCCACTTATTTCATTTGTCCTTCCATTCTTTTCTATCGTACTTCTAATTATTTCATTATCAAGAATAAACCGTCCATTTCCATCAGTTTTGAATCTTTGTTTTTGACCGTTTTCATCCAGAATATACTCCGGCCGGTAATTGATGGTATTCTCGAACATCTGCACCGGTGCCGGATCGAGTGCCGAACTAACGCGACCCCATTTGCCAACGGCTACTTCCACTTCAGGAATGGCAGACAGTCGCTTGTCGAGTGTTTCGATGTAATCAAGATTTTTTTCGATGCTCGAATGCGGCATACTGGTAGGCATCAGCAGGAACGAACCTTCGTTTAATGACGGCATAAATTCCTTGCCCGTTCCGGGAAACAGCTTTTCAGGAGTTTGCCAGATGGCTGTTTGCCTCACGCTTTTCCAGCCAGCATTTTCTGCTCCGGAAGCAAAAAATCCGAATGATCTGTCGAAACCTTGCCAGGCCAATACACCGAAAATCAGGGTAACAATCGGAATAACCAAGAATTTCCATTTGTTTTCGAGCGCCCACCGCATAATTTTTTCATAAAAATGAACCATCGACATCAGGGCAAAAAGGATCGCCCCGATAATTCCACCAACGAAAAGGTAATTCACCAGAACGCTGTTGTGCGCGCCCAGCGGAAGCCACTCGATGGTAAGGTACCAGGCTGCAACCAGCACCGTGATTGCAATATTGATGAAGTTCGGAAATTCTTTCCGGTTTTGAGTCCATCGGTCGCCGAGCAAATTGTTGATACCGATTGCCGCCAAAGCCAGCGCCGGCCAGGTTTGCCAGATGATCACAAATGTGAATCCGGCCACAATCAGGCAGCTATTCCATATCTTGCGGATCTTTTTGGTATCGAACCGAATGTTGAAAAAGAGATAAGTCAAGCTTGGCAGCGCCACAATTCCGAGAACAAACGCGGCAATCAGCGCGAAAGTTTTGGTAAAAGCCAGCGGGTGAAAGAGCTTTCCTTCGGCAGCCTGCATGGCAAAAACAGGCAGGAAACTGACGATGGTTGTGGCAATTGAGGTGACCACTGCCGCACGAACTTCAGTAGTTGCCTGATAGATCACCCCCATCAGTTTTTTGCCCCGGATGCCTTTGTTTTCGGGCATTTCGAGGTGTCGGAGAATGTTCTCCACATCCACAATTCCAATATCGACCATCACGCCAATGGCAATGGCGATTCCTGATAAGGCAACCACATTGGCTTCGATTCCGAAAAACCGCATCAGGATGAATGTCATCAGTACGCCAATTGGCAGCAATCCGGCAACAATAAGCGATGCCCGCAGGTTCATTACCAGAATTATAATGACAATGATGCTGATCAGAATTTCGTGCGACAGCGCTGATTCGAGCGTTCCAATCGTTTCTTTGATCAATCCGGTGCGGTCGTAAAACGGCACAATGGTCACTTTCGAAACAGTTCCGTCAGGCAAAGTCTTTTGCGGCATCCCGGCTTCCAGTTCCTTGATTTTGTCCTTTACATTGTTGATTACATCCGTCGGATTGGAACCGTAACGGGCAACCACTACCGCGCCAACAGCTTCTGACCCAGCTTTATCAAGACCGCCGCGACGGGTAGCCGGACCAAACGACACATTCGCCACGTCTTTGATTCGAACAGGAACATTATTCCGGACTGCAACTACCGATATTTCAAGATCTTCCAGATTTTTCACATAACCCAAACCACGGATAATGTATTCCACATTGTTCAACTCAATGGTTTCAGCGCCAATGTCGAGGTTGCTTTTGCGCACGGCATTCATCACGTCCATGGTTGAAACATTGAATGCTTTCAATGCTTCAGGATTGAGATCGACCTGGTATTCTTTGATGAAGCCGCCGACAGAAGCCACTTCAGAAACACCTTCGGCAGTGGTCAATCCGTATTTGACGTAAAAATCCTGAATAGTGCGTAGTTCCTGCGGATCCCAGCCACCGTTGGGTTTGCCGGTTTTCGGATCGCGACCTTCGAGCGTGTACCAGAAAATTTGTCCAAGCGCCGTAGCATCGGGTCCCAAAGTGGGTTGCACTCCGGAAGGCAAAGTACCTGAAGGCAGTGAATTCAGCTTTTCAAGAATTCGGGAGCGGCTCCAGTAAAATTCAACCTTATCTTTAAAGATGATGTAGATAAACGACATTCCGAACATGGAAGTGCTGCGGATGGTCTGAACACCCGGAATTCCCAGCAATGCTGTTGTCAGCGGATAAGTCACCTGATCCTGAATGTCTTTTGGCGAGCGGCCCATCCATTCGGTGGCCACAATCTGTTGATTTTCGCCAATATCCGGAATGGCATCTACCGCAATCGGGTCGCGAGGAAAAAATTCGGACTTCCAGTTGAACGGCATGTACACCAATCCCAAAACCACAAATGTGATCAGGAACAGAAAGGTAATCAGCCGATTTTCGAGAAAATATTTGACGAGTCGGTTAAACATGTTGAAAAAGTATTAGCCCCATCCCCAACCCTTCCCCAAAATGGGGAAGGGAGTTTGGGCAATGGGAATTATTGAGTTTTGCTCTTTGACCAGAATCCACAAATATCGGTCGAATTGTAAAATTATTAAATATCGGGGGCAATAAAAACAGTAAAATTAGTTGCCCCCGAAAATAAGTAAAAAATCAGAGCCAACTTACCGATTGGTAAACTGGAACAGTTCTCTTTTAGTGGCAACCACCAGAATGATTGTTTGTTCCATGATTAGCCTGCACGTAATTAGTAATTTCATTATTTGCAGTTCTCACGTTAACATGACTCATGTGATGCATCCCCAAGCATCCACTTAAAGATAAAAGGATAATAGCAAAAATGGTTGAAATTAAAATGGACTTTCTCATTGCTGAATTATTTTACTCCTTGTGCTTCTAAAAAATGATTGATTTTATAATGGTTGTGGAACTGGTCGTATTCCTCTAATGAAGTATCAGTCTTAAATTGATCATCAATTGCATCGTGCAACATGTGGTTGTCAGGGAAAGTAGCTTTAAGGTTAAACAAAGTCAATTCCTTGATTTTTCCATTTCCACCATTACTGAAATAGAAAGTAGTGACAATTTTTGAACCATGAACTTTGCTATTAACTGAACCAAGTGATTGTTTTTTATATATCCAAAGTGCAGCTTTG
>JANXYV010000217.1 GCA_025355875.1 Prolixibacteraceae bacterium | reverse complement strand
CAAACAGTTTTTCGCCGGCAAAATCAACATGGGCCTCTTTTACTCCGGGCAGCTTACTGACATTCAAATCGATAGCCCGCGCACAGTTGCTACAGGTCATGCCGGTAACAGGTAAAACAGATTTTTTGGGAGCGCTCATATCTACCTCCTGAATTTGGTTTTTTTAGGATAAACCTGGATAAAAGATTAATTACCGGAACAAAAACAGATCGATTTCCGTTTCGACCAGCCCTATTGAGGATTAAAAACCTATCCAGTTTTGAAAGCTTTTCAAATGTAGTAAAATTTCTTCGCCTCCCGCATAACCCTGTGAGCATTGAGAAATTTGGTTTTCGGAGGAGAAATTTCGCGAATCGGATCTGAAGATAATTTTTACAATATCAGCAACCCATTCTCTCGCAGTTCCTTTGTAGCGGGACTGTTCCAGAAGAGTACAAAATCACCGCCTGTTTGATTTTCGAAGCTTTTTTCGAGATCGGCGAAGGTGGTTTGTACCGCATGATTGACCAAAAGTGCCGGGATTTGCCCGAACAACCATTGACCTTCAGTTTGTGTTAACTGAATTATCAAATCATGTTTCTTGTTACTGAAAGTGAGTTCAGCCATTTCGAACACCTGGTTTTTTTTCTTTTTAGAGTAATTCCGGATGGACGTGTCTCCGCCCAGCCAAACGATTTTGGCATTGGGACTGGCCGGCTCGTAGGCCTGATCGTCCATCGAATGCTGAATGTAATCGGGTAAGACGGTGGTTTTTGGAATCTTGAAATCGAACCAGTCCTGAAGTGGCAGATCGAAACAGATACCGTGCATGTAATTGAAGAGCGATTTTTTCAGGCCCTCGCTGAAACGATCGTGATTTGTTCCGGTCAGATCGCGAAACAACAGGTCGTTGTTGGCAAACGAGCCGGGCTTTTCGTTTTCGATTTTGATACGAAACTGATCGGGATTCAATCCCACCGGACTGTGAGCCGTCAGTGCGAACTGGTGCCAGAATCCCGATTGAATCACACCGGCTTCAAACAATTGCCTGACGACTTCCAGCGAATCGATCGTTTCCTGCGTGGTTTGAGACGGAAATCCATACATCAGGTAGGCATGGACCATGATTCCTGCTCGTGTAAAATGATCGGTAACCTGCGCAACTTTCGATAAACTCACCCCTTTGTTGATCAAACCCAGCAACCGATCGGAAGCGACCTCCAATCCTCCGGAAACCGCGATGCAGCCCGATTCTTTCAGGAGTAAACACAGATCGTAGGTAAAACTTTTTTCGAAACGGATGTTTGTCCACCAAACGACTGTCATTTTCCGGCGGATGATTTCCAAAGCCAGAGCGCGCATCAATGCCGGTGGTGCAGCCTCGTCGACAAAGTGGAATCCAATCTCACCGGTTTGGCGGATCATTTCTTCGATGCGGTCGCATAAAACCTGCACAGCATTGGGTTCGTAGCGCCGGATGTAATCAAGCGAAGTATCGCAAAATGTGCAGCGGCCCCAATAGCAACCATGAGCCAGGGTCAGTTTGTTCCAGCGGCCGTCGCTCCATAAGCGGTGCATCGGGTTGACGATTTCGATGACCGAAAGATAATTGTCGAGTTCAAAGTCTGAATAATCCGGTGTTCCCACTTCAAACTGCGAAAAATCCGTTTGTTGAGAGCCATTCAGGTAAACCACTTCGCCATTTTCGAGCGTGAAAGTCCTTTTCAGGTCGGTCTTTTCCCGGTTTCCGTCGAGATATTCAATCAGGTTCAGGATGGGCGTTTCACCATCGTCCAGCAAAATAAAATCGAAATAGTCAAAAACCCGCGGATCGGAAACTGAGCGTAGTTCAGTATTCGGGAATCCTCCGCCCATCGCTATTTTCAGTTCAGGATACTGCTTTTTGAGGTATTGTGCACATTTGAAAGCGCTGTATAAATTTCCGGGGAAAGGAACCGAAAAAGCCACCAAAGTTGGCTGAGCCAATTCAATTTTCTCCTGAAGCAATTTCAGTGTGATGCAGTCGATAAAGCTGTCGGGCTTTTGAAGTTCGGCATGGAGTTCATCAAAGGTAGCGGCAGACCGGCCCAATCGTTCGGCATACCGGCTGAATCCAAAATTCGGATCAACCGCTTCGACGATCAAATCCGACAAATCTTCGAGATAAAGCGTGGCCAGATGCATAGCTTTGTCGCGGTTTCCCATAGTTCCGAATGCCCATTCCAGATCTTCGGTCTGTGCAAATCGCGAGGCTTCTGGCAGGTAATTTCCTTCGCAGATCAGGTGAGCCAGCGTTTCATTCTTTCCCTGCAAAAAGGCAATTACCGGATCAATGGTCTGAATGTAGATTTCGCGCAGATTGAAGATGCGCTGAGCGTTTGGAGAAAGTTCGAAGTCCGAAGTCCGAAGTCCGGAGAAAAGGGAGGTGAGGCCTTCCGAAGAAAACAGTTTCAGAATGGTTTCGATGCCCAGATCGCACTGAAACGAAGAAATATTCCGCGTATTTAGGAAGCCTTTCAGGTAGGCCGTCGCCGGATACGGGGTATTCAGCTGCGTAAATGGCGGTGTAATCAGCAAAATATTTTGGCTCACAACGTTTCTTTTAGAGGTTCGTAAATGTAATACAAAGAAGCAAAAGTTTTTTATCCAAATATGTAGTAACTTTATCCTTTAAACCAGTTAGCCATGCAAGCGAAGCACTTCATTATCATGATTTTGGTAAGTCTGGCTGCCGCAAAAAGTTCGGCGCAGGATGCTCCCCAAAACCGAAAACCTTATGCCGCCGGAAGGTTTTATACCGATAAACCTGCCGAGTTAAAGGCTCAGGTGCAACTGTTTTTATCAAAAGCGATCGAAAGGAAGCCCGGAAAATCCCCGCTGGCCATCGTGGTTCCCCATGCCGGATATGTATTCAGCGGAGAAGTGGCGGCCTCCGGATACAACCAAATTGATCCGAATCAGAAATTCGAACGGATTTTTATTCTTGGCTCGAGTCACACCACGGTTTTTAACGGAGCATCTGTTTATTGCTCCGGAAATTTTGAAACTCCGCTGGGAACCGTTCCGGTCGATCTGGAACTGGCCAAAAAGCTGGTTGCTGAAAACAAAATTCTGAAAGACTACCCTGATGCCCATCAAAATGAGCACAGCATCGAGGTACAGCTTCCGTTTTTGCAGGTTCACATGAAGACTGATATTAAAATTGTTCCGGTGATCATTGGTTCGCAGGATGTTGAAACCTCACGCAAACTGGCTGCGATTTTGAAACCTTACCTGAACGAAAAGAACCTGTTCGTGATCAGCAGCGATTTTTCACACTATCCGGAATATGAAAATGCGAAAAAGGCAGACCGAGCCACCGCTGAAGCCATCCAGACCAACCAGGCGTCGAACCTGCTTGCCGCACTCGACAACAACGAAAAGAAGGACATTCCTCAACTGGCAACCAGCTTGTGTGGCTGGACTTCGGTACTGACGTTGCTTTACATGACCGAAACCATGCCGGAACTTTCCGTTAAACTACTTCAGTACAAAAACTCAGGAGATTCGTCGTATGGCGGAAAAGACCGGGTGGTGGGCTATTATGCGATTTCGTTCGATCAGGAGAAATCCAATCAGTTTTCGTTAAGCAGCGAGGATAAAAAGTACCTCTTGAAACTGGCCCGGCAAACCGTCGAACAATACGTCCGAAAAGGAACGACCCCGGAAGTTGACCCGACCAAACTGAGCGTCGCACTGAATACCTCCTGCGGAGCTTTTGTGACCCTCAATAAAAACCATGTCCTTCGGGGTTGTATAGGCCGGTTCGAACCGAACATGCCTCTCTGGACGGTTGTTGAACTGATGGCTGTGGCTTCGGCAACCCAGGACTACCGGTTCCCCAAGGTCGAACCCAAAGAACTTAGTCAGATCAGCATTGAAATTTCGGTGCTGACCCCCTTGAAACGAATCAAATCGGCGGATGAATTCGTTCTGGGCAAACAGGGAATTTACATGAAAAAAGGCAATCAGACCGGAACTTTTTTACCACAAGTCGCCACCTCCACCGGATGGACCAAAGAAGAATTTCTGGGGCATTGTGCCGAGGAAAAAGCCGGAATCGGTTGGAATGGCTGGAAGTCCGCTGAATTGTATACGTATGAAGCGTTGGTGTTTGGAGAATAGCCTCTCCCCCTGCCCCTCTCCAAAGGCGAGGGGAGTTTTCGCGATCTCTTGATCTTTGATGTTTTATTTCTTGTTACAGGGAATGCTTTGTATTTCAAAATCAATATAATCCGTCTTACATAAGTGTAATTAGAGAGCCTCATGAACACTGCCTATCCTCTCCTATCTGTCTCGATTCTGATTATTCTTTTTTACTCGCTTTCGTTCGCGCTTTCGCAGATCGGAATGGTCAGCAAAGTAAACCACCGGAAATTCTGGAATGTTTTGTTGCTGATTACCTTTCTGGTTACAGGACTGATCGGATTACTGATGGCTGTAAAAATTAACTACAAACTCGAAATACCATTTTACGACCAGTTCGTGGGCTATCATGTTGACTTTGGAATCGGGATGGCCATGATCGGTTTTTTCCATTTCTGGTGGAATCTCCGATATTACCTTAAACTTTTTAAAACCGAAAAACACGCTGGTCGAAAACCGGAGATGGAAACTGAAAACGATCTGGATGAACCACGGCTTAAGCTATCGGCTTTTTTACTGGGTAGCACCAGTATCATTGCGCAAATCATCTTATTGCGCGAGTTCCTGTCCGTTTTCAGCGGGAACGAACTGGTCATCGGGTTGGTACTCGCCAACTGGATGATTTTAACCGGACTGGGCGCCTTTCTTGGAAAATTTCAGATTCGCACCAAAAAGGCTTTCTCCGTGATTATTTCCGGATTGCTCCTGCTTTCCGTTTTGCCCTTCATCACCACTTTTCTAATCAATTTCCTGAAAAACAAGATCTTTCCGGTCGGCGCGATGATCGGCCTTTTTCAAATCTATTTCGCATCGTTTCTGCTATTGATTCCGTTTTGCCTGGTGAGTGGATTTCTGTTCACTTTCATTGCCAAAAGCTTTTCGGAAATCAGGAATCAAAACGAAACCGGAACAATTTATGGTTATGAATCGGTTGGCAGCGTGGCTGGCGGTTTGATCAGCGGATTGCTTTTCATTTCCATACTTTCTTCCGTCGAAAGCCTTTTGATGCTGTGTATTCTGAACTGCGCGGTTCTTTTTCTGACTAACCTTCAGAAAACCGGGAAACGGTTGATATGGTGGCTTCTGGCGGTGGCCTTCACCGCATTTGTTTTTCTATTCTTTCATCCTGAAAAGCGCATCCGCAGTTTCGTTTACCCCAATCAGGAAATCGTGGTTTCGAAAGCTTCACCACATGGAAACATTGTGATCACGCGGCGTGAAAAAATGTGGAGCGTGTACAACAATAATGTGCTGCTATTTGACTCGGAGAATTTCATGCTGAACGAGGAGTCTGTTCATTTTACAATGCTCCAGCATCCAGATCCTGAAAAGATTCTGCTGGTTTCGGGCGGTCTTTCCGGACAACTGGCCGAACTGAAAAAGTACAGGCCTGTGTCGATCGATTACGTTGAAGACAACCGCTGGCTGCTCGAACTGATGAAAGACACCCTTCGCAAAATGACCGATTCAAACGTGCATGTTTTTGCCACCGATCCTCTGCGATTTATCCGGAAAACCACTCAAAATTATGACGTGGCTATCCTGAATTTGCCCAGTCCGTCAACCTTGCAGGCCAGCCGGCTTTTTACGCTCGAATTCTACCAGCTTTTGAAGCAAAAGCTTTCGCCGGACGCGGTGCTTTCTTTTGGAATTCCTTCGCCACCCAATTATCTGAATCAGGAGGCGGTTGATCTGAATTCGACCTTGTTTGCCACCTTGAAAAAAGTGTTTCAAAACGTGATTATCCTTCCGGGCGAGCAAAACTATTTTCTGGCATCCGATGCGCCCCTCCGCTGGAATATCGCACAGGCCCTTCAGTCAAAAGGCATCGAAAACCGTTATGTCAATTCGTATTATATCGACGATGTCCTGCTGAAAAACCGCAGCGAAAACCTGCTTTCGGCCTTGAACACATCTTCGCCGATCAACCAAAATCTGGATCCGGTTTCTAACAGTCAGCAACTGGCATACTGGCTGAGCCAATTTTCAGGAAAATACTGGTCGGCAGCGATTGTGGCCGGAGCGCTTGCTTTGTTTTTGTTTTTCAGTGGAAGCACGACTTCCAAAACCATGTTCCTGACCGGCTTCTCGGCTTCGGGACTGGAAATAATACTGCTTTTTGGATTACAGGTCTTCTTCGGAAACCTTTACCTGCTCACCAGCTTTGTTTTTGCCGGTTTTATGCTCGGATTGACTTTGGGTTCGTTCATCGGAAAATCATTTGCCAACAAAAATTACCTTTCGGTCACCCAGTTCCTGATTGGAATTTTCGCAGCAGCGATGGGCTTTCTAATCTTTTCTCCGGGAATGTCAAGTCTTCCGGAGGTTATCGCCTATTCCCTTTTCCTTGCGGCCACGGTGCTGCTGGGCGGCCTTACCGGATTCCAATTCAGCCAGTCCAGCCTGAACCGAACCGGAACATATGCCGGAATATCAGCAAAAACGTACAGTTATGATTTGGTTGGTTCAGCTTTTGGAGCGCTGGCTGTGTCCATTTTTCTGGTGCCCAAACTGGGTATTGTAGCTTCGATATTGACAATTAGTTTTTTAAATCTGGTATTCGGAATTTGGTTAATTTTAAAGAGGAAATAGACAAGAAAGATCCCAAAAACAATGGCAACAGAAATGCAAATACTTCCCGACGAAGTGGTAATGAGTAAGATATATGTTATCAGGAACGTAAAAGTCATGCTCGATAGTGACCTTTCAGAACTATACGAGGTCGAAACCAAACAATTAAAAAGGGCTGTAAAACGAAATGTAATACGGTTTCCTGATGATTTTATGTTTGAACTTACAGAAATAGAATTCGCAAACTTGAGGTGCCAGATTGGCACCTCAAGTTGGGGCGGTGTACGATATGTACCGATGGCTTTTACAGAACAAGGAGTTGCAATGCTATCAAGTGTTTTGAGTAGCGAACGAGCGGTTATGGTAAACATCCAGATAATACGCATATTTACAAAGATGCGCGCATTCTTGTCAACACAGAAAGAAATACTTCAAAAACTCGAACAGATCGAAAAGAAAGACATTGAACAAGATGATAAAATCGGACTCATTTTTGAATATCTAAAACAGCTCGAACAAACCAAACAACAAGAACTGGTGCACAAAAACCGTCCGAAAATAGGTTTCAAGTAGCAATAGGACAAGAACCTAATCTTACCTTCAAAGACAAAGTATTGTCATATTTGAAAAGATAGAAGAAAGAACCGCCAAAAAAGATATCTGTCGGCAAAATGCGAAACTAATAATGCCGAAATGAGTAATAAATGGAGTAATACTTGAACTTTTTTCAGATGATGAACTTTCAAGATATGAATAAACGTGATTTTTTAAAATACAGCCTGGCGGCATCCGGTGCCATCGCAAGTGCACCGCTGATGAGTTTTGCCGGAAGCGCTACCGAAAAACCATGGAAGTGGAGCAAGGAAGGGATGTTCTGGTCGTCGACACCCCGCGGGCCAAAATGCCTGATTTGTCCGAACGAATGTGTAATCAAGGAGGGAGAAACGGGCCTTTGCCACAACCGGGTCAATTACCAGGGTAAAATCTATTCGATGGCCTATGGAAATCCCTGCGCGGTAAACATCGACCCGATTGAAAAGAAGCCTTTCAATCATTTTTTACCGGGATCCAAAGCCTTTTCCATCGGTACTGCAGGCTGCAACCTGGCGTGTATGAACTGTCAGAACTGGACCATTTCACAAGTAAGCCCCAAAGAAACCAGAAACTACGATTTGATGCCCGATCAACTGGTTGCAAAAGCCAGGCTGGAAAAATGCCAGTCGATTGCCTACACCTATTCCGAACCTATTTCGTTTTACGAATATACCCTCGACTCCTCCAAACTGGCCCGTAAGGAAGGCATCAAAAATATACTGGTAACCGCAGGATTTATTCACGAAGAACCGCTCCGGAACTGGTGCAAAACCATCGATGCGGCCCGCGTTGACCTGAAATCGTTCAGCAACGACATCTACCTGAAATTGAGCGCCGGAGCGCTTCAGCCGGTTTTGGATACCCTGAAAACATTCGCCGAAATGGGCGTCTGGCTCGAAATCATCAACCTGGTCGTTCCCAGCTGGACTGACAATCTCGACATGATCAAACGGATGTGCAACTGGCTGGTCGAGAATAAACTTGAAAATGCTCCGCTTCATTTCGACCGCTTTCATCCGGATTATAAACTGACCCAACTGTCGTCCACACCCATCGGAATTTTAACTCAGGCTCGGGATATCGCCCTGGCTTCCGGAATCAAATACGTGTATATCGGGAATGTTCCCGGCCTGGATGGGCAAAATACCATTTGCCCCAAATGCAAGACAATTGTCGTTGAGCGAAAAGGATTTTCCGTAGTGCAAAACAACCTGGGCAAAGGCGCCTGCAACAAATGCGGTGAAAAAATCCCCGGAGTTTGGGAATAGCGAGAAAATATCAGCTTCTCCACTCATTTATAATTCCTACTTTTGCATCCCAAATTGGTTTGGCTCTGAATCTTCCAAATAAGTGGAGAAGGGGCAAATACTGTTTCCAATTCACTTCTTCCGGAATTTTATGCTTAAAATGAGAAAGAATACTTATCTTCTGATTGCACTTTTGTTGTGCCAGTTTGCCGTTCAGGCCCAGCAGGTCAAACGTATTGTTTCACTGGTTCCGTGGGTAACCAAAAGTTTATACCTGATGGGTGAACAAAGCCGTCTGGTAGGTTGTACGAGTTTTTGTCCGGTGGTGGCCTCCGATCATATTCCGGTGGTGGCTAACGCCATGAACGTCAATCTCGAGAGAATTCTAACCCTGAAACCTGATGCGGTAATTGCATCATCGCTGAATAGCCCTGAAACCATCGATAATTTAAAGAAACTGGGAATTAAAGTGGTGTTTCAGCCCTACCCCAAATCGTTTGAAGAGATTTGCGCATATTTTATCCAGATTGGTGACTTGGTTGGACAGGGCGTCAAAGCGAGTCAAATTGCAGATCAGCAGAAAGCCCGGCTGGCTAAGTTGAAAGCAGGGATTCCTTCCGGGAAAAATCCGAATATATTTATTCAAATCGGGGCAAAACCCTTATTCTGTGCCGTTCCAGGAACTTTTATGGACGATTTTATCCGGTTTTCAGGAGGGAAAAACATAGCTTCGGAATTAAAACTGGGAAGCGTGACCCGCGAATATGTGCTGAAGCAAAATCCGGATGTGATTTTCATTGTGACGATGGGCATTATGGCCCATGAGGAGAAAGATACCTGGTTGAGTTATTCGTCGCTTTCAGCTTCCAAAAGCAAGAAGATATTCATTCTTGATGCCGATCAGACCTGCAGTCCGACGCCCATTTTGTTTGTGGATGCTCTGGAAGAGATTACCAGGCTGATGTATTAAGGAAGTTCCAGGTTCCAAGTTTCAGGTTCCAAGTTTTGATCAATGAATGACTCGATGAAAAATAAATAGTTTTGGAGATGCAGAAAAAATACCTTCATTGGTCGCTCTATTTGGCCGGACTGCTTGTGTTGCTGCTTGCCTCGGTGGTCTTGTCGCTGTCGGTGGGCGAGATGAACCTTGGTTTCATGGACGTCTTCAGCATTTTCAGGAATGGTCACGAAAGCATGGAATACACCATTCTTACCCAGATCCGGTTTCCACGGGTACTGCTGGGAATCGCCGTTGGAGGTGCCCTCAGCCTCTCAGGAATTTTGTTGCAGGGTGTATACCGCAACCCGCTGGTCGAGCCGTACACACTTGGTATTTCCGGAGGAGCTTCGTTGGGCGTGGCTTTAGCTATTGTGTTTGGATTGCATCAACTCATCGGATCATATGTACTTCCCATTTCGGGTTTCGCTGGTTCGTTCCTGATCATTTTTCTGGTTTACACCATTAGTACCCGAAACGGACGTGTCAACATTCAAACCATGTTACTTACCGGGGTGATGATCAGTTTTATTGCTTCGTCCGGGATGATGTTTTTAATGGCCACCACGAATTCCGAAAATCTGCACGGCATCATTTTTTGGATTATGGGCTCACTGGACGAACCAGATATGTCGCTGATATACATTACCCTGATTCTGGCTCTAGGATCTCTGATCGTTTCATACTTTTTTGTACAGCCACTCAACGCGCTTCGGCTGGGAGAAGAAAAAGCCAAACATCTAGGCATTAATACCGATTTGTCAATCAAATTATTATTTCTGATGGCATCCCTGCTTGCCGGGGTGAGTGTGGCTGTGGCCGGTGTGATTGGTTTTGTCGGTCTGATTATCCCGCATCTGATGCGAATTTTGGTAGGATCTGATTACCGGATTTTGCTGGTCAGCTCCTTTTTGTCGGGTTCTATTTTTCTGGTTTTATCAGATGTCATTGCCCGTACGATCATTTCACCCAACGAACTACCCATCGGGGTAATTACCGGAATTGTCGGGGGCATTGTTTTCCTGCTGATGATGAGCCGTTCGTCCATTCGATCACTCAATAAAAGCCGATGACCACCAACATCCTGACCATACAAAACCTGAGTTGCGGATACCCGAAGTTTCAACTATCCGAAATCAACATGGAAATTCCGAAAGGTTCTTTTGCCGGAATTATCGGACCCAATGGATCGGGCAAAACCACTCTCTTCCGTGCCATTACCGGAACACTCGCCCTGAAATCGGGAAAAATCCTGCTCTCGGATAAAAACCTGCGCTTGTTTTCGTTACGCGAACGGGCACAAAATATTGCCATCGTCAGTCAGTTTATTGAAGCGGGCGACATAAGCGTGGAAGATTATGTGCTGTTGGGCCGGATTCCCTATCACAGCCGGTTCAACTTTTTTGAAACGGATGAAGATTTTGCAATTGCCCGTAAATACATGGAAATGACCGACACATGGCGGTTTAAAGATCAGCTGATGTCGGAACTGAGCGGCGGCGAGCAGCAGTTGGCCGGAATTGCCCGCGCACTGACCCAGCAACCGCAACTTCTTTTGCTCGACGAACCGACCTCGCACCTGGATATCACCCACCAGGTACACATTCTGAATGTTTTGCAGCAACTGAATCAGGAAATGAACCTTTCAGTGCTGATGGTTATCCATGATTTGAATCTTGCTTCGGAATACTGCGACCGTTTGATACTGGTCAACCATGGGAAAATACACATGCAGGGAAGTCCTGAAGAAGTACTTACTTTCCAGAATATTGAAGACGTTTACCAAACCGTGGTCGTCACTCAAAATAACCCGCTCTCGGGCAAACCAGCTGTTTTCCTCGCTTCACAAAAAGTGTTGAAGGAGATTCAGGAAAGATTGGCCAGCAATCCGAAAAATTGATTTTTTGTGACGGCATTTTGCTTCAAAAGCCGTAAATTCACAAAAACTTTAAAACTCACCTTATGAATCTCTTGATAGACAATTTCGTCAGTTCAAAACGAATCGCTGTGGTTGGCATGTCCCGTTCAGGAAAAAAGTTTGGGAACATGGCAGGCAAAGAGTTGAAAGCAAAAGGGTATGAAATTTTTGCGGTCCATCCGGAAGCACAGGAAATTGATGGTTTTACCTGCTACCCTAGCCTGAAAAGTCTGAATGGAAAAGTGGATAGCGTCTGGATTTCAATTCCACCGAAAAAGGTTCCGGCAGTCTTGGAAGAAGCCGCTCAAATTGGCCTGAAAAACATCTGGTTGCAGCAGGGAGCCTGGTCTGCTGAAGTTCAGCAAACTATTGACAAACTTGATTTGCCCGTGGTTTCGAAAAAATGCATCATGATGTATGCGCCGCCGGTTCACTCGGTACACAAATTTCACCGCGCCATCAAAGGAATCTTTGTCCGGTTGTAAAAATTGCAGGACATATTTTAACTCGAAAATTTAAATAGTTTATTGTCATGAGAAAAGATGCCGATTACGAAGAAGATGATGATGAATATTCAAAAATGATGGGACCTGAACCAGATCCGGAAGATGAACCGGACGAATGGGATGAAGATGAATTTGATGAAGATGAATAGAAGGTTAAATGACATCTATACAAAATTCAAAAGTTACACTATATAATGGAGTTGAGATGCCTTGGGTCGGGCTGGGCGTTCACCGCGCAGGCTCGGGCGATGAGGTTGTGAAAGCCATAAAATGCGCTTTGCTGGCGGGTTACCGAAGCATAGACACGGCCACATATTACCAGAATGAGCATCGGGTGGGGCAGGTAGTTGCCGAATGTGGCATTCCCCGCGAAGAAATTTTTCTAACATCGAAAATCTGGAATACAGATCAGGGCTATCGTTCAACCATCGAGGTGTTTGAATCGAGTCTTGAAAAACTGCAAACCTCGTACCTCGACTTATACCTCATTCACTGGCCACAATCCGGAACGACTTTCGAAACCTGGCGGGCTATGGAAGAACTGTATGAAAAAGGTAAGATTAAGGCAATTGGGGTGAGCAATTTCATGATTCCGCACCTGAAGCGCCTGATTGAAAATTCACACATTAAACCAATGGTGAATCAGGTTGAGTTTCATCCGGAATTGGTACAGCCCGAATTGCTTCAATTCTGCAAAGAAGACCAGATTCAAATGGAAGCTTGGCGACCGATAATGAAAGGACGGGTGAATGATATTGAATTGCTTCAGGAATTGGCTGAAAAATATGGAAAAACGCCGGTTCAGGTGGTTCTGCGCTGGGATATTCAGAAAGGAGTTGTCACTATTCCCAAATCGGTTACCCCTGAACGAATCATCAGCAATGCAGATATTTTCGACTTTGAACTTTTAGCTGAAGATGTTGCCCGGATTGATGGATTGGACCGGAATTCCCGTATTGGAGAAGATCCGTATCAGATAAAAATATAGTCCGGAACTACGATTTACCTGATTTTGAGGAGAGGCTGTCTAAAAAGTCATTGATCCAGTCCTCCTGAACTTGTTTCAGGAACCCAACACGCTGTTTGGCAGATCCTGAAATAAATTCGGGATGACCCTGGCCATTAGCATTTTAACTTTTTAGACAGCCTCTTTATTTTTGTGCAATTAAAGTTTTCGGGGCGCTCGTTTATACCTTCCGGCTATTCGTCGAAACGCACATTAATATTTCCTCCGGAGGCATGCATATTTACTGGGATTCCTCCATTATTCATGGTTCCTTTTACCCGGTTCTTTTCAGATTTGCCAGAAAAATTTTGAAGTTCGATGTTGACCTTGTCGGAATGCAGGTCCAAATCGAGACCAAGTTTTTTGCCATTGTGAATGACTGCATCAATTCCACCACCGCTGGATTCAAGATTTAATTCCTTGCTTAAGTTCCTGATATCGACATGAACTGATCCTCCGCTCGATTTGGCTCTTACTGAAGTAGATTCTCCTGAAACATTTACCCCGCCGCCGCTGCTGCTTGCTTCAACATTACCACGAATATTCTTTAAACTAACACCTCCGCCTGAACTTTGTGCATAAACGTTACCTTGCGCATCCTCTAAAGTTACTCCACCTCCACTCGAACTTAAACGAATATCACCGCTCTGCTTTACCACCTGCACACCCCCGCCCGACGAACTGGCTTCGGTAGTTCCGGTTACATTTTCCAGGTGTACGCCACCGCCGCTGCTCGAGAAATCGTGTGTTCCCTTCACTCCTGAAATTTTTACACCGCCACCGCTTGATGCGACCTTGCACGACATTTCAGCCGGCACCATAATGGTTAATGAAATACCCACGTTATTCCAGAAGTTCGTGTGCGACTTGCGTTCAACAATTGCAGTGACAGTTGAACCACTTTTCGAAAAATTCAGGTTGAAGGCCTCCAGAACTTCTTTCACCTCCGGATCGGATGGCTCCAGAACAGTCCCGTTTTTTCGTACAAATGCCTGTATGACAACCTGGGGCTGATCGTGTGTTTCAACAGTCACTCCTCCGCCTGATGATTTGGCATTGAGAGTCCCTGGCTGCTTCAGATCAAAAGTTTTTGTAATGGTTGGCTCTTCATCCTTCGAAAATCCATTTATCGAAAATAAAGAGATAAGCATAACAACCATCGTGTACATTTTCAGGGATGCCAGAATTTTCATAACGAATTTTTTAATTTTTAAAAGTATCCACCCCATCAAGTACGACTTTATCTTTTATA
>JANXYV010000192.1 GCA_025355875.1 Prolixibacteraceae bacterium | reverse complement strand
AAATTCATGCACACTATAGATAAAGAATTTAAAAATCATAAATGGTTTGACGTACAAAAGATTAGCGAGAATAATATTACAAAATATAAATACCAACCTTTAGAAAATTTAGATAATTACAAGAAATATTATAATTCTTATTTCAAACAATCTCATCATAGAATTCAATTTATAATAGACTTATTCAGGAGCCAGAAAACAGATGCCACTGAAATTGCTGCCACTATTTATGCATGTCTTTTAGAATTACAAACGCAAACGATAGAGATCAATAAGATGACTTTGTTGGATTTATTTTATAATTGGTCCGATAAGAAAAAGAGGTTCAAGGAGGATCTTGTGCTTGACACATGGGAATGGATGGAAAAGAAAGGCATTACTCCTCCTAAAAGAATAAATATTGTTGGTGAAATTTCTTAAATCGCATGACGGTATGTTAGTATGTTAAGGGATTACTGCAAATGAGCCATACAAAAAATCGAATTTTAACTTGACATAGTAATTTTATATGCTTATCTTTCGTATGCGATTGTTGCGATCTTCTATCTCCTTAAAAATTAGATAGCTACTTAAGTAAGGAGCGATGCAATTAAACTGATGAAATTATAGAGAGACTACTAGTTTACATGTGTGATAAAGAAAGACACAAAATATAGTGATTCCAAAAAATTAATTCATTGTAACCTTGAATTCAAATTTTCATTATCTTTGGTTCAGAATGATACGTTCTTCAATTTCGATGCAGAGTATTTATCGAGGCCATCAAAAAACAAAGCTGATAATTATCTGAATATAAGCGCACTACAAAATATAAAATGCTCTTGTTCTGGGCACTCTAAGGAAAATTAAAACCGCTGAAGATCAATGTCTTCAGCGGTTTTTTCGTTAAATTCATACCACTTTTCATACCACATCGGATATTTATTGGTACAAGCGTTTAGACCGTCCACTATTTTTATCATGTTACATTCTTTGCATGAATGTACGAAATCAATTTATAGGTTTGAATTCATTCAAGTTCTTTAATACATTTTCTAGTGATGATGACTGTTACCAGTACCTTGCTGACGTCAAGTGATAGGATATCGGTTATCAATGCAAAAAGTGTGGTCACAAAAACATCCAGTCCACTGTTGTTGCCATTTTCTGTGCATTTGTAATTTCTACTTACACATGGGTTCCAAATTCTTAAAACTGATTGAGTTAAATGGATTAATTGGTGAATCCAATCGAAGCAAAATCATATAAAAACAGAACAAAGCATTTATTCCGGATCCGATGGTTGGGTGACCAAGTCAGGTAATAAACTGAGCAAGGTGGCATTTCAATTCGGGTTCGAGTTGATCAGATCAACTCGCAAAAAAGCAGGTTGATTGTGGAAGTCAGGATTTCTGTCCCGGGATTCCGGAAAACGAAATTGGCAAACTCTTTAAGCACTTCGTTCAAACAAGTTCCGGAATAAGTAAAAGCAGCGGCACCGGCCTTGGACTTGCACTAAGTCGTGAATTGTCCAATTTAATGGGAGGCGATATCACCGTACGCAGTGAAGTTGGAAAAGGATCGGAATTTTCTTTTAATGTGGAAATTGAAACCGGAAGAGTTGAAGCTGTTCACGATATCATCATTAAAAGTGTTATAGGAATGGGAAAAGGGCAGAAAGATCTTCGTATCCTGGTGGTCGATGATACAGAAGAAAACCGCCAGGTTGTGGTCAGGCTTCTGACATTTTAAATTATACTACATAGATTTACTATATTTGGCAGAATATACCAATCAATTTTTAGTTACAAAACCTTTTAATCAGTTTCCCATGAAGATTGCAGTAGTTGGTACAGGTTACGTAGGATTAGTTTCAGGAACTTGTTTTTCACAAACAGGTATCGATGTAGTTTGTGTTGATGTTGATGAGCGTAAAATCAATATGCTTAACAATGGCCAGATTCCTATCTATGAGCCAGGACTGGAAGATATTTTTAAATACAACGTTGAGAAAGGACGACTTTCTTTTACAACAAATCTGAAAGAAAGTCTGGTCGATTCAGAAGCTGTATTCATTGCCGTTGGAACACCACCTGATGAAGACGGAAGTGCAGATCTGAAATATGTTTTGGGAGTTGCCCGCGAAATTGGCCGACACATGGATCATTATATGGTTATTGTTACCAAAAGCACGGTACCTGTAGGAACTTCCATGAAAGTTAAGGCGGCTATTTTGGATGAACTAGGCAAACGCGGAGAAAATATACCTTTTGATGTGGCTTCCAATCCGGAATTTCTGAAAGAAGGTAGCGCCGTAGATGACTTCCTCAAACCTGACCGCATTGTTGTAGGGATTGAATCGCCGGAAGCAGAAAGAACCATGCGTAAATTATACAAGGCATTCCTGTTGAACGGACATCCGATCCTTTTTATGGATATTTCTTCATCTGAGATGACCAAATATGCCGCAAACTCTATGCTTGCGACCAAAATCAGCTTCATGAATGATATTGCCAACTTATGCGAATTAGTTGGAGCCGATGTGAGTATGGTACGCAAAGGCATTGGTTCAGATGCCCGAATAGGAAATAAGTTCATTTATCCCGGAACCGGTTATGGTGGTTCATGTTTTCCAAAAGATGTACAGGCTTTGGTCCGCACTGCAGATGAATATGGACATTCATTAGATATTTTAAAAGCAGTTGAAGCTGTAAATTACAGACAAAAGGAAGTTCTGATCAAAAAGATTAAATCTCATTTCGAAGTCAACCTGAAAGGTCTCAGATTCGGAATGTGGGGTTTGGCATTTAAACCAAAGACCGATGATATGCGCGAAGCACCGTCGCTGGTTATCATCGAAAAATTACTTCAGGAAGGGGCTTCAATTATTGCGTTCGATCCGGTTGCTCAGGAAGAAGCGCACCGTATTCTGGGTGATACAATTATGTATGCCAAAGACGAGTACGATGCCTGTATTGATGTTGATGCATTAATCATCGTAACCGAATGGCCCGAATTCAGGAATCCAAACTTCAGGGTGATTGAAAAATTACTGAAGAGCAAAACCATTTTTGACGGACGTAACATTTATGAACCTGATGAAATGCAGGATATGAAGTTTAATTACTACAGCATTGGAAGGAAATCTATTGTAATCTCAAAATAGTCAGGATGAATAGAATTTTAGTTACCGGAGGTGCCGGCTTTGTCGGATCGCATTTGTGCGAACGATTGCTGAACGAGGGGAATGAGGTAGTTTGTATGGACAATTATTTCACCGGCAAGAAGCAAAAAATCGTTCATTTGATTGATAATCCCTACTTTGAGCTCATCCGGCACGATGTGACTATGCCCTATTTTATTGAGGTTGATCAGATTTACAATTTGGCTTGCCCGGCCTCACCGGTTCATTACCAGTATAACCCAATCAAGACGATCAAAACCTCAGTAATGGGCGCAGTAAATATGCTGGGTTTGGCTAAGCGGATCCGGGCCAAAATTTTACAGGCTTCGACCAGTGAGGTTTATGGCGATCCGATTATTCACCCACAAACTGAAGATTATTGGGGACATGTTAACCCGATTGGCATTCGTTCGTGTTACGACGAAGGAAAACGTTGCGCCGAATCACTTTTCGTAAATTATCATACCCAAAACAATGTACGGATCAAAATCATCCGGATTTTCAACACTTATGGTCCCAAAATGGAGCCTGATGACGGACGGGTTGTTTCGAACTTCATCGTTCAGTCATTAAAAAATCAGGATATTACCATTTTTGGTGACGGAACTCAAACCCGAAGTTTTCAGTATGTTTCTGATTTGGTTGAAGGAATGATCCGGATGATGGCGACTGGAGATGATTTTACCGGACCGGTTAACATTGGAAACCCGGGAGAATTTACCATGCTGGAGCTTGCTCAGAATATCATCGAACTAACCGGTTCAAAATCAAAATTGGTTTTTCTTCCCCTACCTTCTGATGACCCAACTCAGCGACAACCCGATATTTCGCTGGCCAAGGAGAAACTTGGCGGTTGGGAACCCAAAGTTCCATTGCGTGAGGGCCTTATAAAAACCATCGGATATTTTGACCAGCTATTGGCTGAATAATTATGGATAACGACATTCAGAAACATATTACTACAGTTCTGGGTTGTAGACGACAATCCTAAAAATGTGCAGATTATCGCGCTTTTATTGAACGAACTGAAGTACAAAATCATCATTGCAGTCAATGGGAAAAGTGCGATCGATCTGGCCTGGCTGAAAGGGTTCGCCCTGATTTAATCCTTTTAGACGTTATGATGCCCGGGATGGAAGGATTTGAAGCCTGTCAGATTATCAAAACAAAACCTGAAAATGAGAATATTCTCATACCAAACGGCATAAAGCCTGTAAACTTATTTCGAACGAAATAGCATGAGATTTAAAAAGAATATAGTAAGGAAAAGTTTGTAAACAAAAATCCGGACGAGTCATTCAGTTTTCCGGTTCTGACTTGGATTTGCGTAGTTTGAATTTGTTTTTGAGTTTCACCAGAAACTCTTTTCCGATCAGGAATATACTCAGATAAAAAGTAATCTCTCCTGAAATGACCAATCCTGTTGTGATAGCAGCAATTTTTCCTCCGGAGAAGCCCAGAAAAGGGACAACTGCAATGAGCCCCCAAATCAAACATGATACTCCAAATACGATATAACCAATCAGTTTTTTACTCATTATCAACAAGAAAGAGTTGCAATCTATAAAGTTGCAGATAATTGTGATGTAAATGTAAGAAGGATAAGTTTGCCGTCAACAAGCCTAACCTTCTTTCTGTATGAAATACCATTTTCCAATCATACTTTGTTTAAAATTTTAAAGTCCGGTTTGCCAACTACACCGGCATGTTCCATCGCCGCATGCAAATCAGGACTCGCGATAAATTTCTGGATGGACTCCAGACTTGGAACTTCAGTAATCACAGAGATTACATTGGGGTTTTCAACTGAACGGTACACTCCTGAAACTTTAACTCCCATTTTTTCACGGTTTCCGCCATCGGCATCAAATCCAACTCTCCAGGTGTCATAATTCTTTACTTCGTGTGTCAAAATTGCTGTTACCATTTTGTATGTTTTAGACTGTAAATAAAAGACATTTTAGTCTTTATTAAAAACAACAACATATTACACCTGAAATTGTTTTCAAAGATATTCCCTGGCAATTTCCAGGGCTTGCCAGCGGTATGATCCGCCAAAAAGGAGGCAATGATTTAAAAGATGATAGAGTTGATATAATCTGATTCTTTCCTCCCATCCCGCCGGAAGCGGAAATTCTTCCTGATAGGCATCCCAGACCCGGCTTGGGAATCCGCCGAAAAGCTTCATCATTCCCAGTTCCATTTCACGATCGGCATAGTAGCAGGCCGGATCGATCAATGCCGGACCAAAAGCGGAATACATGTAATTTCCTGACCACAAATCACCATGAATCAGAGAAGGAACCGTTTCATGAGCAAGTAATTCGGGAATGCGGGCCAATAGTCGCTCATAGACTTTCAGCTCTTCAGCCGACATCCCATGCAATTTCCTGATTTGTTCAATCAACCCTCCTATCCGGTTTTTCGCGAAGAAAGCTGACCAGCTGTCCTTACCTGTATTATCCTGAACCGTAGTTCCACAATAGTTGTCATGGTAAAAACCATATTTTTCCGCTTTTTTGCGATGAAGCCAGGCTATTCCCCTACCCAACCGTTCGTCAAATCCGGTGGTAGAAACGGCAGAAGCCAGATTCTCCATCAGAATCAAACCAGGCAAATCGCCTGCTTCTTTGCTCCAGATCACCTTCGGAATAATCAAAAAAGGATTTTTCGCGGATCAGTTGATATTGTTGTGGGCGGATGTTTGTTAAGCATAAATATTTGATAGACGGAACAAGAAAAATGGGATGTCAGTAACTCCTCTCTGAGTTGCTCTGAAAGCTTTTATTTTAGCGTTAAAGGATTCAGCAGAAG
>JANXYV010000176.1 GCA_025355875.1 Prolixibacteraceae bacterium | reverse complement strand
CAGCAGAGCCTGTGTCCCCTTCCTCTTTACAATGTGTAAAGTTAATATTCTGAAAATAAAATGTTTGAGAAATACACAGAAATAAAATAGTCAAAAAATAATGCTCAAAGAATTTGGATTACAACATAGAAGAAACTGATCAGCATCAACTCCGATCAGGTATGCGCCATGAACGCCAACAAATGGCACCCATGGAATACGTTCGACGGGTTCGAGCCGGATAACCTTTTTAATTAATGAGAGTCCATGCATGGATTAGTTTCAGTCAAATTTAACATTCAAATATTCAACAACTCCTTGCGGATCAGGCGAATAATTATCGGCGCCAATTTTCATGCAGAAATCAGTATTCACCGGTGCACCTCCGATTGTAACCAGGGTTCCGGGAACTGCTTCTTTAATTTCGCGGGTAATTTTTTCCATGTTGACCATCGTCGTGGTGAGCAAGGCTGATAGTCCAACCACCGAATTTGGATTTTCCTTTACCGCTTCGATAAATTTTTCTGAACTTACATCAGTACCCAAATCGATTACTTTGTAGCCGTTGCCTTCCACCATCATCCCAACCAGGTTTTTGCCGATGTCGTGCAAATCGCCCAGAACCGTTCCAATAATAAAGGTTCCTTTTTGTATGGCTGCCCCGGAAAGAAAGTGAGGTTTCAGGTGCAACATCGCAGTGCTCATGGCTTTGGCCGACATTAGCACTTGAGGAACAAATACCTTGTTCTCGCGAAATTTTACTCCGATTCGTTCCATCCCCGGCATCAGGCCTTTTGTTAAAATATCCTGAGGATTCACTCCTGTTTCAAGCGCTTTTCGGGTAATCTCGTCAGCGCCATCCTGTCCTTTCATTTGCGGTGGATACGGTGAAGCCAAATTTATTTTCCCAAACTCAATACATTCAGATAGTTGTTGAAGAAGTTCGCTCATGGTTAAAAGTTTAAATATTTAGCTTTCAAATTTACGGCTTTCCTGACAGCAAAAAATAGTAATTTCTTTGATAAAGATGTAAAATATTACTTTTTTTGATCCACTAAACTTTCCAGCTATGATCATCAGGAAAAGGTATTTCAAATTACCACCCTATATTGTTACGGAACAGCAAAACAACCCTCTTACCAGAGACCTGTATTTGTGTGAGTTATCAGAAATATTAATCAAAAAAGAAACTTTATGGTCCGAAAATGTTAGGTTGGAGAACCACTTTCTGATTTTTTGTACCAAAGGAGGAGGAATTTTGCAAATTGCTAACGACATGGTTCCGTTCAGGCAGAATCAATATTTCGTCATTCCGGAAGGTTTTGTTTTCAAGATTCAGACTGATGAAACTGATCCTTCCATATTTTACACTTGCCAATTCAATGGCGAAAAAAGCAAGATCATGGAAAAGAATTTTACAGTGGTCCGCGATATTATTCCATCGGTGAACAACATGGTTGCCAATCGGGTCATGCTTTTTGATGAGCTTTTTAGCAACTTAACCAAAGGCTTTTTCAATGCTAATTTCAAATATATCAATCTGACGTTCGGACACTTACTTGCTACCTTCATTTATGCAAGCAAAACCAGTGATGATTTTCTGGAAGAAGAAAATCCGGGAATTACCCGCGCCATCCAGTTTATGGAACAAAACCTGGATAAAAAGATAATCCTGAGCGATATCGCCGATGAAGCCGGATATTCACCATCCTATCTCACCACTCTTTTTCGGAAAAAGACCGGATACAGCCCTCTGAGCTATTTTTCTCACCTGAAAATAACCAAGGCATGCGAATATCTGGACTTTAGTAAGTTTAAAATCAAGGAAATATCGTTTATGATGGGATACACCGACCCATACTATTTCTCAAAAGACTTTCAGAAAAAGATAGGCCTGTCTCCTCGAAACTACCGCAAAAGAGTAGTCGGACGAAACTAAATGTTATTTGAACAAACATCTCCGACTGTTTCGCACAGTTGTATGAAATTCAGTCCCGGAAGTGAATCGGCTCCCTTCTGTAAAAAGAATTGAACAAAAAAGCTCATTTGCTTCATGTAATTCAAGGCCAGCATTCTAATCCTTATTTCAGGTTCAGACTTAAAAACTCCAAAAAAGTGGTATATGTTTTGGAACTGCATTGTCATTCCGAAAAGAAATTAAAGATGCCACTGATATTGTTTTTAGGATCAATAATTCAAGAAATATCACAAGGTAGGATTTTGGTGAGGATGGATTTATTCAGCGATTATTCATTTTAAGACAAAGCAGATGAAACGATTTTGCAAGGAAAAGGCAAATACAAAATGGCATTTGACCCTTTTCATTTTCTGCACATTAGCCCTTTCGGGCAATGGGTATGGACAAACAACCCCGGCACATTTTACCACAGTCTGGCAAAGCGAAAATGGCCAGAATCACATGAATTTTTTAATCTCATCGGCCATTTTGGACGACGTCCAACTGGGTGTCAATGATGAGATTGCCGTTTTCAGTGGTGCCCTTTGCGTTGGTCAGGCAAGATTGACTCAACCGATCTTGGTAACTGATAACACCACTTTTATTAATCTCAGAGCCTCTCAAAATGATGGCTCGAATAATGGTTTTAACGACAACGACACTATCGTTTTCAAATTCAGGGACAGTAAAAACCTTCGTGAAATGCAGGCAAAGACTGTAAAATACCGAACCGACATGCCCACCTGGATCACAAATGGGAGATTTTTGGCCGGAACCACTGCGGTGGTTGAAATCGTTTCCTACACCGAATATACTCAAACTATTCCGTTCATTAAAGGAACAAACCTATTCTCAAGCTATGTGATTCCATTAAATACAAACCTGACTGCCGTAATGAAAGCACTTTGCAACCAGGGAGCTGTCAGTAAAATTTTGGATGAAAACGGAAAGTCGTTCCAGTATTCGACCACAACAAAATCCTGGGTCAACAATATCGGATCTCTTACAAACACTGAGGGTTACAGCATAACGACCAATATGAGTTGCAATCTGATTATTACTGGGAAGCTGGTTGGTCTGCCCCTTGATATTCCATTAAAAACTACTTCGAACTTCATTTCCTATCCACGAATGGATGTGGTAAATGCCATGACTGTCATTCAACCGTTAATCACTCAGAATAAATTAGTTAAAGTTCAGGACGAGAAAGGTTTGACCATTGAAAAAATTAAAGGGGTATGGAGAAACAACATTGGCAACTTTACGCCCGGCAAAGCATATAAAGTGACCGTAAGCGCAGCTTGTATCCTGACCATACAAAAAAGCTATCCAAAATCGGCAGTGATCAGTTCTCAAACCGAAAGAATGGATTATTTTGTTCCTGTATATGAAGGAAACGGCTTAAACCACATGAATAATAATTTGGTCGGACTTACTGGATCGGGCTTCCAAATTGGTGATGAACTGGCCGCTTTTGATGGAGCAGCTTGTGTGGGATCCGTCAAGTTGAATACTGATAATTTCATTCGTGACTTTGCCTGTCTGATTGCTTCATCGGCCTCCAGTCCTGAAAATCCGGATGGATTTGTTGAGGGCCATTCCATCCAGCTGTTTTCCTGGAGTAAAGCAACCGGCACAAAATCAAGTATGCAGACAGAAATCAATTCCGGCGAAATGAGCTATAAAAAATTGGCCAGCGTCGAACTGCAATTGAAGTCAACCGCTACAAGCATTGCAAGCATAGAAAACTCAATTCATTTCGATGTTTTTCCAAATCCGGCAAAGGACATAATCACTATCCGGTTTTCACAAATACCCGAACCGGGAAGAACGATAGAAATAATAGACCTGTCGGGTAAGAAAATTGTTTCACGAGTGATTCATGAGATTTCAGAGGAGTTTGACGTGAGAGATCAACCGGCAGGTCTTTATGTGGTAAAGTCGATTCTCGGAAAAAGCGAGATGGTTCAAAAAATTATGCTCAACTAAATGATTCCCTACATTGGATCGACATCTGCATAAATAATCAGGTTTGAATTATTTGGCAATGCCTTCGCATGATGGATGATCTCCATAATTTTTGTTTTGGCTTCCTGAATCTTTCCATCGCGCGTAACCTTAATCAGGATTTCCTTCTGAAACCACATCTGGATTCTTCCCACTAAGGGGTATTCAGGACCAAGTACATTCCGGTTGAAAACCTCGCGGAATGAGTTTGCCAGATGCATGGCAGACAAGTCGAGCCTTTCTTTGTTCTGATGTTTCACTACAATTTTAATCAGCCTGAAATATGGCGGATACCTGAACATTTTCCGTTCGGCCATTTGTCTGCTGAAGAGCCGGTAATAGTCGTTGGCGATCACATCCTGAATCACTGGATGGTTCGGTTGCGTAGTCTGAACCACTACCCTTCCGCGCTTATTCTTCCGGCCTGCGCGGCCACTTACCTGCATAATAAGCTGATAGGTACGCTCATACGACCTGAAATCAGGATAATTTAACAGATTATCGGCATTCAAAACACCAACTACCCGGACGTGGTCAAAATCAAGCCCTTTGGTTACCATTTGGGTACCTACCAGGATGTTAATTTTTCCGGTTTCGAATTGCCAGATGAGCTGTTCGTAGGCTTTTTTCGCCCGTGTCGTGTCCAAATCCATTCTCGCTACACGGGCTTCCGGAAAGAGTAACTGGATTTCGTCTTCAATTTTTTCGGTTCCAAATCCGCGTGGTTTGATTTCATCCGAGCCACATTCTTCGCACTTGATTATCAGGGAACTGGTGTGACCGCAATAGTGACAGATAAGGCTGGAACGGTTTTTATGGTAGGTTTTGCTGACATCGCAATACTTGCATTTCGGAATCCAGCCACATTTTCCACATTGAACAAACGGGGCAAAGCCGCGCCGGTTCTGAAATAGAATGACCTGCTCCTTATTGACCAGGGCAGCGGCAATTTCATCGTAGAGTTCAGGAGTGAAAACCGAGCGCATCTGTTTGCGCTTTTGGGCTTCCTGGGTATTGGCGGTGATGAGTTCAGGCATTTCGATTCCCTGAAACCGTTCGGTCAGGTTGACCAGGCCGTACTTGTTGCTTCGGGCATTGAAATAGGTTTCGTACGATGGAGTTGCCGAACCCAAAAGAACTTTTGCCCCATAGATGTTTCCCATCAGAATAGCCATGTCGCGCGCATTGTAGCGCGGCGCCGGATCGAATTGCTTGTACGAATTCTCATGCTCCTCGTCTACGATAATCAGTCCAAGGTTTTTAAACGGAAGAAAAATTGCCGACCGTGCCCCCAGAATCACCTGGTACTGCTGCCCGGTTTTACCGGTTTTTTCGTTCAGCACATTGAACCAGATTTCAACCCGTTCGGCGTCGTTAAATTTGGAATGGTAAATGCCGGCCAGATCGCCAAAGGCAGTTTTCAGCCGGGTAATAATCTGTGTGGTCAGTCCTATTTCCGGCACCAGATACAGAACCTGTCTGCCTGCTTTCAGCTGTTCTTCGATCAGGCGGATATAAATTTCAGTCTTTCCGCTGGATGTAACACCATTCAGCAAAACCGTTTGCTGGGTTTCAAACTGGGCAAGAATTTCGTCATGAGCTTTTTGCTGAGCTTCTGAAAGTTCTTTGATAAGCAGTTCTGTATTCAGCACTCGTTCGATCCTGCCGATTTCTTTCTGAAATACTTCAAGAAACTGCTTTTCCTCCAGACCTTTCAGGGCCGATTCAGAAGCATCGGCCAACTCAAGCAAATCTTTTTTACTGATTTCAGTCTGAGGCTGATCGGCAAACATGGTTTCCGCCAGAAAAAACTTCAGGAGAATTTCTTGTTTTTTTGCTTTTTTAAGCGCATCAAGTGCAGCATTCAGTTTTTCTTCGGAAGCAAATTCAGGATTCAGCCTGACATAAGAGAGACTTTTTGGTTTATAGCTTTCGCGAAGCTGCTCTTCAACGATCACGGCATTTTTTTCGAGCAGCAGTTTGAGTATGGCAAACGACGACTGGATGCCCAAAAACTGTTTCAAATCCTGAATGGTGGCTGTTTTACGGCTTTCGAGCAACAAAACTACTGCATTTTCCTTGTCATTCAAGCCCTCCGCGAAAACTGCATCCGGATTCAGACTGACTTTGGTCTGGCTTTCGAGTTTCAGTCCGGAAGGTAAGGCGGCTTTGAATACCTCACCCATTGTACAACAATAGTAATTGGCAATCCATTCCCAAAGCCGGAGTTGCTTCTCTCCAATGATCGGTTCATCGTCGAGGATAGCATCAATATCTTTGATTTCGAAATCGCCTTCGGGCCTGACCTGATGGAGCTTGTATACCAATGCCGAAAAAAATTTCCGTTTACCAAACTGCACAACGACCCTGATCCCGTTTTTAATCTTCGGCTGGAAAGCAGACGGCACCCTGTAAGTAAAGCGGTAGTCGAAAGGCAAAGGCAGGATTACATCGGCAAAAAGTTCATCTTCAATCATGCTGCAAAATACCGAAAAAGATTTTTGATTCGGATACAAGCCTCAAAGAATGTCAAAGAAAATCTGCTTCGTCGGTTGTGCTTGATTTTGCATTTCAGGTGGCAATTTCAAATTCAGCTTAAATCGATTGAATTTTATTCCGGCAAAGTCACTTTTTGCCATGGATTTGGAACGATTCGTTAAAAAGTAGCCGGATTGTGGATAGAAATCACTTTCGGGAAGTACAATATTCTTATCTTTGTGCCCGTTATTTAACAACAAGCATCGATTTAAAACAAGCAACTATGCCGGGTACAGAATTATTTGGCGCTGAAGAGCGGAAAGAAGTGAATGACGTCATGGAATCAGGATGTTTATTCCGCTTCAATCACGAACATATTCGCAACAATCATTGGAAAGCACTGGAATTTGAGGCTGAAGTGAAAAAAATAACCGGTGCCCGCTATGCCCATGCTGTATCGAGTGGTTCGACCGCAATCGCCACCGCCCTGGCCGCGGCAGGAATTGGGGCAGGTGACGAGGTCATTGTTCCTCCGTTTACCTATATTGCTTCAGTGGAAGCAGTTCTATGGGTTGGTGCTCTACCAGTTTTTGCTGAAATTGATGAAACCTTGTGTTTGAGCGCCGAAGGAATCCTAAATGCGCTAACTCCAAAAACGAAGGCAATATGTTTGGTCCATATGTGCGGCGGAATGGCCAACATGGATGCCATTATGAAGGTTGTGAATGAGCACAATCTGATACTCGTTGAAGATGCCGGGCAGGCTTTTGGTTCGAGTTATAAAGGAACGGCAGTTGGCTTGTTTGGTAAAACCGGAAGTTATTCATTCGACTTCTTTAAGATTGCCACCGCAGGCGAAGGCGGCGTTCTGGTCACCAATGACGAAGAAGTTTATCACCTGGCAGATTCATATTCCGACCACGGACATGATCATATCGGGAACAATCGCGGTATGGAGAATCATCCGATCGTCGGTTTTAACTACCGGATCAGTGAATTGCACGCTGCTATCGGAGTTGCCCAGACACGAAGGGTTCCTGGAATTATCGAAAAGAACAGAACGAACAAATCCATTCTGGTATCTGAACTGTCAAAGGTTCCGGGTATCCAATTTGCTCATATAGCTGATCCAAAAGGTGATTCTGCAACATTTTTAAATCTTCTTCTCCCGGATACTGAAGCGGCAAAGCGAACGGTTGTTGAACTGAACAAAGCAGGTGTCGGAGGTTTTAATTATTGGCATACCAATATGTACCATTTCATTAACCAATGGGAACATTTGAAAAACCTGAACAGTGCATCGAAGCTTCCAATTCATCTGGTTGGTGCACCACAGGATTACAACCATCTGCAGCTGCCAATATCTCAGCAAGTAATCGGGCGGCTAATTTCGTTTGGAATCCGTTGCACCTGGACCATAGAAGAAGTGACCGGTTTAGCTTCAAAAATTTCGGAATCTGTGACCAAAGCGTTGGCCACCGAAAAGGGTTAATTTTCCTGAATTTAAAATCTATTTGTATTTTCCTGAATTCATTTACTTATGCATAAAAATTTCAAAAATATTGATAAAGTAGTTTTCGGCAGAGGCAGCTTTGATGAAATGGACTCCATTCTTGCCGAAAAACGGGTTGAAAACAATCAGTTTTTTCTTTTTGTAGTCGATCATTACTTCAAGGGAAAATCGCTGGAAAACCGCATTCCTCTGAAAAATGAGGATATGATCTTATTCATCGACGTGGATGTGATGGAACCAACTACCGAACAAATCGACACGATTCGCGATTCGGTTTTGAATTCAAAAGGATTACCTTCCGGAGTGGTTGGAATTGGCGGTGGCAGCATCATGGATATTGCCAAGGCCGTTTCGCTGATGTTTACCAACGAAGGTTCATCGACCAAATACCAGGGTTTAAACCTGATTAAAAAACCAGGAATTTATCATCTGGGCGTGCCAACCATTTCAGGAACAGGTGCGGAATGTTCCATGACAGCTGTTTTAACAGGTCCTGAAAAGAAATTGGGTTTGAAATGTGACTGGACAGTGTTTAACCAGGTCATTCTCGATCCTGACCTGACAGAAACCGTTCCGCTCGATTGGTGGTTTTACACCGGCATGGATACCTATATTCACTGCATCGAATCTGAAACCGGTATTTTGAATAATGCCTTCAGTCATGCCTATGCAGAACAAGCCTTGAAGCTTTGCAGAGATATTTACGTCAATGAAGGAAGCGGACAAACACCTGAAAACAATGAAAAGTTGATGGTTGCTTCCCTGATGGGTGGCCTTAGCCTGACCTATTCCGAAGTTGGTGCATGTCATGCTTTGTCATACGGCCTTTCCAAAATTCTGAAAATGCGTCATTGCTTTGCCAATTGTATTGCCTTTCAGCACCTGGACGATTTTTATGGAGAAAGTGTTTCCGAATTCAAAAAAATGCTTTCCCACCATAACGTTGAACTTCCACAAGGTTTATCCAGAAACTGGACTGACGAACAAATCACTGAAATGGCCTTGGTAGCATATAATTTGCCGCACATGTGGAATCATGCCCTCGGATCGGATTGGAAGGAAAAGTTGACGGTTGATTCAATAAAAGAGTTATATAAGAGATTGTAAACCATGGAAAAGAAGATCGTTAAAGTCGGAAACATTGATTGTGGCAGCAATGATCTGTTTGTCATTTCTGGTCCATGTGTGATCGAAGACGAACTGATCATGATGAAAACTGCGGAGAAGCTTAAAGAAGTTTCCGAACGCATGAAGATTCAAATCATATATAAATCTTCTTTTCAGAAAGATAACCGCAGCAGTCTGAAATATTACGACGGTCCGGGTTTGGATGTGGGATTAAAAATACTTGCCAGGGTAAAAGAACAGTTCGGCTTTCCTATTCTCACCGACATTCATTATCCTGAACAAGCGAAAGTTGCAGGCGAAGTTTGCGATGTATTACAAATTCCGGCCTATCTGTGCATGCAGTCAACCTTGTTGGTAGCGGCGGCAAAAACGGGTAAGGTTGTGAATATCAAACATGGGCAGTTCCTGGCTCCGGATAACATGAAACATCCCCTGCAGAAATGTATCGATGCAGGAAACGACCAGGTAATTTTAACAGAACGTGGATATACATTTGGTTATAACGATTTGATCGTTGATCCCCGGGCCTTCTTTCACTTGAATAATCTGGGATACCCGGTGGTTTTTGACATTACTCATGCCATCCGCAAATACGGAATCCCAAGCGCTGATGCAAAGGGTGGCGCTCGTGAGTTTTTGCCGGTTTTGTCGAGATCGGGTGTTGCCGCCGGTGTGGACGGCATTTTTATTGAAACTCATCCCGAACCCGAAAAAGCCTTGTGTGATGCGGCCAGCCAGCTTTGTGTCTATGATCTGGAGGAATTTCTGAAACCGCTCATCGAAATACACCTCCTGGAAGTAAAATATCGCTAAAAATCTTTGCAAACTGCTTCATCGCAGTTTTACAATTCTATCAATAAATTAAAATAAACTTAGAAATCAGAATTTATGGAACTATATCTTGATTCAGCAAACGTAGCCGAAATCGAAGAAGCTTTTAGACTAGGCTTCCTCAACGGCTTGACGACCACTCCTACCTTCATGCAGCGCGAAGGGATTACCGATATCGACGGTACCATCGTAAAAATCTCCAAAATTGTTCCGGTGCTGATGATCGAAGCATTGGGAAGTACCGCTGAAGAAATTTTGAAAGAAGCTGAGCGTCAGTTGGCTCTGGGGCTGGATCCAAAGAAAACAGTATTCAAAATTCCGGTTTCGCTCGAAGGAGTCCGTGCCTGTGCCATGTTGCGCAAAAAAGGAATAATGGTAAATCTGCATCTGGTGTACACTTTACAGCAAGCATACATGGCTATGCAAGCCGGAGCAACTTATGTTTGTATCCTTGTTGGCCGTTTGCAGGATCAGGGGCACGATGCCTTAACTTTAGTGGAACAGTGTGTAGCAGCGGTGAAAAACTACGGATACGATACCAAGATCATGTTTTCATCGGTTCGTCACACCGAACACGTCCGGAATGCGATCAATCTGGGTGTCCATAACATTACTGTTCCGATGAAGATTCTCAAACAGCTTACCGAGAATAATTTCACCACGATTGGTCACGATCAGTTTATTACAGATACCCGTTTGATGACAGTCAAAGTGAAGGGTGCCATGAATGGCCAGAATCCATTGGTTAGCGCCGATACCAAACTTTCTGATGCGATCATCAAAATGACTGAATATGGTTTCGGCTGCATCACTATTGTTGATCAAAATGGTTCGTTGAAAGGAGTTTTCACTGATGGTGACCTGCGCAGGTCTTTGCCAGCAGGCGGACCTGACTTTTTGAACAAAAAAATGAGCGATTTTAAATATAACAATCCTATTTCGGTGGATGCAGATTCCTTACTGAACGAAGCTGCTGCGATTTTCAAAAAAACCAATGTGGATACAATTTTAGTTACCAGCAAGGGTAACCCTATTGGGATGCTTGACATTCAGGATTTAAAAGGATAAATCGATTCATGACTGAAACCGATCATATCTCACTCGCCTTTACAAAAATCGGAGGGATTTTCGTGATTCCTCCGGAAAATATTGCCACCAAACTGGATGGCATCAAAGCATTTGTGTTTGATTGGGATGGGGTATTTAATAATGGCACCAAAGATCAAGACGGAACCAGCCTTTTCAGCGAAGTGGATTCGATGGGAACTAACCTTTTGCGGTTTTCAGGTTACATGACTCATCGCCGGATACCCTGTGTGGCAGTGATTTCAGGAGAAAGAAACAGTGCCTCATTTTCGTGGACCAGGCGTGAATGTTTCAGTGCATGCTATTATAAAATTGCAAACAAAACCGATGCGCTCAATCATTTTTGCGAACATTTCAATCTAAAACCGGGCGAAATTGCTTTCGTTTTTGATGATGTGCTTGATCTTTCGTTTGCTGAGATGGCCGGGCTTCGGATATTCGTCCAGCGCAAGGCAAATCCTTTGTTCAATCAGTTTGTGATTAAAAACAAGATTGCTGACTACGTTACCGGTTCTGAATCGGGGAACTTCGCTGTTCGTGAAGCGTGCGAACTAATGATTGGTTTGAAAGGAGTGTTTGAGCAAGTAATTACTGAACGTATGGCCTACTCTGATTTATACCGAGAATACATTACAACCAGAAATGAAGTAACCACGAAATACTTCACCTTCGAAAACGGAAATACAATTGAACTAAATCCCTGATTCCAGATGATTTTAGGAGTTATACCTGCACGTTACGCTTCTTCGCGTTTTCCCGGAAAACCTTTGATCGACATCAAAGGAATGAGCATGATCCAAAGAGTCTATATGCAGGCAAAAAAGTCAGGAATGCTGGCTGAAGTGGTTGTAGCAACCGATGATGAACGGATCAAAAAGCATGTGGAAGAGTTTGGCGGCATCGCTTTCATGACCCAACCGGAACATCCAAGCGGCACTGATCGTTGTTTTGAAGCGCTTCAAAAATCAGGAGTTTCATACAGTCACGTAATTAATATTCAGGGCGATGAGCCATTCATAGACCCTTCTCAAATTGATCTTTTAGCCAATGTTCTTCAGGAGGAAGCAACCGAGCTGGCTACGCTGGTTACTTCAGTCGATTCGTATGATTTACTCTTCAGCGAAGGAGAAGTGAAAGTGACGCTGAATTCGAACATGGAAGCTTTATTTTTCAGCCGGATGGTAATTCCATACATCAAAGGAGTTGACCGAAAAGAATGGTACGAAAAATTCACGTATTACAGGCACGTAGGCCTGTATGGCTACAGAAGTGATATTTTAGAGAAAATCACGCAATTAAAACCTTCATCGCTCGAAATTGCAGAGTCGCTCGAACAACTTCGCTGGCTGGAGAATGGTTTTAAAATAAAAGTTGCAGTTACCGGGCATGACAGTCATTGCATTGACACACCTGAAGATATCGATCGGGTGTTAGGCCTGATGGGTCTGTAAAACTCTGTCAGATACTTCTTTCCGGATGGACCTGGAAATTTCCGGAAGCGCTTTAACATTGAATTCGAAAAATGCTTGGCTGAGGTGAAATTCCAGGTTTTTCGACTTTTCACAAGGAACTTTCCCGAATATTTACAAAATCAAATTAATAATTCTAATTTAGTCAGCGTTCAACCCGTTTTTCGTGATTGAACGCTGACTAAATTTCGAAATAATTAATTCCATCTGGTTATGAGCCTTCGAAGATTTAAACTCAAAGTCAAACTAAATGTGTACATCCTGAGTGTAGCCACAATAATTTACTGTGTAGCAATAGGATATATCAGTTACCAGCTCAAGAAAATTACCTACTCCAATTCGGTTGAGTTGGTAAAAAGCATAACACGCGAAAACCGGAATAAAATATCGGAAGAATTGAATGTGATGATGCAAACTTCCCGCACCCTGCGAAATATTTTCGCTAACTATAAAAAATATGAACCTGCCCAACGTGATGCGTTTTTTGATCAGATACTTTTAAGCAATCTTGGAAAAAATCCGGATTATTTATCGCTTGGAGTATATTGGGAATTGAAAGCACTCGATCAAACATACAAAAAGAAAAATGGTCGTTTTTGGAACGGTTATTTCCGCGAAGGAGGAAAGATCTTTAACCAAAAAGCAATTGAGGATACAACCAATCTGGAGTTGAATACCACTTATTATCAGGTACGGAGAATGAATAAGGAAACAATCGTTGATCCTTATTACGATCAGTCAACCAAAGAAATGAAGGGAATTTTGATGACAAGTCTGCTAACGCCCATTCAAAATGAAGCTGGTCAGTTTGTGGGGATGGTCGGAATTGATATCTCACTTTCACATATGAATTATCTTATCTCAAGCATCAAACCTTACGAAGAAGCAATTTCCTATATTATCTCCAAAAACAGGATTATTGTTGCACACACCAACAACTTGCTTACAGGCAAGAACTTTATAGGTTCATTGGCTGCTGATTCGTCGGTATTTAAAAATGAGGTTTTTGAAAATAATTTAGATTCGGAAAAATCATTCACGTATAAAAACACTAGCGATGGCGGGGAATATTTTGTTTCCACCGAACCTATTTTGATTGGAAATACGCCAACTAACTGGCTTATTGGTGTCGAAGTACCCACGGAAGTTATCCTGAAAGAGGCGAATAAAGTTCTGATTACTACCATCCTGACAGGAGTTCTTGGTTTAATTCTGTTATATGTCATCATCTATCTCATAGCGGCCCGAATTACAGATCCAATCGTAAAAGGAGTAGATTTTGCGAAGACAATCTCATCCGGTGATCTGAATGCAAAAATTTCAATTTCACGAAATGATGAAATTGGTGATCTGGCCGAATCATTAACACTGATGGCGGCCAAACTAACCACCATCATGACTGAAATCATTCAAAGTTCGGATACCATTGCTGAAAGCAGTCTGGATTTGTTGAATTCATCGGTGAAGCTTTCGGAAGGCGCCAATAATCAGGCTTCATCATCTGAAGAAATATCGACTGCCATGGATCTGATGCTTTCCCGAATTCAGCAAAATAACCGAAGTGCCCGTGAAACGGAAAGAATTGCATTGAAAGCTGCCAGTGGAATTCAGGATGCAAATGAATCAACTCAGGCATTAATTCTATCGATGAACAATATTGCCCGGAAGATTTCGGTGATTGGTGACATTGCCAAACAAACTAATCTACTGGCAATCAATGCTGCCATCGAAGCATCGAGATACGGCATCCAGGGAAAAGGATTTGGAGTGGTTGCCTCTGAAATTAAAAAACTGGCCGAAAGATCTCAACTGGCGGCAAAGGAGATCAACGAATTATCGACTCAGGGATTACTGCAGGCCCGTGAAACCGGTGAAAAATTGCTCAGCATTATTCCTGATATTGAACACACAGCCGAACTGGTAAAACAAATTTCAGTATCAAGTGCCGAACAAAGAATGAGTTCGGAGGAAATCAATCAGGGAATTCAGCAATTAAACCGTGTGACGCAGCAAAATGCAGAATCATCGTACGAACTTTCTATCAATTCGACGAGCATCAGCAAAGAGGCAGAAAATCTGAAAAAACTGATCGCTTATTTCCGTATTGAAGCTTAAGGTGTTCTGAGTGTATTGAGCAGTAGATCCAGTTTCAGAGCCAATTTGAATATTTAGATATTGAGCAATTTCTGAATATCGAGCAGATTAGTATCGATGCTGTGATTCAACTTAACAGCCTTATTAAATGGCACATGAACAATTTTTTCATTATCAAGGCCAATCATGATGCTTTTTTGATCATCAAGCAGCGCATCGACTGCTGCAACTCCCATTTTGGTTGCATTCACCCGATCTTTTGCAGTTGGGCTTCCACCACGCTGAATATGTCCCAGGATCGAAACGCGCACATCTAAATCCGGATGTTCTTTGCGCACTTCTTCCGCAATTTTTATTGCGCCACCAGCCTCATCGCCTTCGGCAACCATAATGATTCCGCTGGTTTCCTTATTTTTATAGCCTTTATCCAAAAATTTCTTCAGCTGGTTGTAATCGCCTTTTGCTTCAGGAATCAGAATTACTTCAGCACCGCAGGCAATGCCGCTGTTTAGTGCCAGTAACCCAGCCTCACGGCCCATTACCTCGACAAAGAAAATTCGTCCATGCGACCGGGCCGTGTCTTTGATTTTATCCACTGCTTCAACAACTGTGTTCAAAGCGGTGTCGTACCCAATGGTATAATCGGTTCCATAAATATCGTTGTCGATCGTTCCCGGAATTCCGATAAACGGAAAGTCGTATTCCTGCGACATCACCAAAGCGCCGGTAAAAGACCCGTCGCCTCCAATCACCACAACGGCATCAATTTCGGCTTTTTTCAACTGCTGATATGCTTTCTCACGACCCTCTGCAGTTCGGAATTCAGCGCTCCGTGCGGTTTTCAGCATAGTTCCGCCCAATTGAAGGATCCCGCTCACATCGGTTGATTTCAGCGGAATAAAATCACCTTCTATCATTCCCTGATAACCACGCCGAATGCCCACTACTTTCAACTTATTGGCAATGGCAGCCCGTGTAACGGCGCGAATGGCCGCATTCATCCCGGGAGCGTCACCACCTGAAGTAAATACTCCGATTTTTTGTAATTTCTTTCTTTTTAAAGAGACTTCCGAATTACTATCTTTTATTGCCATGGCCGGTTTTTTATGCTGAAAAATAAATTCAGTTTAAAGTAAGTCAAAGTATTTTAGTGAAAATACAATCGACGAAAATTTAACAATTAGATTAATGAAGTCTTAAAATTGTCGGATCTTATCGGCGACCTTTTCCATCAACCATTGAGGTGTGGAAGTTGCCCCGCAAATCCCCACTGTTTCAACTCCTGAGAACCATCCGGGCTGAACTTCATCGGGTGTTGATACGAAATAGCTTTGTTCATTTTGTTTTTTACACACATCAAAAAGTACCTGCGCATTCGAACTTCGAAGCCCTCCAACAAAAAGAACCCGTTCAAACCGAACCGCAAAGTTCTGCAAGTGCGGAACCCGGTCAGAAACCTGACGACAAATGGTATCATGAGTTTCAACTTTGCCAGCAACGGATTGTTCCTTTAATTTTTGAGCCAGATTTCTGAATCCTTCAACAGATTTGGTGGTTTGTGAAAAAACCACGACGGACCGTTCCGGATCGATTTTCTGATAATCTTCAGGTCGTTCGATTATTATCGGTTCAAGTTCGGACTGTCCAACTAAACCAACGACTTCCGCATGATTTTGATGACCGAATATGACCAACTGTCCATTTTCCTGAATCATCGACTCCGAAACTTTTTTCACTCTTTTCTGAAGCTTCAAAACCACCGGACAAGTTGCATCAATCAATGTGATATTGTTTTTATCGGCGTATTCATACGTAGTTGGAGGTTCGCCATGCGCCCGAATCAATACCTTACAGTTCTTCAGATTGAAATACTCTTGATGAGTAATGGTTTGCAATCCTAATTCCTGAAGTCTTTTGACTTCCAGTTCGTTGTGAACCAATTGACCGAGAGAATAAAGAGAACCATCTGTTTCAAGTATCTTTTCTGCTTTCTCGATGGCATTTACCACTCCAAAACAAAACCCCGATTTTCTGTCAATTTCTATGATCACTTGTTCTTTTTATAGCCTTCAATATTTATTACGTCACTGTGAAGAACATATCGCTGCCTGAATGCCCTCAAATCGATATCTAAAAATTTCCTTCCAATCGCTCCCTTACTTTCCTCATCACCCAGTCCAATTGTTCTTCCTGATTCATGTTGCTGTTATCCAAAATCAATGCGTCGGCAGCCTTTCGAAGTGGACTTGCTTCCCTTGTCGAATCAATTCGGTCTCTTTCCTCAATATTGTGTAAAATATCAGCAAGCGAGACTGTTTCACCTTTATTGGTCAACTCGTCAAAGCGGCGTTTGGCGCGTATTTCAGACCTGGCAGTTACAAAAAGTTTCAACTCCGCATCTGGAAAAACGACCGTGCCAATGTCTCTTCCATCCATCACAATTCCTTTATTCTTACCCATTTCTTTCTGAAGTTGAACCATTGCCTCACGAATCTGAGGAATTGCTGCAATCGGACTGACATTTTGAGAAACCGTCAATTGTCTGATTTCATCTTCAACATTTTCGCCATTCAAGTATGTTTCACTCTTTTGTGTTGAAGGATTGTACTTGAATTCAATCTTAATTTCGGTTAATACACCGATCAGTTCCTGTACTTTCACGTTCCCGCTGTTTACCAGTTTGTACCTCATAGCATACAGGGTAACTGCACGATACATAGCTCCGCTGTCAATATAAGCATATCCGAGTCGGGCAGCCAAAGCTTTGGCAATCGTACTTTTTCCGCAGGAAGAATGTCCATCGATGGCAACAGTGATTTTATGATTAGTCATCTTGTAAGTTTGCACCAAAGATAAGGGATTTCTCATGTCTCTCTAAATTTCGACAATTAGCTTCCATCAAAATACTTTTAAATTGAGAACTTGGAAAGTCTAAACTGCTATTGTCGAAGTAATTTTTGCACCATTCATGAATCTCAAATTAATTCCTTTCTTTTTTCTGAATTGCAAAGAAAGTCTTCAAAGTACGTTATCATTTATCAAACTCGCTTTCTGAATGATCAAAAATAAGAATCTTATCGACCAAATCACGTTAACTTTATGCGAGCTGAATTGTTATTGGTTATCAATTGAAAATTTTGGTTTCACCGATTTCTTCATTGTTTAGGTTAGTAATAATTTCATTCATAGAATCGTTAAGAATAATGACCAACATTTTAGTATCCAGACGAGAAGTACTTATCTTGATGCCTTTATTCTTGAAAATAGTTAAAAAATGGTGTTATCAAACAGTTAATGTGGATAACAGTAGGATTTACTTTGATTAAAAGTAATATTTTTAGCTGATGATGTTTGATTCCTTTATTCTGAAAACTCTAACCATAACATTCAATAAAATTAATCTGTTTGCCCACCCAATCTAAAGAGTATTATTGCTATGGTACTGAAAAACAATACATTAAAACCATTTTCGGAAAACATATTAAACTTTGAAAGTGTTGAAAAAGAAGTAACCCGAATTTCAGGAAAACTTAAGGACGACATTTTAAGAGTTCTGAAACGAAAAGGTGCAGTAATCGGGATTAGCGGAGGGATTGATTCGTCTGTAACTCTTGCTCTGGCTGTAAATGCGCTGGGAGCGGATAAAGTTACAGGAATAATGCTACCTGAAAGAGATTCCAGCCCTGAAAGTAAGGAATTGGCCTTAAAACTCGCAAATAAATTCGGGGTTCAGACCATTGAAGAAAATATTACCGGCGCGTTGGATGGTTTTGGTTGTTATGAACGAAGAGATGCCGCAGTTGCCAATGTATTTCCGGAATATAATCCTAAAGATTACAAGATGAAAATTGGGATCAACCATAGTGGATTGAGTCAGTTTTTACCTCCGGTTTTCTCGATCACAATCATCAACTGGGAGGGAATTGAAAAAAGAAAAATCTTGCCGGTTAAGGAATATCTTCAGATTGTAGCTGCATCCAATTTTAAACAGCGTTCGAGAATGTCGATGTTGTATTATCATGCTGAACGTATGCACTATGCTATGATTGGCACTCCTAACAAGCATGAAGTTGAACAAGGTTTTTTTGTAAAAAATGGTGATGGCGGGGCCGATATTATGCCTATTGCACATTTATATAAATCCCAGGTATATCAATTGGCTGAATATTTAGAGATCCCCAGGGAAATTATTAACCGGACACCCACTTCGGATACGTACACCGCTGAGCAAACTCAGGAAGAGTTTTTCTTTCAGATGCCTTATCAGGAAATGGATTTAATCTGGTATGGCCTAGAAAATGAGATTTCTGCAGACGAAGTTGGAAGGGTTTTAAATAAAAAAGCAGAAGAAATAGTATTAATTTACAATAATCTAAGGAGGAAGCAAAAGACAACTGAATATTTAAGAATGGCGGCAATTACCTATTAATTTCAAAAATAGTAATCAATTTATATAAATGATAATCAAAAAGTTATGAATAATTTACATCAGGTTCAAGAGAAAGTCAGACAATTTATCATAAATACTTCGTATATTCCCGCTGAACAGGTTCAGAATGATACTCTTATTTTTGCCCAGGGTATTATGGATTCTATGGGTTTTATTTCGATCATTGATTTCATTGAAGATAGTTTTTCAATTTCAGCTACTGATAATGAACTTATTGAAGCAAACTTTGAGTCAATCGATGCTATCGCTCAGTTCGTTTCACGCAAGATCCAGTTAGCAAATTGTTTATCAACTTAAACAAGCAGAGGCAAATATATGATCTCCAGACCGCAACGCTTATTGGGGGAAGCATTGGAGTTCTCTTATCAGAACCATCCATTAAAAACTTGTGCAATCTTTAAGGAAAAGGAGTTTTCATATACCGACCTAAAGGAAAGTGCTGAAAAATTAGCTTTCCACCTGGTTGATTCTGGAATTCAAAAAGGTGATCGTGTGGCCATTTTCATGAATAATTCCTGGGAATGCATTGTATCCATTTATGGAATTACCTTTGCTGGCGGTGTTTTTTTGGTCGTTAATCCTCAAACTAAAGCGAACAAATTTAACTTCATCTTAAATGATTGTGGAGCGAAAGGAGTAATTTCAGAAAGTCAGCTTCTTCATGAATTGTCTCAGTCTTTGGAAGGTCCAAATGAGGTAAGTGAGATAATTCTTTCAGGAAAAAAGGAATTGCAACATGATACGATTTTTGAATCTACTGATTTTGATGAAGTCCTCTTAAAAACCTACGAAAATACTGTCTTACCGAAGATCATCCCGAATGATCTGGCAGCACTGATCTATACTTCTGGAAGTACCGGTTTTCCCAAAGGTGTTATGATGACTCACCAATCCATGGTTTTTACCTCATGGAGTCTCATTGAATATTTGCGGTTGACCGAAGTCGAACGCATCATGCTTGTTCTGCCTTTGGCATTTGACTACGGGCTTTACCAGCTTTTAATGTCTGTAAGCATAGGAGGAACTCTTATTATAGAACAGTCGTTTAATTTTCCGCCAACCATATTCCGGCATATTGAGAAATTAAAACCGACCGTCTTCCCCGGGGTACCTTCTATCTATGCAATGATGATTGCTACTCATAAAAAGACAGGAATTAAATTTGATTGTATCACCAAAATAACCAACACTGCTGCGGCACTTCCTGAAGAATTTGTTTCTGAATTAAAAAAAATATTCCCTAATGCACTGATTTTTAAAATGTATGGTTTGACGGAATGTAAAAGGGTCAGCTATTTGGAGCCTGAATTAATTGATGAAAAACCAAATTCTGTCGGCAAGGCAATTCCAGGTACTGAGGTATTTCTTTTATCGGACAATGGCAAACCGGTATTTCACGGCGAAACAGGAATTCTTCATGTTCGTGGACCTCATGTTATGGCTGGCTATTGGAATAACGAAGAATTAAGCAATGACATGTTAAAACCTGGCTTTTTGCCCGGAGAACGGATTTTATGTGCCCATGATTTATTCAAAATGGATGAAGAAGGTTTCTTGTACTTTCAGGGAAGAAATGATGATATCATTAAAACAAGGGGAGAGAAAGTAAGTCCGATAGAAGTTGAGAACGTCATTTACAAGATTGAAGGAATTAAAGAAGTAGCAGTTTTTGGTATTCCTGATGTCATTCTGGGTGAAGCGATTGTAGCATATGTCACTCTGCACGATCAGGTACAAATTAATGACAAGGAAATTCAACGAAATTGTATGTCGCAACTAGAACCATTTATGGTACCTCAAAAAATAGTTTTTGTACAGGAAATGCCTAAAAGCAGTAATGGTAAGATTGATAAAAAAGAACTGAAAAGAATGATCAGTTCATAACTGCCAAGTTTTCAGGAGCAAAACAGATCAACCTGTCGGATATTTTCCGATTTGGTGAAAGAAAAATAAAATTATGTGTGGAATTGCTGGAGTTTATAACTACCAATCGATAAAAGAGCCTTCTACCGAAAGAAATGTGAAGAAAATGCTTTCTTTGATCCGGCACCGTGGACCCGATGAAAGTGGAATTTATCTGGACCGGAATCTTGGAATTGGCAGTGTCCGGCTCAGCATCATTGATCTATCATCCGGGCAGCAGCCTATGGCAGATGAAACCGAGCGATTCTGGATAGTTTATAATGGCGAAATATTCAACTTTCCGCAATTAAGAACCGATTTGCTAAAGAAAGGGATACGACTTAAAACAAACTGTGATACAGAGGTGGTTGTTCAGATGTTTGCCCTGTATGGTTCGGATTGTCTGAAACAGTTTAATGGTCAGTTTGCTTTCTGTATTTGGGATAAGGTCAAGAAAGAGTTGTTCCTTGCCCGCGACAGGGTTGGCATCCGGCCTTTGTTTTACTGGTCGCAAAATGGTGCATTTGCTTTTTGTTCAGAAATAAAAGGACTTTTTTCCCTCGATCAGATTGAAAGATCTCTCAATCCGGATAATCTGGCACAAATTTTTACTTTCTGGACCACATTGACTCCAAAAACTCCATTTACAAATATTTTCGAATTACAGCCAGGGCATTTTATGTGCGTGAATTCAGAAGGAATTCAATTTGAGAAATACTGGAGCCTAAACTTTCCTTCGCGAGAAGAATTACAAGCCACTACCCTGTCTGATTCTCTCGAAGAATTCGATGAATTATTACATGATGCAGTGAAGATTCGGTTAAAAGCAGATGTTCCTGTTGGGGCCTATTTAAGTGGTGGTTTAGATTCGAGTGTAACCACTGCATACATCAAAGATATTGATCCACAAGTACTCAATACCTTTTCGATTGGTTTCAAAGATAAAGCATTTGATGAAACTGCCTATCAGGAAGAGGCTGCCAGGTTTTTTAACACCAATCACACAGCCTTCACTTGCACAACCGACGAAATAGCAGACAATTTTGCTGAAACAGTATGGCATACCGAATTTCCGATATTGCGCACATCGCCGATTCCCATGTTTCTGCTTTCAAAGAAGGTTCGTGAAAGTAACATCAAAGTAGTCATAACTGGAGAAGGTGCCGATGAATTTCTGGCAGGTTATAACATCTTCAAAGAAGCAAAAATCAGAAGATTTTGGGCTAATGAGCCAAATTCGAAATCCAGGCCCAAACTGTTGACAAAACTATATCCTTATCTGCAGCGTCTGCAAGACGCTCCTGACTTTGCATTAAAAATGTTCTTTGGCTATAAGCTGAACGAAACAGATGACCCGCTCTATTCGCATATTCTGCGTTGGAATAACACAAGCCGGATTAAGTCTTTTCTTTCTGACGATTTTGCTGACAGAATAAAGAACGATAACCCGATCAATGAAGTTTACAAGACCCTGCCTGACCATTTTGAAAAATGGAGCGATTTGGCGAAATCTCAATATCTCGAGGCAACGATCTTCATGTCAGGATATTTGCTATCCTCTCAAGGCGACCGGATGGCAATGGGTAATTCCGTCGAGGGGAGATATCCGTTTTTGGATTACCGCGTTATCGAGTTTTGTTCCCAATTGCCAGACAATCAGAAACTAAATTGCTTGAATGAAAAGTTTATCCTGAAAAAACTAAGTCAGGGAAAAATACCAAATTCTATTACGAACAGACCAAAACAACCATACCGTGCGCCCATTGCAAGTATTCTTGGTCAAGACGGAGCTCCAAATTATATCAACGAGGTACTTTCAGCAGATTTGTTGAAATCATTTGGAATATTTAACCTTATCAAAGTAGATGCTCTGATCGCCAAAACAAGGCGACAAAACATAGTAGCAGAAGTGGATCAGATGGCGATTGCAGCCATTCTTTCGACTCAACTTTTGTATAAAATATTCATTGCAGAACCTATCATTTCGAATATTGACGATTTAATTCATTGCAGAATCATTGACGGAACGAAAAACTGAACATTTTTCATTTCCTGAATCCATTTTTTTCGTAAATTAAAATACTGAATTGCAGCTACCAAACACAAAATTTTAACCGGATTAATTACATTGCATCATGAAAAAACTTAAAAACAAAAATTTGTCACCAATTGATCCTGAACTGAGTATTTTGCCAGAACAAGAACCATATGAGATCGTGTTTGCCGATCCGCGTGATGAGGAAATTAATTTGAAATTCTTAAAAAAATCTCAGATAAATGCCCATATGGCACGTTGGTTTCTAGATCAGGAGTACAACCAATTGATATGGTCGGATGGAGTCTTTGAGATACTTGAATTAGATGCCCGAAAGTATGGGGCAAATTACGCCAGTTTCATTGAAATGGTGCATCCTGATGATCGGGATTTAAAAAATCAGACCCAGGAAAATCTGAAGAAAACATTTAAGCCGATGGAAATCAACTACCGGTTACTTTTTGATGATGGCCGGATCAAATGGATCAACGAAATTTGCAATACTGATTTTGATCAGGAAGGGCACCCAATCCGTTCTTATGGGACTATCCAGGATATTACCAAATATAAGTTAACCGAAGAAAACTTCCGACAAAAGGAAGAACAGTTTCAGGGTCTGATTCAATCAATTCCATCAGGGGTGGCCATTCTTCAGGATAATGAATTTGCTTTCGTAAATTTGGCTGGAAAAATGATATTATGTGGAAATTCTGAATCAAAGCTGGATGGTGAAAATGTAGAGAAAATTATTCATCCGGAATCAAAAAAGCAGGTATTAAAGAAATTTAAGGAAGTTGCTGATGGAAAATCTGTTGGTACATTTGAAGATAAACTGGTGCGACCTGACGGCTCGGAATATGATGCTGAAATCACTGTTACCTCCGCAAAATTCCACGATTTGCCTGCTCTACAACTCATTGTAAACGACATTACAAAACGAAAAAAAATAGAAGAGGATTTACGCAAAAGTGAAGAAAAATTCAGGGCTTTGGCTACTAGTTTGGCGGAAAATGAAAAAAGACTGACCGACCTGGTTGCTACCAAAGATAAGTTCTTTTCAATTATTGCTCATGATTTACGTAGCCCTTTTAATAGCATACTTGGATTTCTAGATCTTTTGCAAAATCAATTTGATGTGATGAATGATTCAGAAAAGAAAAGTTATCTTAAGCTTATTAATATTGATGCACAGAAGACGCTGAAGTTATTGGATAACCTTTTGGTTTGGGCTAAAATTCAGACAGGTAATATATCATTTCAGCCATTCATCCAGAAACTTCTGCCCATAATCCGGGGTGTTGAAGAAACTTTAGGATCAGCATTGCAAGTCAAGCAAATTGATCTGAATATTCTGGTCTCTGATGAACAGAAGGTGTTTGCCGATACCAATATGATAACGTCCATTTTCAGAAACCTGATTAGTAATGCTATAAAATATTCTTACCCGGGAGGAATGATTACCGTCAATGCAATAGAAAAAAATGATCAGATCGAAGTGATGATTTCGGATATGGGAACTGGTATGAGTGAAGAAACAAGAAAGAGGATTTTTCAGATAAATGGAGGAGTTTCACTACCCGGAACAGCAGATGAAGTTGGAAGCGGACTTGGACTGATCCTTTGCAGAGAGTTTATCGACAAACACAATGGAACAATCTGGGTTGAAAGCGAACAAGGAACTGGCAGTAAATTTATTTTCAAAATTCCATTTCAAGATTCAACAGATTAATATAACATTAGCGGTATAATGAACAGAACAACATCCAAGATTCTAATTGTTGACGACAATACCTTTTATCTATCAGTTCTAAAAGCAATTCTTCGGAACATTGAAGTTGAGGTTTTTATGGCAACTTCCGGGAATGAGGCGCTAACTTTAATTAATCAGAATGATTTTGCTTTAGCTATACTTGATATTGAAATGCCTGAAATGGACGGTTTTGAACTTGCCAAACACATTCAGGATTTAAAAAATAGGGATGTTGTGCCCATCATTTTCCTGACGGCTTATTTCTCAGATGAGATTCAGATGTTTAAAGGGTATGATAATGGTGCAATTGATTATCTGACAAAACCAATAAATAAAACAGTTTTCATAAGCAAAGTAAAGATCTTTCTTGAACTGGACCTTCAGAAGAGAAAGATGATCGCAAACAAGGAATCACTGCAAAAATCAAAAGCCGATCTTGAACTGAAGCAAAAAGAACTGGAACTTCAAAATATTCAACTCCAAAAAGCCCAGTCGGAAACTGACGAGTCCAGAAAAAAATTCACCAAACTGTATGATTTTGCTCCAACCGGATACTTTACCATTTGCAGATCAGGAAGTATACATGATATTAATCTCAAAGGCGCCAGATTCTTTGGTGGAGAGCCCTCTAATCTGATTAATCGTAACTTTAAAGAATTCATCTCTTCTGAAATGCTTTCAGATTTGGATGAATTTCTTTTTCAGGTATTTGAAACCGATACCCAATCTGGCATCGAAATCAGGCTGAGGCAAATGGATGAAAAAACAACTTTCATCTACTTGGAAGGTGCCTTGATCGACGACAAACAAAAATGCCTGCTTTCGATGGTGGATATTACCGATCAGAAAACGGCACAGATAGCCTTGAAAGAATCGGAGGATTTATATCATTCGCTGTTAAAAACCTCACCGGATGGGATCATAATCATCAGTTTGGATGGAATAATCAAGGAAGCCTCCAACATTGCAATCGATTTATTTGCTAAAAATAGTGATGACAATATTGAAGGAAACCATTTTAGCGAATTCATTCCTAAGGCATCGAGAAGGTCATTGGCAAAAATATTTAAAGCTACTGTTCATGAAGGAATGGCCCAAAACCTTGAAATTAAACTTTCCAGAATTGATAAATCGGAGTTTACCGGCGAAATTAGTTCCTCCCAAATTAAAGGGAATAATGGTGAACTAAAAGCTTTTATGGCTGTTATCAGGGATATTTCAGAACGAAAACTGATCGAGAAACAACTTCGTCATTCAGAGCGAATGTCTGGAATTGGAGAATTGGCAACCGGAATGGCACATGAAATTAACCAACCTCTAAATACAATTTCGTTGATAATTGACAATATTGTTGTTTCTTTAGAAAACAAGACTATCACGGAAATCTATTTAAAAACAAAAATAAATAAGGTCTTCGACAATATTTCAAGGATTAAGAAAATAATAGATCATGTAAGGACATTTGCCAGGGATCAGGAGGATTTTGCGCAAACGACCTTTGAAATCAACAATAGCATCAACAATTGTATTTCTATGATTTCGGAACAGATGCACCACCAAGATATTTTCCTGTCCTTCATTCCTGATCGGGAAATACCAGCCATTAAAGGCAATCCTTACCGTTTCGAGCAAGTCATTTTAAATCTCCTGGTTAATGCAAAAGACGCAATTGACGAAAAAAAGAAGAAAGTGGGTAAAAAATTCAGACAAAGAATTGATTTATTCACCAGAATAATTGACCATGCAATCTATATTGAAATTACAGACAATGGTATCGGAATGAAACCTGAAGATGTTGATAAAGTTCTCCTCCCTTTTTATACGACCAAACCCCCGGGTAGTGGAACAGGGTTGGGTCTGTCAATTTCCTATGGAATAATTAAAGAATTGGGCGGAGATATTGGAATACAAAGTAAACTTCAATCCGGAACAACCATACAAATAAAAATTCCAATCCATTAAAATGCAACAAACTAGTTGTCAATATTATAAACAAAAATGAAAATCATTTTCAACAACGAATGAATAACCCATAAAAACATTGAATCATGTTTAGTAATTCAGGCAAATCCGAAAATCCTCAACTGAATGCTCAGATGAAAGTTCTCGTAATCGATGATGAAACAAATTTTACCGATGAAATAGAAGAATTTCTCCAAAACCAGGGATATATTTCGTATACTGCAAATAACGTTCAAAAGGGTCGGACTATCTTAAAAAACCAGGATATTGACTTGCTGATTCTGGATGTCCGATTAAAGGGGGTTAGCGGTCTTGATATACTTAAGGAAGTCAAAGAAAATTATCCAAAGCTTGAAGTAATTATTGTTTCGGCGCATGGTGATATGGAAACCGTAATTACTGCCTTAAGAAATGGTGCGATTGATTATCTGAAGAAGCCGTTCCGTCATACCGACATACAAATTGCCATCCAGCGAACTCGCAAGTTTATTGATCTTCACCGTGTTATTAAAACTATGGAAGAGAAGAATTCATTGATATCAAGAACCCTTCAGGAGAAAATTAAACGTGAATTCATTGGTGAAAGTCATCAGATAAAGGATGTACTGGAAATGGCTTTAACCGCATCAAAATACAAAGATACAAGCGTTTTGATCACCGGTGAAAGTGGTACCGGAAAAGAAAATATTGCTCGGATTATCCATTACGAAAGCGATCGCAAGGATAATGTTTTTTGCGCTGTAAACAGCAGTGCCATTACCGATTCGCTGCTTGAAAGTGAATTCTTCGGACATAAAAAGGGATCATTTACCGGAGCCATCAATGACAAAAAAGGCTTTTTCGAGGTGAGCGATCAGGGAACTTTGTTCCTGGATGAAATTGCAGACATGCCAATTAATCTTCAGGCTAAAATATTGCGCGCCATTGAAGAAAAAACCATAACCCGAGTTGGTGAAACTGATCCGGTTTCAACTGATTTCAGGATCATTGCCGCCACCAACCACGATATTGACCAATTAATTGAGGAGAAAAAATTCAGACTTGATCTGCTTCACAGGCTGAATACCATACATATCCATATTCCTCCACTCCGGGAAAGAATTGATGATATTGAACCACTGCTCAGATATTTTGTCTCTGAATTTGCCCGGAAACTGAACAAACCTATTCCACAGATAGGAAAGGATACGATAGCCAATTTAAAAAACTATCCATTTCCGGGGAATGTTCGCGAACTTAGAAACATGATTGAACGGGCCATCATTCTATGCAAAGGTGATACACTTACGGCCAATGATTTTCAGACTAAAATACAATCTGAACCTGAAGCCCAGAGAGAAAAGGTTAATTTTAACCTGGAGGAAAATGAATTGAACCTAATTCGCCTGGCTTTGAAAGAAAAATTCTACAACCAGAATAAATCAGCCGAACTGCTTGGTATCACTCGTGATTCATTAATCCGAAGGATGAAAAAATTCAGCATACAGGTTTCGAAAAGCGAAAAATCAAAGTAGCTTTCGATTTTTAGGAAAGGAATGCATAATTTTTTATTTTAATCTTGCATAAATAAAAAAAACATAAATATGACACAAAAAACCGCATTGATTACCGGAGTTACAGGACAAGATGGAGCTTATTTAAGCGAATATTTGCTGAAAAAAGGATATTTGGTGCACGGTATAAAACGCCGTGCATCCTTGTTTAATACAGATCGCATTGATCATATTTATGAAGATCCTCATGTTGAGAACCAGCAGTTCAGGCTTCATTACGGCGATTTGACCGACAGTATGAATCTTACCCGAATTATTCAGGAAACCCAGCCCGACGAAATTTACAATCTGGCTGCCATGAGTCATGTGGCGGTCAGTTTCGAAACACCCGAATATACCGCAAATACCGACGGTTTGGGAACTCTCCGGATACTGGAATCTGTCCGTTTGCTCGGATTGACAAACAAAACCCGTATCTATCAGGCTTCAACTTCCGAATTGTATGGAATGGTTCAGGAGGTTCCGCAAACTGAAAGGACTCCATTCTATCCACGGTCGCCATACGCAGTTGCCAAAATGTATGCATATTGGATTACTGTAAATTATCGCGAAGCTTACCAAATGCACGCAAGCAACGGGATCCTTTTTAACCACGAATCGCCGATCCGGGGTGAGACTTTTGTCACCCGCAAAATTTCACGTGCACTGAGCCGGATTGCGCTTGGAATGCAGGATCAACTTTTCCTGGGAAACCTTTCGTCCAGGCGCGACTGGGGTCATGCCAAAGATTATGTGAGAGCCATGTATCTCATCCTTCAACAGGATCAGCCTGACGACTATGTCATTGCTACCGGAATTACGACTACCATCCGGGATTTCATTAAGATGGCCTGTACTGAAATTGGACTGGAAATAGCTTTTAATGGTGAAGGTGCGGATGAAAAGGGTTTTCTGATCTCCCTCGACGAAAAACTCTTTGTTGATAAAGTCGGATCGCATTATCTGGCTGGAATTAAAGCCCGCATGAATCCGGATTTGGTTGAAGGGAAAAAACCAAAAGCAATAGTGGCGGTCGATCCGAAATATTTCCGGCCAACAGAGGTTGACCTGCTGATTGGCGATCCTTCCAAATCAAAATCGAAATTAGGATGGGAACCCAGATATGATTTGAAGGCTTTAGTTTCTGACATGATGCAATCGGATGTCAAGCTCATGAAAAAAGACGCATGGCTGAAAGAAGGCGGATACAGGACTTTGAACTATTTTGAATAGATGGAAAAGATAAGCAAAATATATGTAGCTGGCCATCTTGGGCTTGTTGGATCGGCATTGTGGAAGAACCTTCAGTCAAAAGGCTATTCAAACCTGATTGGAAGGTCTCTTGACGAATTAAACCTGATGGACACCAAAGAGGTTAACGCTTTCTTTGAAAAGGAAAAACCGGAATATGTGATTCTTGCAGCTGCCAAAGTGGGTGGAATTGTAGCAAACAATACCTATCGCGGACAATTTATATACGAGAACCTGATGATTCAGAATAACGTAATTCATGCGGCCTACCTGAATAATGTCAAGAAACTTCTTTTCCTCGGAAGTACCTGCATTTACCCACGTGATGCGCCTCAACCCATGACTGAAGATTGCCTGTTGACCGATCCGCTGGAATATACCAACGAACCCTATGCCATTGCGAAAATCGCAGGAATCAAGCTCTGTGAAAGTTATAATTTACAATACGGCACTAACTTTATTTCGGTGATGCCCACGAACTTATATGGTCCCAACGATAATTTCGATCTTGAAAAATCTCATGTTTTGCCTGCCATGCTCCGGAAAATGCACCTGGGAAAATGTTTGGAAGAAAACAATTGGGAGGCAATTCATGAAGACCTGAACAAACGCCCGATTGAAGGAATCTCCGGAAAGAATCAGTCTGAAGAAATTTTAGCCATCCTCTCCAAATACGGAATCCGCGAAAACCAATCCACAGCTGAAAAATCATTTTCTGTCGAGATTTGGGGAACCGGAGCTCCCATGCGAGAATTCCTCTGGAGCGAAGAAATGGCAGATGCCTGCATATTCCTGATGGAAAATGTGGATTTCAAACAACTTGCCTTGGCAAACAAAATACAAAATGCTTCTGACTCTGAAGAAATCCGCAATACACATATCAACATCGGAACTGGGATTGAAATTTCGATCCGTGAACTTGCGAAATTGATCAGAGAAATTATAGGGTTCTCTGGAGAACTTGTTTTTAATTCTTCGAAACCCGACGGCACTTTGCGTAAATTGACCGATCCATCCAAACTTCATGCACTGGGATGGCATCACCAAATTGAAATTGAAGAAGGAATCAAGAGATTGTATCATTGGTATTTGAAGCAATAATGCCTGCTAATTTATTCTTATGAAACATCTCATTTCGGTTCCCCCCAAAGTTATTTCACATTTTCATCAGATTGCAGGATTACCGCCTCACGATTGGTTTGTATCCTCTGATCCTGAAGGAAAAAGGTTAGGGTCTGGCGGCGGAACAGGACATCTACTTACAGAAAGTTATCATCAGGAAGAAGGATTGAATTTTGAAGATTGGCTTCAAAAAGAAAAGCGGGTATTGATTCATGCCGGTGGACAGAGCCGACGGCTTCCAGCCTATGCCGCTCTAGGAAAAAGTTTACTGCCAATGCCTGTTTTTCGCTGGTCTCGCGGACAACAGCTCAATCAACGGCTGATTCATCTACAGACCCCTTTATTCGATCAGATTCTTGAGCGGGCTCCTGAAAACCTCAATACCCTGGTGGCCAGTGGTGATACGCTGATCTTTTCAGGAAAGAACATTCCTGAAATTCCGGATGCTGACATCGTTTGCTTCGGAATGTGGCTTGAACCTGAAAAAGCAACTAACCACGGAGTATTTTTTGCAAGTCACGAAACTCCCGGAAAACTGCAGTTCATGCTGCAGAAGCCTTCGACTGAAAATATTAAAGAACTTATCCATGAGTATTATTTCCTGATGGACATCGGCATTTGGTTGCTGAGTCCGAAGGCCGTCAGGATTCTGATGAACCGCTCGGGTTGGCAAGAAAGTAAATATCAAAATCAATCGCCAGATTTCTATGATTTGTACACCGATTTTGGCGCTTCGTTGGGGCAAAATCCAATCGGTCATGACGATGAAATTAATCAGCTAAAAGTTACATTGGTCAACCTGGAGGGCGGAGAATTTTACCATTTGGGAAATACGTCAGAACTGATCAGTTCCAATTTGGCCATCCAGAACCGGATCACCGATCAGCGCGAAATCTGGCACCGGCAAATCAAGCCCCATCCAAGCATTTTTGTACTGAATGCAAACGTTGGTACTGCCCTGAGTTCCGGGCACACCAATATCTGGATCGAAAATTCGTCGATTCCCGCATCATGGAAACTAACTGAAAACCATGCACTGACCAATATCCCCGAAAACAACTGGAATATTCACCTGCACCATGGAAATTGTCTCGATATTCAGCCAATCAGCGAAGAGGAAATCATCGTTCGTAATTACGGTTTTTCAGATACTTTCAGGGGAAATCTCCAAAGCAAAACCACCTGTTTCATGGGTTGTTCCCTATCAGATTGGCTAATAAATCACGGTTTATCCGGCGCTTTCGACCCAATTAATCCTGAAACTGACATCCAGTTTTTGCCGCTGTTTCCTGTGATGAAACCGGAGGAGATCAATGACAAATTTCTTCAGTGGCTTTTTGACTTTCAGCCCAATCCGGAGCCTGAGTTTGCAAAACTTTGGCTCGGTTCGCTAAGGGTAAGCGCCGAAGAAATTGGACAGCTCAGCCAGATATCTCTGCTCGAAAAGCAAGCTGCCGCGCACCGCATGAAGGCAATCCCGGCTATTGCCCGCAATTATTCCAATTCAGTTTTTTACCAATTGGACCTGGATAAACTGGCCAACGATTTTGTAAAAGAAAATCTGGATTTGCCTGAAACTCTTCCTGCAAAAAACTCGGATTGGCTGCCTATTCACTTCCACATGTTTCGTGCAAGCGTGGAACGCCGGCGCGGAAAGGAGTTTATGCCGGAAGAAAAACTGGCCTTCCACTACCTGCGAGATTCCGTACTCGATTATTTTCACCATCATCTGGTCGATCCAAAGATTCAACTTTATTCTGATCAGATTGCCTGGGGACGAAGTCCGATCCGTCTCGATTTGGCTGGAGGATGGAGCGACACCCCACCCTATTGTTTTTTATATGGAGGCAAAGTGGTAAACCTGGCGGTAGAATTAAATGGCCAGCCACCTCTGCACTGTTACATCAAAGCTTCTGAAAAGCCCGAATTCATTATTCGTTCAATCGATTTGGGAGCTCAGGAAACGATTACCACATTCGAAGAACTGAGCGCATTTCACAATATTGGTTCACCATTTGCAATTCCAAAGGCTGCACTGGCATTGGCCGGTTTTCTTCCGGAATTTTCACATCGGAAATTCAATTCATTACATCATCAGCTTTCTGATTCCGGGGGCGGGCTTGAAATCTCTATCCTTTCAGCAGTTCCAAAAGGCTCAGGTCTAGGCACAAGTTCTATCCTGGCAGCCACCGTTCTTGGAACGATTTCCGAAGTTTGTTGCCTGGGATGGGATAAAATTGAAACTGGGAGGCGGACGCTTGCTCTCGAACAACTCCTGACCACTGGTGGTGGCTGGCAAGATCAGTTTGGCGGAATTTTAGAAGGGATCAAACTTCTGGAAACCACACCCGGAAAACTTCAAACTCCAGTCATCAAATGGCTTCCCGAGACACTTTTCACCGATCCGTTGTACAAAAACCGTATATTGCTGTATTATACCGGTATTACCCGAGTGGCAAAAAGCATTCTTGCCGACATTGTGCGGGGAATGTTCCTGAATTCGGCCAAACACCTGGCTTTGCTTGAAGAATTGAAATCGCATGCCGTGAACACAAGCCGTACCATATCAGAAAAAGACTTTGAAGGATTTGGCAGGAGCATACTTCGCAGCTGGCAATTGAACCAAAAATTAGATTCAGGAACCAATACTCCTGAAATTCAAAAAATTATAGATCAGATTTCGCCTTGGATGGTTGGGCACAAACTTTTGGGAGCTGGTGGTGGAGGATTTATGCTGATTATTGCTAAAGATGAAAAAGCAGTTGCTTACATTAAACAGGAATTCTCGGCAAATCCAATAAACAATCGGGCCCGACTGGTCGACTTCAGGGTTTCCAACACCGGATTGCAGGTGACCAAAAGTTAGTTTTCGGGAATTTGAAAAAAGAAAACCTCCGGTTCGATGGAAGTCGAACCGAAGGTTTTCTTTTTTACTTTCATGCGAATCAGAGCATATAAACTGGATCAGTTGATATTGTTGTGGGCGGATGTTTGTTAAGCATAAATATTTGATAGACGGAACAAGAAAAATGGGATGTCAGTAACTCCTCTCTGAGTTGCTCTGAAAGCTTTTATTTTAGCGTTAAAGGATTCAGCAGAAG
>JANXYV010000134.1 GCA_025355875.1 Prolixibacteraceae bacterium | reverse complement strand
ATTGAATTAACTTTCTAAGATCAACAATCGGTTCATTTACGGATTTCCCATGGACTTATGATATCCAATCCGGTAATGTTTTTGAAGTCTTCTATATTTCGGGTAAGCAATGCGAGTCCATAAACCATAGCTGTGGCAGCGATAATTGCATCAGGAAGTTTAATTCGATGAACTTTGCGGATTTCAGCAGTTTTTAGTTTTATTGCCTGTTCGAGTTCTATCACCAAAGCATTGCTGATAAAACCATTCAAAACGTTCAAATCCTTTTCAGTAGCAGTCTTCCAGCAAAGGAGTTCAATTTCTGTAATAACAGAAATTGTTGGTAAATCCTCGTTCAATAAATCATCTATAAATTTCTCAGCCGCAGTCGGGAACTGCTGCTGCAAGTAGTAAATTACTGTATTCGTATCCCAGAGGTATTTTATTCCCATGAGTTCCTGAGGTCATTTAATTGATTATCAACTTCACTCAGCGGTTGTTTCTGCATTGACCCTTTGAATTTTGTTTTCCAATTGATTTGTGTTTCCAAAGATGGTTTTTCCGGGTGAACACGGATAAGTTTCAGGGATTCTAAATCCTGCAAAAGCTTAATTGCCTTATCGTTTACAATATCAATGGTTAAAGTCTTCATTGTACAAAAGTTAATCTAATTGCAATTTCTATCCAAAGATAAAATATTCATTGAGACTTTCCGATTCTGTATCTAAAACTGAATACGCCTCCTACCCAAAAATTTCCCTTAACTCTTTGTTACTGAGTTTACCAATCCAATTTTCGCCAGTGGCAACGGTCATATCGGCCAAATGTTTTTTCTTCTGGATCATTTCGTCGATCCGCTCTTCAAAAGTGTTTTTAGTGATAAAACGGTGTACCATCACATTTTTCTTTTGCCCAATACGATAGGCGCGGTCGGTAGCTTGGTTCTCAACTGCCGGGTTCCACCAAAGATCGTAATGGATAACATGCGAGGCGGCGGTGAGGTTCAACCCGGTTCCGGCAGCTTTGAGCGACAGCAGGAAAATTTTATCGGCACGGTTATTCTGAAAACGGCTGACCATTTCCTCACGCTGTTTCACACTACAACCGCCGTGATAGAACATCGGTTTTTCGCCAAAACGCTCTTCAATAAAGCGCTCCAATAATTTTCCCATTTCGCTGAACTGTGTAAAAATCAATACTTTTTCGCCACTATCGACAATGCTTTCGAGCAACTCGAACAACAGCTCCGTTTTTCCTGAAAGCGAGGCATCGAACTTCCCGTTTTTCAGGAATTGGGTTGGGTGGTTGCAGATTTGCTTCAAGGCCAAAATCATTTGAAGTACAAGCCCCTGGCGTTTGAAAAGCGATTCGTGGTCGGAGGCGGAAATGCCTTCGATTTCGTCCATGGCCAATTGCATGGTTTTTTCGTACAAGATGGCTTGCGGCTTGGTGAGTACCGAAAACTGGTTCTGCTCAATTTTATCGGGAAGGTCAGAAATGATGCTTTTGTCGTTCTTCATGCGGCGCATCATAAATGGCGCGGTCACTTTTCGGAAACGTTGCACCACTTTTTCGTCGCTAAAAACCTGGATGGGCTGCGCATAATCATCCTTAAATGTTTTGACTGTTCCCAAATATCCTTTGTTCGAAAAGTCCATGATCGACCAAAATTCGGTCAAACGGTTTTCGACAGGTGTACCGCTCATGGCAATCCGTATTTGCGAACCAATGCTTTTTACAGCTTTCGATTGCGCCGTATCGTGGTTTTTTATGTTTTGGGCTTCGTCGATAATCATGACCTGCCACTTGTGTTTTTTGAGCAAATCGGCATCGCTGCGCACCACGCCGTAAGTGGTCAGCATCACATCGGCATCGAACGCTTTCAGGTCGCGGCCCGTTCCGTGGTGGATATGCGAACTGAGCGACGGCGCGAACTTTTCGATTTCGGCCTGCCAGTTAGTCAGCAAACCGGTCGGCACAACCACCAGCGCTTTGTGCTTTTCGTTTATTGCTTTTTCTTCTTTAAATTTCAGGAGAATAGAAATTACCTGGAGCGTTTTCCCCAAGCCCATGTCGTCGGCAATTATGCTCCCGAAACCGATGCGGCTGTTGCGGTACATCCACGAATATCCGCGCTCCTGATATGGCCGCAACTGGGCATTCAAACCCTCCGGAAGCTGGATGTTTTCGCTGGAAGTCAGTTCAATGATCATTTTCCTGACTTCATCCGAAAGCACAACCGGCGCACCTTCGTATTCTTCGCACAAAGCAGTTTGCAGCATTTGGTACGAATTC
>JANXYV010000095.1 GCA_025355875.1 Prolixibacteraceae bacterium | reverse complement strand
ATTAGGTAATAAGGTAAACCCTCTTTTGTATGCGTTTCTATTGAGGTAACCATAGAAAATAAGGTTTATAATACCAACCAAAACAGCACACCAAAAATAATCCAGAGAGAATACTTACCCACATTAAACGACATAGAGCCAGAATTCCTGATCTGCTGAGCCATTTTGAATTGATTTGAAATCCGATTGAACCAATAAGCAGTAATCCCAAAGCATGGTAGAACTGGTATTCGACACCGGTTTTATAAATGGAAAGCATATCGGGCGATAAACTGTTTTTAAGCGCATGAGCCCCAAAAGCGCCGAGCAGAACGACCAATCCCATAAAAATGGCGCCAAGTAAAAGAGTATTTCGGTTGTTCATTTGTGTATATTTATAAAGATGCAGTCTCAAAAGTCAGAATGTTTGCGAATCTGGTCATCCCGAATTTATTTCGGGATCTGATATATAATTCGTAGGGATCCTGAAACAAGTTCAGGATGACGGGATCAATGACTTTTGAGACAGCCTCTTTTAGTTATCAGGTTACAAACCAATTAATCCAGTTTGTGGATCACCAGTCCTGAGCGTAATTTCGGTTCGAACCATGTTGTTTTTGGAGGCATGATGTTTCCGGAATCGGCAATGTTGATCAATTGCTGCATCGAAACTGGGAAAAGTGCAAAAGCAACCTTCATATCGCCGCCATCCACACGTTTTTTCAATTCGCCTAAACCACGGATTCCACCTACAAAATCGATTCGGGTGGAAGTGCGAAGATCTGCAATGCCTAAAATCTGATCCAAAACCAGGTTCGACAAAATGGTCACATCCAAAACACCAATCGGGTCGTTGTCGTTAAAAGTTCCCGGTTTGGCATTCAGTTTATACCATTTTCCGGAGAGATACATGCTAAATTCGTGCAGTTTGGCGGGTTTGTAAATTTCGGTTCCGGCCAATGTCACATTAAAATTTTGTGCCAGTCTTTCCAATAATTCTGCTTCTGTCAAACCATTCAAATCTTTTACTGTACGGTTATAATCAATGATTTGCAATTGATTATCCGGGAAATGAACAGCCATAAAGAAGTTGTATTCTTCGTTGCCGGTATGATTCGGGTTTTGACTTTGTTTTTCCAAACCAATACACGCAGCAGCGGCAGTGCGGTGATGTCCGTCGGCCACATAAGTTGAAGGAACTTTGGTAGCGAACAATTCTTCAATTTTCAGGTTGGTAGCAGCATCATTAATTGTCCAGAAATGATGACCAAAACCATCTTCGGCTATAAAATCGTAATCAGCTTTCTGGTTTTTCACAATCGAAGAAACAATGGCGTCAATTTCAGGAACGGCGCAGTACGAAAAGAAAACCGGTTCGATATTGGCATTCAGGTAACGGGTCAGGATCATGCGGTCTTCTTCTTTGTCGGGCCGGGTCAACTCATGTTTCTTGATAATTCCCTGATTGTAATCTTCGCAAGATGCAGCGCCAACAATTCCGTATTGTGTGCGTCCATTCATGGTTTGTGCATAAATATAGTATTTGGCTTCCTCTTCCTGAACCAGCCAATCCTGTTCCTGAAAATTCTCAAAATTTTCAACTGATTTCAGGTAAACCGTTTCTGAATGAACATCGGTTCCTTCCGGACAATCGATTTCGGCCCGGGTAATGTGAAGCAATGAACAGGCCTTGCCTTGGGCCATTTGGGCTGCTTCAGTACTGTTCATTACGTCGTAAGGCAAACAGGCCAGATCACTGGCAATCGCTTTTGGAGGACGAAGTCCTTTGAATGGTTTTACAATAGCCATATGTTTGTTTTTATTTGATTTTAAATTCTACTTTTTCAGGTATTTATTGTACCAGGCATACAGATAACTCCATATGACCACTTTTTGGCCTGAACCTGGTTCGGATGCTTTTACCCAGGGAGTGAGCATCCCGGCAATACCAGCCACAATCAAAGCTTTCACAGGATTCATATGAACAGAAGGAATCCAAACCAACAGGTAAATCGCATCAAAAATGATCAAAAATATCAAAGTATTGAATGCGATTATTTTATACTTTAAACTCATACAAAAAAAGGTTGCAATTTATTCAATTTCAATATTATACTTTCCAAGCAGACCAGCGATTCCGGAATATGAAAACCGGGCTTTTCTCATTCGGTTTGCCTCCGGATCGATGGAATAATTGATGGCGGTCCGGAAATCCGCTTTTTCCAAATTTGTCTGCTTAAAAACGCAAAGTGAAAGATCGCAATTCTCAAAAACAGCCATCGAAAGGTCGGCGTCCGAAAAATCGGCTTCACGGAGCGAGCAATCGGCAAATTTCATTTTCTTCATATTCTTCCCTACAAAGGTTGAATAAGCAAGGTTGCACTTTTGGAAACTGGCGGCAAAAAGGAAATCGGAGCAAGTATCAAAACTAATCCCAATTAGCTTGCAGGCTTCAAACCGAACATCTTTCAAGCCTGTGCCAGAAAATTTTGCGACCGAAAAATTGCAGCTCTCAAACTTACAATTCAGGAAATCGCTCTCCGAAAAATCGGCGTTCGAAAAATCGCAATTTGCGAATGTGCAGCTTTCAAACTCGGTCTGGGTCAGTTTCTGACTAATGTCCCCAACATTTGAGAAGGACTTTTCTTCAATCCAATTTGTAATCACCTGTTCCTGTTATTTGTTTACACGGTAGGTCTGATCGCCATTTTCAAAAAAATCAACAATCTGTTCGGCTGCAGCTACCCCGGCATTGACATTGGCTTCAGAAGTTTCAGCGCCTTGCTTTTTAGGTGTTGAATAATACCGGTATTCAAATTTTCCATTCAATTCTTCATGACAGGCAGGGGCAATATCGCTGATGTATTTAAAATCCTGACGGGTCTCCAGCATCTTTTTCAGCCCATCTTCATCAATCACTTCCTTGCGAGCTGTATTAATGACCGTGGCTCCTTTTGGCATTTTGTTCAGCAAGTCAAAATTGACTGACTTCTTCGTTTTTTCGTTATTCGGAATATGCAGCGACAAATAATCGCTCATGCTGAAAAGTTCTTCGACCGACTGGACGACCTTCACTTCATAAGGTTCCATGCTGACTTTGGTGATGCACGGATCAAGTGCAACGACTTTCATTCCCAGCCCCTGGGCAATTCGGGCCACGCGTCGTCCGATGTTGCCGCAGCCATATACGCCAATGGTTTTTCCTTTCAATTCAGATCCAGAGCCACCTTTGAAATTACCGCGCGCCATAAAAATCATCATCCCGATGGCCAACTCGGCCACCGCATTCGAATTTTGTCCGGGTGTATTCATGGCTACAATTCCCCGTTCTGTGCATGCTGCCAGATCAAGGTTGTCAAAACCTGAACCGGCCCTGACAAGTACCTGTAATTCTTTAGCAGCATCAATCACTTCCCGGTCGATGATATCGCTTCGCACGATCATTGCATGAACATCCTTTACCGCTTCGAGCAATTCAGATTTGGACGTGTATTTCTCAAGTTTGCGCATTTCATAACTGGCCTTGGTCAGGATTTCGTTGATTTGCTCAACGGCAAACGACGCAAATGGTTTTTCGGTTGCAATTAAAACTCGTTTCATGGTTAGGTTCTCCCTTAAAAAAGAAAAGCAGAACATCCATTCTGCTTTTCTTCCAGATTTATTGAAGCTTTGTTTTTTCAAATTCTTTCATGGCATCGACAAGCGCCAGCACACTTTCTTTTGGAAGCGCATTGTAGGTTGATGCGCGATATCCACCGACTGAACGGTGACCTTCCAGCCCAAGCATACCCAAGGATTTCGCATAGGCCAGGAATTCAGGTTCCCATTCTTTGTATTCGTCGTTCATCACAAAACAGATGTTCATCAGCGAACGATCGTTCACATCCGGAATGTTTCCTTTGAATAACTTATTGCGGTCGATTTCATCATATAGAATTCCGGCTTTTTCGATATTCATTTTTTCCATCACTTTCACTCCGCCCAGTTGTTTCAGCCATTTCAGGGTTTGAAGAGCCGCGTAAACAGGAACAACCGGAGGCGTATTGAACATCGATTCGTTTTCGATATGGGTGCGGTAATCGAGCATGGTCGGGATTTTACGGCTTACTTTGCCCAATGCATCTTCTTTAACAATCACAAAAGTAAGTCCGGCCGGGGCAAGGTTTTTCTGAGCTCCGCCGTAGATAATTGTGTATTTAGAAACATCGAGCGGACGACTGAAAATATCGGATGACATATCCGCAACTAATGGCACTTTGCAATCGATATCCTGACGGATTTCGGTTCCGTAAATGGTATTGTTTGTGGTAATATGAAAATAATCAACATCTTCCGGAATGGTATACCCTTTCGGGATATAGTTGTAGGTGCTGGCTTTTGAAGAAGCAACTTCAATCACTTCACCAAATACTTTTCCTTCCTTTTGAGCCTTATCAGCCCATGTCCCGGTATTTAAGTAGGCTGCCTTTTTCTCAAAGAGATTGAAAGGAACCATGGCAAACTGCAAACTGGCGCCGCCTCCCAAAAACAAAACATGGTAACCTGCCGGAATATCCAGCAATTCCTTGAAAAGTTGCTGAGCCTCGTTGCTGACAGCCACAAATTTTTTGCTTCGGTGCGAAATTTCCATCAGGGAAAGACCTGTTCCGGCAAAATCAATTAATGCTTCGGCAGTGTTTTTAATGGTGAATTGCGGTAAAATGGACGGACCTGCATAAAAATTATGTTTCTTCATATCGATTTGGATTAAGGGTTAATAACTTATTTGCTGCTCATTGATCATTCTTCAAAATTCGAATAAAAAATCGAGTCGGCAACTCTCAGAAATGATATTTTTTACTTTTTTTTCAACTTCAGGGTGTAAGCTTTTTTTTTAGCTCCCAAATCCTGAAATATTGACCAATCGATCATCCTGAAAGACTGGAATTACATACGTTTGGTCGGAAGTCAGGCAGTATTCAATGCAATCGTCCAATCCCTTTGAAGCCAGCCGGGTCTTCTGTGCGGCTTTCTGTATGTATCCATGCAAATCAGTTTTTGCCAGGCTCCACAAGTCGAGCGAGGCAGTGACTGCATCACAAACTGTTTCAAATTTTCCGGAGTCGAGCAATCTTTCGGCTAGCGCGCCGGCAAAAACGGTATCCTCCAGGCTGAAACGGTCTTTCCATGAAGCACAAAAAATTAATACCGGTGAATTTTGCTGAATGAGCCAAGCGGTCAGTGCCGAAATATTCAGAAATGAACCTATCACCACTGCTTTGGAATGACTGGCCAAATGGATACAGCGTGTTCCGTTGGTGGTCGAATAGACGATTTCCTTGTCTTTTACGATTTCAGGAGAAAAATTAAACGGGGAGTTGCCAAAATCGGCAAAATCGAGCACCAACCCATCACGTTCGGAAGCAACCAGATAACCATGGTTTTTCATTTCCCGGGCTTCTTCAACCGTAGCGACCGGAATGATACTTTTAACCCCATTTTGAAAGGCTGCACAGATGGACGAACTTGCACGTAAAATATCGACGATCACCACCAGATTTTCATCATCGGCATGTTTATCGTAGATTGCGGGGGACAAACAAACCTCCAACCGATTTTTGGTTTTTTCCATTTTTTGGTAAAAGACGCAAAGATAAAGAAACTTGCCATCCGGAACCCTTTTCTGGATTCAGAAATTGGGATTTAAACAAAAGGTAAAGAGGAAATGGTAAAGAGGAAAATGGAAATCATTTTCAGATTTTGGGTTCAATACAATTGATGAATGACTTTTTCCATTTTTGCTTTTCAGGTCCTGTTCCATCGGCTGAATAGCAGCCGCAACAACACCCGGTCGGTAAAAAGGATAAAATTCAGAAGGAATACGATTAAAATCACCGGAACAACATTTTGGGAAACGAAAGTAAAAATCTGTAAAAGAAGTTCTTTGTTTACCAAATAATACGTGCCGGAAGCTATGGTAAGTAAAAACACCAGAATGCCTGTGATGCTGAGGTATTCAATCAGGTCAGTTTTCCATTGCCCACGTTGCACAATGGTACGGGTTACCCTTTGCGCAAAATCAGCCGACAGATGAAAATCGGGTAGGTCGCTGAACGATTTTTCAATTATCTGATCGAGTTCTTTATCTTTCATTAGTAATATCCTTCATCATTTTTAGACTTTCCTGATCAACCACAAACTTAAGTTTTTCTTTTAAAATTGCCTTGGCCCTGAACAGGTAACTTTTCACCGTGCCCTCAGGCATTCCGGTGATTTGTTCAATTTCCTGGTACGAAAACTCTTCCAGATGAAACAAGGTAATCACAGTAAGATATTCAACCGGCAGTTTTTCAATTTGCTCGCGAATATACCGGTGCAGATCAGTCTGTTCGTAGTCGGCAGACCCATAATCTGCCATGTTTCGCAGTGCCACCGAATCATCCGGATTGACCTCAACCCCTTTTTTGAACTTCCGAAGGTAATTGATGCTGGTGTTGTAGGCGATCGTAGCAATCCAGGTCGACAATTTGCATTCATTCCGGTATTTTCCCAGATTCTGATACACTTTCATAAACACTTCCTGACAAACATCCTCCAGCTCATCCTGACGCTGAATTAACCGGCCAGTAATATGAACCACCAGTTTTTGGTAACGGTTGACCAAAAACGTAAAGGCATTCATATTTCCGTTTAGGATCTGGTTAATTAATTCAGAATCGTTCATACTGGAAGTTTGACAACCATTCGCAGAGAAAAGTTGCATGAAGTACCGACATTTTATTCAGAAAATAAAATTGGTGCCTATTGCAACATTTCGGATAAGCTTGCTGTCACATCTTACAAACACTTAAAACTGAAAATTATGAACGATTTTATTATCCCAGCAACTGTTTTTGCAGGAATCTACTTTATCCTGAAAAACTTTACCGACTTCCTTTTAAAAAGGAAGATCATTAAAGCCGGCCATTTTGATAAGGCGGGAATTCTTGAACAAAGAGTATCTTCGGAAACTGTAGAAAATCAAGAAGCAAACAAATATCCATCATTGAAATGGGGTTTGGTAGCTTTTTTTGCCGGAATTGGATTTATATTTATTGACCACATGACTCCAAGTGGAAATAGCGAAGATGTTTATCGAAATTTTATGCAAAACAGTGTGTTGCCTTTTGGGATCGAACTGGTTTCCATTTCTTTTGGTTTCATCGTTTATTTTCTGATTGTGAATTTCAGCAAGAAGAAATAGAACTCAAGGCAAAAATAAAAAGGCAAAAGTAAAAGAATCAACTTTCAACTTTTGCCTTTTTGCTTTATACTTTTTCCTTGATCTACATTTTTATCTTCCAATCTCCCAGATCGTGGAATCCGCGCAGCAATTCATCAATTTTCATCCGTTTCTTACCGGAAAGCTGAATATCGGTTACCGATAACCATCCGTCAGGGCAGGCAATTTTGAGGTATTTTTTGCCATCCGACTGGATGGTTCCGGGAGCTGTCGGCAAATTGCTGTTGTCGCAACTAACTGCATATATTTTTGCTGTGATAATTTCATCCTTTTCAGGATTAGTCAGTTCGGTCCATGCAGCAGGATAAGGCGACAAACCGCGGATCAGATTGCGAACCGATTCTGAATCTCTCGTCCAGTCGATCCGGCAATCATCTTTAAAAATCTTTGGTGCAGCTTTAATCCGATCCGTATGGTCAATCAATTGCGTCTGATCAACCGGATTCACCTTTCCTTCGGCCAGCGCATCCACGGTTTTCAATACCAGATTGGCACCAATCGCCATCATCCGGTCGTGCAAATCGCCAACGGTATCGTTTTCACCAATCGGAACCTTTTCCTGAAAGATAATTTGTCCGGTATCAATTTCGTGCGAAAGCAAAAAGGTGGTCACGCCAGTCTCGGTTTCTCCGTTGATGACTGCCCAATTTAATGGCGCAGCTCCACGATATTGCGGAAGGAGCGAGGCATGCAGGTTGAATGTTCCCAATGGCGGCCTGTTCCAGACGATTTCGGGCAACATACGGAAAGCCACCACAATCTGAAGATCGGCTTTCAGGCTTTCCAGTTCAGCAATGAATTCCGGATTTTTAAGCTTTTCCGGCTGAAGGACATTCAGGTTGTTTGCAACGGCATACTGTTTTATGGCTGATTCACTCAATTGGCGGCCACGACCGGCTGGTTTGTCAGGAGCGGTAATGACACCTGCCACTTTGTAACCATTCTCGACCAAAGCTTTCAAACTCTCTACGGCAAATTCGGGAGTTCCCATAAATACGATGCGGATTTCTTTCGGATGCATTGTTTTTTTGTGTAAAGATAAGGCGAGAAAAGGAAACCGGAAAGCAGAAAAACGAAAACTAACCAACAGAACAGAAAAGGATAGATGATCTTGAAAATGAAACTCTTAAACTTGCGTTAACAAAAGCTGTATTTATTAAATAGGCTGAAAATCAGTAGGTTGAAAATTTAGTAGGTTAATTTAATATCAAGATATTGCTAAATATTTTGTGTTCAGGAGTATAGGCTATTTTGTATCATTGCTTTGCGGTATTTTTGAACCATCAAAAACTTACTTGATTTAAATACTTACACAATGAGCATTAAAAAACAATTTTTAAAATCAAAACCGGTTTGCAAGGTTTCTTTCCGGTTGGATTCAACTGATGCTTCAGGAGCTAATTCAGTTCAATTGCTGGGCGATTTCAATAATTGGGATTTGTCTGCCGAGCCAATGACTATGTTGAAATCGAACGATTTTTCAACCGTACTCGAACTCGAAACGGGAAAAGACTACCAATTCCGTTATTATATCGACGGAGCGATATGGAAAAATGATCCGCAAGCCGACTATTTTGCTGCCAATAGTTTTGGTGCAGAAAATAGTGTGGTGTCAACTGCAGTGTAAGACTCTGAAAGGTTTTACTTTGAAAAAGCAGAAACAGGTGATTCAAGATCAACTTGTTACTGCTTTTTTATTTTGAATATTTCGACTCAAGTTCCGGACGAAGTTTTCGGTTGCCTTTGACGGCTTTTGGTGAATACGGGCAGTTTTTGCAGCCATTCGAGCAGCAATATCCCCGTTTGACCAGGTAGGATTCCGACATGATGCGGTAACCTTCGGGACTCGTCGTATAATCAATTCCTTCCACAGTTTGTTCGCCATAGCCGGAATCAAATAGATTGTCGAACATTCCCATCGTTTAGCTTATTTGTCGTAGCGGTAATTCGGAAGGTTATGGCCCATCCGGTCGCGTTTGGTTTTCAGGTAAGCCTGGTTATGTTCGTTCGGCTTGATTTCAATGGAGATCGTTTCGACCACATCGAGATCGTAGGCTTCCAGTCCCACCCGTTTAACCGGATTGTTGGTCATCAGGCGCATCTTGGTCACGCCAAGACTCCGGAGTATTTGAGCTCCAACTCCATAGTCGCGTTGGTCAGCATCAAATCCAAGATGCACATTGGCTTCGATGGTGTCAAATCCTTGTTCCTGAAGTTTGTAGGCTGCAATTTTGTTCATGAGGCCAATACCGCGTCCTTCCTGAATCATATAAACAATGACGCCTTTCCCTTCCGATTCAATTTTTCTCATGGCATATTCGAGCTGATCGCCACATTCGCAACGCATTGATCCAAATATATCGCCAGTCATGCACGAAGAATGAACCCGGACCAAAATGGGTTCATCGTGTTGCCATTCGCCTTTGATGAGCGCAATGTGCTCAACCCCATTGGAAATCTGCCGGAATGGAATGATTTTAAAGTTGCCGAAATGAGTAGGGAGATTAACTTCTTCACCGCGTTCAATCAAGCTTTCGCTTTGCAGGCGGTAAGTGATCAGGTCTTTGATCGAAATAATTTCCAGGTTGAACCGCTGTGCCAACACCATTAGTTCGGGCAATCTGGCCATGGTTCCGTCTTCGTTCATGATTTCAATCAGTACCCCGGCCGGAGTCAGTCCGGCAAGCCGGGCCAGATCGACCGAAGCTTCTGTGTGACCTGCCCGGCGGAGCACTCCGCGACTTTTGGCTTTCAGTGGAAAAATATGTCCCGGACGTCCAAGTTCATCAGGCCTGGTATTGGGATTAGCTAGGGCATTCAGTGTTTTTGCGCGGTCGCTTGCCGAAATTCCTGTAGTACAGCCGTATCCAAGCAGATCGACCGAAACCGTAAACGGAGTTTCGTGCGACGAAGTATTTTTTCCGACCATCAGGTCGAGTTCAAGTTGTTCGCAAATTTCTTCGCTAATGGGTGCACAAACCAGCCCACGTCCGTAAGTGGTCATGAAGTTTACCATTTCAGGAGTCACTTTTTCGGCGGCAGCAATAAAATCGCCCTCATTCTCACGATCTTCGTCATCAACCACAATGATCATTTCGCCCTGTCGGATTGCCTCAATGGCTTCGGGTATGGTGTGTAGTATAAATTCGTTTCTCTTCATAAAATCAATTTCAAATCACGGCGCAAAACTAATTAAAATTATCGGTTTAAGGGAGCAAAACTTAGGCTAAGCCCGTTTTGCCTTTTCCCAGTTCACCGATTGTTTTCCTTTTAAAAAGCGGAGCCAGCCCCGGATTGAGGCATAATTGATGGCGGTAAAATAGTAGGGGACAAAAAGCAGTTTATACCTTGTTTTCCAGCGTTCCATCATCCATCCCAACAGGGCCAGGACATAAAGGAATGCCTGAAATCCAATGAAGTACGAATAGAACGAAAAGGATCCGGAATCAAATTCGTTAAGAAATAGGTATAAATTAACCAGTGGCAGGAGGAACAGTGCGATAGGCGCCACGGTCCAGCGCAGAACTTTGTGCGAAATGTATTGGAGAGACAACAATCCAAACCTGAATGGATTCAGCAAAGCTTTCAGTCTGACTATTGTTTGCAAGCCGCCTGCGGCAATTCTCACTTTGCGTTTCAATTCTTCGGCCACATTTATTGAAGCGGTTTCCATGGCATAGGCATCCGGAGTATAGGCAATCCGGAAACCTTTTTCGGCTATCCGGAGCGAGATAATAAAATCATCGAGAATGGTGTCGTTTTCCACCTCATCAAAAAGTTCGGAACGGATCGCAAAAAGTTCGCCTACCGCGCCTACTGCCGAATTCAGTTCGCTGTCCATGCGTTTCACCCATGATTCGTATTTCCAGTACAGGTTTTCGCCCGAACCAGCCGCATTGTCGGTGTCTTTGCTCACAACCCGCTTCTCACCGGCGATACATCCCACTTTTGGGTCATTAAACGTATTCACGATAATCTTCACGGCATCGCGGCACAGAATCGTATTGCTGTCGGAGAAAATAACGATAGGCGCATCGACAAATTTCATCCCGCGGTTCATGGCATTTATTTTCCCTTTTCGTTCCGGAAGGTGGTGGATTTCCATTCCCGGATATTTTTTCAGGATGTCAGGAGTTCCGTCATCCGATCCATCGGTGATCCACAAGAATTGCATTTTTTCGGTGGGGTAGTCCAATTCTTTCATGTTTTTCACTTTCATGTCGACGTAATCGGCCTCATTAAATGCGGTTACAAACATGCAGACCCTTGGCCATGCTTCAGGATCAGTTTCAGGAACCAGTTTTTTTGTAAAAAAAAGTCTCCTGAAAAAAAGCAGGATGGCCAAAAGTATGGCGTATCCGGCGAAGGTGTAAAACACGATCAGCAACAATATCCAGAATAGAATTTCCAAGGCTATAAATGTTGTTTGTAAAATTCGATAAGCGCTCCGGCCTGCGATAAATTGTCGAATTTCTCCTGAATGAACCCAATGGCATTCCGGCCAATCTGATTCGAGAGTTCCCGGTTGTTGATCAGGCGGGTAATGGCTTCAATAAATTGATCCGCATCGTTGGCAATCAAAATGTTGTGACCATCCTGGGTGGGGATTCCCTCCGTCCCGATGTCGGTGGTTACGATGGGTTTTCCGAGCGCCATTCCTTCAATAATCTTGATCCGCATTCCGCTTCCGGAGAAAAGCGGTACGACCATCACGGCTTTCGAGTTCATGAAATCGTAGGCATCGTTGATCTCGCCCAGATATTCCACCCCATCGAGCCGGAGGTGACGTTCGAGCCAGTCGGGGGCATTTCTTCCGGCCAGGTAAAACTTTAACTGAGGATTTTCCCCATGAATTTTCTTCCAGCAATGATCAAAAAACCAGATCAATCCTTCCTGGTTGGGAGCCCAATCGAGTGCCCCAATGTGAAAAAGCGAAGGGAACTCAAGCTTTTTTGCTGTTGGAACCAGCGAAGCGAAATCGATTCCGGTTTGTGAGGTGTGCCGGGGTTTGGTATTTCCCAACTTGTCGAGGATAAGTCCGTCACGGTCGGTGATCGGGACCAGTATGTCGTATAAATTCAAATAACTGATTTCGAAACGTTTGATTCTTTTAGAGAGGTTTTGAATGTAGTTTGACCTCATTCCTTCCGATAAAGAGGCTGTCCTTTCCCATATTTCGTATTCGATATTGTGGGCACGATAGGCAATGGTGGCTTTGGAATATTTTCGGATTACCGGAATGTACGGGCATAAATATAAACCTTCGAGTTGAATGACATCAAACTGTTTTTCTGTCAGAAGTTTAATGAGTTCAGCGCTATATGCGAGCGAGATGAACCGCTTTGCATTGTATGGAAGTTTGGAAAACAAAAAGTTGATTGAAGCATCGAACCAGTTGATTGAAGCTGGAACTTCTACCAGACGGAAATCGGCTCTGCTGCGGAAATCGGCAGGCATATCTTTGATGCGGATATGATGTTTGGCGGTATTCATGCTTAAAACGGTCACTTCGTGGCCGAGCATCGAAAAACCCTTGGTCAGGTTCATACAGGCTATGGCACCACCGTCTTTTGGCGGCCAGGGCACTTTATTCATCAACTGAAGTATTCGCATCTTTTCAAATTTCGGTTTTACGGCGTTTCAAAAAACTCAGTTTGGCGAGTTTCTTAAAGAACAATTGATAGCTTTCAAGATTCATTACTCCGGAATCAGTGGCCGCCTTGTAGGTGAGCCAGATCCCTAGAGGCAAAAAAACAAGTGAGGCCAGCCACATTCCACTGAACATCGACCAGGCATCTTCCCTTGCTGATTTTTCACCGATAATCATAAAAACGTAATATGCAATAAACATAAATATAGATACTACCACAGGCATTCCCATTCCGCCTTTCCGGATAATGGCCCCCAATGGTGCGCCGATAAAGAAGAAAATCAGGCAGGCAAACGAAAGCGTAAACTTTCGGTGCCATTCCATCAAATAGCTGTTTACCATTATTTTTCTGGCCGTCATTTCTTCGATTTGCTGGCTGATGAGTTGCGAGTTGCCTCGCACATTCGCGATCGTTTTTTGAAACAGTTCATCCTTTTCGAAAGTGCTCAGTGATTTGATGGTTTGGTCGATGTCGACCAGAGTGTCAGGTTTTGCAACGGGATTCATCTTGAGTGTATCGCGAGGGTTGGTCATCCAGTTAATTTGTTTCAATACATCGCCAATATAATTGAACGAAACTACAAATCGGCGGACGTGTAATTTGTAATCGGTATACAAGGAGTCGCCCCAAAAGCTTAAAAGGCGGGCATTCATCATTCGCGCTCCCCGGCTGAATTGCCTTTCATCGCTTCGGTTAAATTCAAAATCAACCATACTTATATTGATGACTTCTTTCTGAAAAGTTTCCCTCCTATATGGGTAACGCCGGTCCCGACCTTGCCGTCGTTCATCTTCCTCGGAATAGCTTTGTCCGTTAAATAAGGTGACTGCCATGAATTTTTTGTCGGAAGTGATCTCCATTTTTCCTGAATCTGCCACAGTGACCATCACATTTCCGTTATTACGCCTGTGGTCATAAATCATCAGATCGTACAACATGTTGCTGGTCCGGCTCTTACGTTCAACTTTAATGCTGTAATTGGGCATATCGTTTGCAAAAATGCCTTCCTTAATGTTCATTTCAGGCTTTTGCATTTTCACACTATACATCAATGAATAGAATCTCAGGTTCGTTTTTGGAAGGATATTGTTTGAGAAATAAAATGCAAGGAGGGTCAAACCGACGGCTAAGATGAATAATGGGCGCATAATCCGGAAGAGCGAGATCCCGGAAGCCTTCATGGCAACCAGTTCGTAATTTTCGCCCAGGTTTCCGAAGGTCATGATGGATGCCAATAACATGGCCAAAGGAAATGCAAGTGGAATCAGACCAAAAGAGGCATAAAGCAGCAATTCGGCAACGACATTCCAGTCAAGGCCTTTTCCAACCATATCATCAATGTATTTCCACAGAAATTGCATCAGCAGAATAAATACGCAAATGAAAAAGGTCATGAAAAAAGGACCCAAAAAACTTGTAATAATAAACTTATGCAGTCGCTTCATGCTATGAGCTTGCGGAGTAAAACGAATACAAAACTAAGCGATTTTAAGGGATTTGAAAATTATGAGCCCAGCAATTGTTTTAATTTAAGAATTTGGGAATTCCATAGCTCGATGGTTTGTTTGGCTTCGTCATTATCCGCAAAATCGATAACCAAAAGTGAAACGTCATTGGTCAGATCATCCTGAGTAATACCAAATTCAAAATAGGCTTCATCCTTATCCAAATCTTCATCAACCCATTCGAAGCGAACTGTTTTATTTTCCCTGTGGTTCTTTTTTTCAGCCAGTTGATCTGTATCGCCCCAAACAAAAGTGAACATATTTCCTTTAACCCGAACGTCATCAGCAAACCATTCTGTCAGTCCTGATGCTGTACTTAGTCTGTTAAACAGCACTTTAGGAGAGCAGTTCATCATGTATTCCAATTGTAATTTTGTTTTTCCAGCCATTGGGTTTTTTGATTTTGTGCAATATATGGATTTAAACATGAAAATACAAAGGAAGGAAAAATGGCCTGGCATTAATTTTCATTTATTTCATGCTGACACTTTCGCCGAATAAATAAAGTGCTATATTTGCAACCGCAAAAAAGAGCCGGATCGGCGATTCGATGCAAGTTCAATACACGATGGCGAGGTAGCTCAGCTGGTTAGAGCGCGCGATTCATAATCGCGAGGTCGGCGGATCATGCCCGCCTCTCGCTACTTGAAAGTAAAGCAGTTAGGAGAAATTCTTAACTGCTTTTTTATTTGCTCTCACTCAGAGCGCCTGTAATGGGAATTTCCGGAAGATGTATGAAAAAGCCAAATGAGGATCAGGTGTTGTATCTAATGTCCAAAATGTTGCCCGATTATCATTTGCCGTTGATTTTAGTCAACGGATGAATGGGAAATGTGATATCCGGGCTTTAGCCCAATAGGCTGTGGATAAAGCGTATAACTATGGTATCCAATCTGTCCGTCAGCTAAAGCTGACGGCAAAGGATAGCTTGGAAGCAAGCGGAAACTCATGAAAAACAAATATCACTTTCACCAGAGAAAGTGATATCCGTATCATTCTGTTTTGTTGGGTTTTACCAATCTACAGCATGATCTGACCACCATTTACCGGGAGATAATTGCCCGTGATATATTTCGATTCATCCGAAGCATAGAACAAAATAGCTCCTGCAATGTCTTCTGGCAGGCCAACTCTCCGGAGTGGAACAAAACCGGCCGCAGCATCAATTTGTGATGGCTGCATAAAACTGGTCGCATCGGTGAGGGTCAGTCCGGGTGCAATGACATTCACCCGAATTCCCTGCGGTCCGAGTTCAAAGGCCAGTGCTTTGGCAAAACCGTCGAGTGCCGATTTTGCGGTCGTATGGCTTGAAAATCCAAATCCCGGTTTCCGGGACAGTCCGCTTGAAACGATGATGATGGAACCTGATTTCCGTTCAATCATTGATGGAAGAACCGCTTTGATCGTCCAGAAGCTGCCTTTTACTTCCCTGAGAATTTTGTTCTCAAAATCTTCCCAGGACTGCTCCATGAATGACGCCATCTTGAAGTTGGCTCCGGCATTTAAAACCAAAATATCGATTTTCCCGAGTTGTTTTTCAACCTGGCCGACCATCTTTTCCGATTCGGTCTGATCAAAGATGTTGGCCTTGACCGATATGGCTGAACCATCATTCTTTACTATGGTTTCAACCACGTTTTGAGCTTTTGCCTCACTGTTGTTGTAATTGACCGCTACCGAAGCTCCGTGTGAAGCAAGTTTTATTGCTGTAGCTGCACCTATTCCCCTGCTTGCACCGGTAACCAGTGCGACTTTGCCATTTAGAATCATTTCTTTTCCTCCTGCTTTGTGGTTGAAATCTATTTTAACGTTGTTTCAAGTTGAGAAATCGTCCTTCACTCATATCATTTTGTAGGATTCCCTTCATACAAATAGCGAGGGATCGTATTTGGAGACTCTATTCAAAATATTTTTGAACCATTTCTGACAACTTATCTCTTTTAATTGGTTTTGAAATATAGTCAGTGCAACCTGCAGCAATGGAAACTTCACGGTCACCTTCAAGGGCGTAGGCCGTTTGTGCAATGATAACCAGGTTTGGATTAAACTGCCTGATGATCCGGGTGGCTTCGTAGCCGTTCATCTCGGGCAATTGAATATCCATGAAAACCAGGTCTATATCAGGGCGATTCCGACAGACTTCCACCGCTTCAGTGCCGGTTTGTACCGTGATGATCTCTTTTGCGACTTTTTGAAGGCCGATCGACAGAAGCTGGCTGGAAAATTCATCATCTTCAACGATCAATATTTTCAGTTTTTTGGGCTGAATTGCGGTTTCAGTGCCTAAGATTTCCATAGTATTATCTTCGTTTTGTTTGTTTGCTTCCTGATAAGGAATGGTAAAACGGAAAACAGAGCCTTTTCCCAGCTCGCTTTCAACCCATATTTTGCCACCCAGCATTTCTACATAAGCCTTCGAAATGGCCAATCCAAGTCCGGCGCCCTGACGAGCCATTTTATCAACAATATTCGCCTGGATAAAACGTTCAAAAATTGCTGCCTGGCGGTTTTTGGGAATTCCGATACCGGTGTCTTTGACGTAGAATTGCAGTTCGACATTTCGACTTCGCTCACTGGAACCTGTCCCATTGACCAATCCGGTTGTTGAGCTTGCGCCGCTCTGAGCTTTTCGAAGAGGCGAAACACCAAATTCGATCGTTCCCCGATCGGTATACTTGATCGCATTTTTTACCAGATTAGCCAAAATGGCATAGACTTTTTCACGGTCGGTTTTAATACCAATTTCAGATAAGGCGGTTGATCTGCTCAACGACAACCTGATCCCTTTTTTCTCGGCTTCAGGTTTGAATAAGGCGAGAATGAATTCCAACTGCTCATTTACATTGGTTTCCGAAACTGAGACTTTCATCTGACCCGATTCAATCTTGGATAGGTCGACAATATCGTTGATGATGTTGAGCATGCGTTTGCCGCTTTTTTCAATGATCCCGAGGTATTCGTGTTGCTGTTCGACAGTTAGTTTAGCCTCCTTCAGCAGTTCGGCAAATCCCAGGATTCCGTTCATCGGAGTGCGGATTTCATGGCTCATGTTGGCCAGGAATGCCGATTTCAGGCGGTCGCTTTCTTCAGCATGCACTTTGGCCATAATTAAATCCTGTTCGGCTTGCTTTCGTTCGGAAATGTCCTCAATCATACATAAATGACTGAGTGGCATTCCTGGTTCCTTCAATAAATGTGAAACTGTCAGATTAATCCATCTGGAACTGCCGTCCGGAAGGATGTACCTTTTTTCCATCGTGTAACCATCAATTTCTCCACACAGTAATAATTTCATATTATTCAGGTCCGCATCAAGGTCATCAGGATGAGTTATGCTCATCCAGTTAATATCGGCCAATTCTTCCAGGGGCCTTCCGGTAATGCTTGCAAACTTGGGATTGCTCATATAGAAACCGCCTGTGTTTGAATCCATTAATGCAACTCCAAGAGGAGCGTCATTAAATATGGTTTTAAAGCGCAGTTCACTCCTTTTTAATTCATCTTCCGCCTTTTTCCGATCGGTGATGTCGTTCATTGCAGATACGAGGTACAACCGGTTTCCACTGTTATCATATTGAATGGTAGAGCTTAAATCTGCCCAGACGATCTGTCCGTTTTTGTGAATAAACCGTTTCTCAAACCGGGTGGACAACTTCGCACCTGAAATCAGGTCGTCGATTTCGCACTGCGTCATTTCCAGGTCATCCGGATGCGTAATTTGCTGCCATTTCAGGGCCGATAATTCCTCTTTGGAATAACCGAACATAGCGCTGAGGGCATTATTGACGCGGATTGAACCATCGAAATTCGTGATCGATTTTCCTACGACCGAATTCTCGAAAATATTTCTGAATTTTTCTTCGCTTAGCCGAAGTTCCTGTTCGGCTAGTTTGCGTTCGGTAATGTCACGAACAATAGAATGAACAACCGTTTTATTTCTATATCGGGTAATCCTGGAGCTAATTTCAACAGGTATTATTCGGGTTAATGGACAAAAAGAATGGTGAAAACCTCTGTAATCCTTTATTGGTATAGCTTTGCGAGAAATCAAAAATATGAATAAAAAAAGTGCTTTTATTGTGGTTCAAAAATAACGCTCAAATACGGTAAAATTGATGG
>JANXYV010000026.1 GCA_025355875.1 Prolixibacteraceae bacterium | reverse complement strand
GGTCTTCAAATCAAAATTGACGAACTAAGCAAAGTTAAAGACTATTTGATTTTCGCGGCCACCGGCGAAGTTGAAAAAAATGATCCTGTTTCACTAGAACATCTAAAGGCTTTAGTTTACTTGACGGATGACCTTGAAAGTATGTTGACGAACCTGCCGTTTATTTCGGTCGATTTAGAAAAAATGATGGAGGCATAAAAAAGCAGCTCCCAATAGAGCTGCCTTGCTTCTTCCACCGTAAATAAAATTTTTTTATTCACTTCAAAACTACAAAAAATCATGGAAAAACAAGAATTAAAATTAGGTAGCATTCAGTTGTCACAAGAAATGATTGATTGCATTAAAAATCTCCAGGAACCCGGCCCGTTTACAGACACAAGAGAAAACAATTATTGGCTGAACAACCTGATCGAAAGACTCTCCAGCATTAACGGAATCATTGTTAAATTTTATCTGGCTGATTCAACAGTTATAAAACCAGAAATTTGCATGGAAACACTAACTGATATTGAGATAATAAAAAAAACACTATTGACATTTGCAGTACCAGAACCAGAAAAACAACCAATAATTTAAAAATCAGTCATTATGGAAAAAATTACATTACAACCAGGCGAAACAATAGAAATCAATGGGGCAATCATCAATCCGGTCATACTCCACCAGCTTAAAAAATTTCAGGCCGATGAAAATGAGATAATTGTTGGCTTTATGGAAACTATTTCTGATTCTATATGCAACCTTTTACAACTGTCCGACTGTGGAAATCAAGAAACCGATTCTGAAATTTTGTTTCTAGTCCGAGGCTTAAGTAATTACCGTGGTTTTATAAATGATATTAAAGCACCTTGGAGTCGATAAAAAAGGCGGCCATCTGGCCGCCTCATATCTGTTCGGGAAAATGTTTAATTCTTTATTTAGCTCAAAGTTAACCAAAAACAAATAAATATCAAGCGTATGAAATTTCCAACTTTTTCAATAGGTGTCCGCGAAAACAACGGAACCCCTGAAGTCATGTTTCTGATCGATTTGCTCAGTGATTATGCTATTGCAGCACAGGGATATGATTCTGTAATACGAATAATCGACAATTTACTGAAAATTCAAGACGAAAGTGTAATGCCTGAAGGCTATGTTAATCGAATGTTAGATTTTAGAAAAAGGCTGGAACTGGATTCTGAAACATTCTCCAGGTATCAGGAATTGTTACAAACTGAGATTGCAAATGAGATTGAGAAGCCCCAAAAGATCACCATGGATTTACGTCTGCAATTGATTTTAGGTAATAATTTAATCAATACCAATCTTACAAAATCCGGTTAATTGCCGGGGTTTTCTATGGGTTTCATAGGCACGTTTTGTGCGCAACTTTATAGATATTAATGTAATTAATTGATAATCATCGGTATTATAATCTGTCCTTTTTTTTTGCTTACTCAAACATCATATTTGTGTCAGCATTTTTAAAATCGAGTAAGATGGAAAAACAAAAGCGAAAACTCAAGATGGTTAATTTATGTTTCCGGGCCGATGCTGGATTCATCGATCTTTTTCATGGGTATTGTAAAATCAATAATGTGACAAGATCAGAAGGTTTCAGGGACATTTTTAACGAACATATTATTAATAAATATTTTAAAACCCCACAACATGAAACTATTATTCGTTGACAGTTCCAACGCAGACATGGAACTAATCAGTTATCTTTCTCAAATCTCAGGACTTGAAGTACAACTGATAAGATCTTCACAGCTTGACAGTGTGAGAAACGCCAAAACCCCGGAAGCAAAGCTTCAGGCATTCCAATCCTTACTGGATGGGAATAAGAACCCAGTTACCAATCAGGAAGACGATGCAGACTGGTCCAAGATTGACAATCTTTCACACAATCAGGAGATTGATTCAAACAATGTAACAAAGGAAGAAGTCGATTGGGAAACCATTGACAAGTTACCACACAACCAGGTTGTCGATTCAAATTAGTCGCAAAAACAAGCAGAAAAACAGGCAGATAAAAATTAGATATTACTGTGTTATGATAAGCATGATAAATCATATTTCCTGTATTTCTGCTCGATTCCCTGGTCTTTTCGGTAGGGCGAGTTCGGTTACTTACAGACTTAAATAGACGTTTACCATAAGTTAGTCCCCTTATTATTCATACAATTGTCTGTTTTTTAAATATTTATAAAGTAAGGAGATGAAAAATAAACTGGAAAACGAAGTAGATGAGAATTCACTTGAATATGCCAGGCATTTCAAACCGAAACTCCGCTTCGATGTTGGGGATACGGTTTATCTCAAATCGGACCTAAAAAAGCAGTGTCCGATGACAATTAAACGGATTTTGGTCTTCGATGACGACAACGACTATGTTATTTGCTGGGCAACCAGTCAAAAAAATATTGAAACCGGAGTCTTCACAGATAAAGTAATGACAACTTAAATTTTAAAAATAATGGCAACTTCATACGACCGGCGGGTAAATCTTTACATCAACATTGATGGGAAAGAAGTTGAAAACAAAGCAAAAGTAATCCGCGCCGAAATGGCTAAGATTGTAAATGCACAGGCCAATATGACGATTGGCTCAAAAGAATATCAAGAATCAACCAATAAAATAATAAAACTTAAAAGTATTCTTTCTCAACATCGTGACAACATAACCGAAACAAAAAGCGCATGGAGCGGACTGATCGACCAGGCCAAAGGACTACTTCCGGCGCTTAGCCTAACAGCTTTGGCCGGTGCAGCCGTTGCAGCATTCACCAAGATTAAGGACAGCACCCATGCTACTGCCGATGCTTTTGAATTCGCTATGGCTGGAATGGGAAACGGCCTTGACCATCTGTTTAAAATCTTGGCCACCGGTGACTTTACAGACTTCACCAAAAGAATTAAGGAAGCTATTGAAGTAGGCCATAAATATGCTTCAATGCTGGATGAAGTTGACGACAAGACGCGTGCATTAAGCATGGTAGAAAGTGATGCACGCGGCGAGGAATTAAAGCTTGAAGAGAAGTTGAAAAATAAAGGTCTTGGGAGAGCTGCACAAATACAGGCCGGGAAGGATCGTATTAAATTGGAAAAAAAGCTATCTCTTGAACGGCAAAACATTGCTAATGAACGATTCGATGCTGAAGTATTAATTGCACAGCAACAAAGTGGATTGAGCCGCGACCAATTGATTCAAGTTGCAAAAGATATCGATAGTCAGGAGAAGCTGAATGCTCAGGCATATAAGGACAAAGTGGATTCTTATAAAAAGATGCGAGATGCAAATTTTCAACCGTCAACTGGAGGTGATTTCGGCCCTGGCATGAGTGGCGGAAATATGAGGCAATTGCCCGATACTCCAGAAATGATAAGGTTGAAAAGCGAAATAGATGCCACGGAAAATTCTATAAAAGAATATGCCGGGTTTATGGATCAATATGATGTTTTAACGCTTGAGCAGCAACAAAAATTTGTATCAGCCTACGCACAGCGAAACGAAGCCATTAATTCAGCTCCCGAGAACCTTAAAAAAGTGATAACACGAGTTAATAATCTTTTGGCCGGTGTGGAAGATAACGGCCAGGCGATTGAGGATAAAACAGCCAAAGCCCAAAAAGAAGCTTCAGACAAAGCACTTGAACAGCTCGATATTGCCAATAACGAACGTACATCAAAAATCACAGACCAATATATTGCGGAGGGATGGTCCGATGAACAATTTAAATCGGAGCAAGCTACCGCCGAAAATGCCTATCTCGTCCTTAAAAAAGCCATACTTGAAAATTATGGGCAAAGTACTGTCGATGTTGATAAACAGATAAACGACAAGCGAATTCAGGCACAACAAGAATTTAATAAGCTGAGTGCCGATCAGCAAAAAGAATTCAACGATATTCAGAATCAAATTAGCCAGGATACCTATAATGAGAATGCTGATCTCTTTGCACAGGCCGGAAAAGAATTACTCGACAACATTACAGATGACGAGAAAAAAGAAAAAGATTTACTTGAAAAACGCAAGGAAAATTATCTGGCATTTGCCGAAACAATTGGGCAAACATTTGGCGATTTATTAAACGACCAGGAGGCCACAATGGGCGATTATTTAAAAGCAACCCTTTTACTTGCGCTTGAAGCATTGCACCAATGGATGAGAATTGAGGAAGGTAAAATCATTATTGCAGGAATTGGAAAGGGGCCTATCGGCATTGCAATTGCTGTTGCTAAAGTTGCTGCTATGGAAGTAGCTTATAACGCGGTGAAAGGGGCTTTATCGAAAAAATCAACCCCAAAACATGCCACCGGGGGTTATACCAATGGCGAAACAACATACATTGCCGGTGAAGCCGGTACGGAATGGATCGCTCCCAACTGGCAGATAAAACACCCACTTACAGCCCCAATTATTGCCAGGCTTGAAGCCTGGCGAATGAACCCTGTTACTGTTTCGGCTGGAGCCATAGAAGCGAGTAGACCATCTGCATCTTCAAATTATAGCAGCACTATAAACAAAAATTTCCAAACGGGTAATATTACTCAGATGCCCAGTTATCTGGAATTGAAAAATATTTTGGCCGAAAACGCCAAAGCAATTAAAGAACTTATGAACTGGAAGCCAGCTATAGCGATTGAAGAATATGAGAAAAAGCGCGACAACTGGAAGAAAACCACCACCGGTGGATTAAAATAACAGATTTCATTTAAAAGCAACTTAAAAACATTTGATTATGAACAACTTTTCACCTAAACTAATTGGTAAAAAAAACACCGAATTAGAGCTTAAAATTGTAAGTACCTACTATGAACTTTGCGAAGAAGCGAATAATGTATTATTTTGCTTGGACAGTTACCTGGGATATCCTGACCAGGACAAGCTAGATCCATTTTTGTTTTTTGAATTTATGAATAGTGCGGATCCCAAATCTTTCTTATATTCAAAATATATCGAATGTAAAGGAATTGCGTTCCCCGGAATCAGTATTTCTAAAGTGATTGAACTGGGATTGGTAGATGTGCCTTTAGAAGCTTTTTCAACTCTCTTAGAGGACCGAATTAAACTGGAGAAGATCATCCAATCAACCGATGAATTAAAGTTTCATTATCCGTTAAGAAATTTATGGGATCTACTTGGTGAAATATTCCTTGTGATCGACGTTGACGAAAACAAGTGTTATAAAATTGTATCTCCTGAATTTGAGCGGCAATTGAATCTGCATGTAGGACGTTTCACCAGCTCTGAATCTGATAATGTTGTACTCGAAGCCATTGAGAGAGCTGTTGATTCATTAAATGGACTTATAGAAATCGGAGTCATCGGAAAAGAAAAAGGGAAATGGGCCAATGGTATCGCTCAACTTGCCAATGCTATTGTTTTTGACAAAAATAGCAACCCGCCTCTTTCGGTTAATCCACGACTGAACCAGCTCCAGGACTTCCGGAGATTTTTTACTAAATCAAGCAATAGCCCTGTAATGGGTAATCAGGCCGATATGCTGAAATTTGAAGGATCGGACACGCTCAAGGAAGGATTGTTTTATCCCGTAAATTCTGAAAATTTAGAGCAGTTTGAAGATCCGGATACTGACCAAACAAAAATTACTGAAACCGAAGTAATTCAAACAAAATAAATTATAAGTCATGGGATACGATCCAAACCGCGAAAACGATGGAATAAACCGGCTGACCGGGAAACAAATAAGAGGACGTGTGACCGGTGCAGGCAATGTACAATCATCCATCCTGCAAGACCTTGAAACAACGCGACTTCAGAACGAACTGCTACTGCAATGGGCACCAAAAGTCCGCACGGCACTAAAAAGCAGTGCCGGACGATTTCAGCATGGCAAACCTGAATCATTTGTTTTGCGGCATAAGGGCGACCAGCGCGAAGGTAAATTAGCCGCAAGTATCAAAGATCAAACCAAAGAACAATTTGGCGAAATATATGGCGTATCCTTTAAATTTGAACGTCATGGTGTATTTGTTCAAAAAGGTGTTGGCCGTGGATATTCTATACCAACCAAAGGGGGTTTTGTTGTCCGGGCCAACAAAGAACCGGCAATAGGCCGCGAACGTGTGCCGGTTGAATGGTTTAATCCTATCTTGGAACAAAACCTGCCTGAGCTGGCTAATCGTCTGGCAGAGATAAGGGCCGATGCTACACTGAGGTTCGGAAAATTACTCATAACATAACCTAAAATAATAATAAGATGAGCCGCACCGCACTTGAGTCTGCCAAATGGGAAATGATAAAGGCCCACGTGATTGATCCTGACAGTTCGCCACTATCTCCGGAGAAGCAAGAAATACTTGAACGGGTGATATCGGCTGCAAAAGTCCTGGATAAAAACCCAATCCGAAAACATGCTATTGCCATACACCGGTTTAAATATCCATCAATAAGTCTTTCACAGGCTTATGAAGACATTCGTTTTTCGACTGAGCTTTTCGAGAATATGCAAACTTTTAATTACGATTACTGGAAGACATGGGTACTAAATGACATCCTAAAAAGTATCCAGGATTGCCGCAATCGGGGAACCGTTGATGACGGCAAAGTAATTTCGGCTGAACATGGCAATTTAATAAGATTAATCGGAGCTAAACCAGAAGATCTGCCAGATCCATCGCGAAATGAGAAACACCAATTTTACATCTTGATCAATCAAGATAACCGTCAGGTTAAAATAGATATCAATAATCTAAAGGACCTGCCAGAAGCCGCACTAAGAGAATTAAACCGTGCAATTTACGGAGGAGATGAAATAACAGATTCCGAAGTTGAAGACTTGTTGAATACTTGATATAAAATTGAATTCAATTGAATAAAGATAAGGTTTTTGAGAATTGTTTTTAGGTGAAACGGATCCAGGTTTTTGAATTTACTGATACTGACTTCACATGGATCCACTGAAAGCCCGGTTGGGAATGCCGGGTTTTCTTTTTTGTATACCAAGAGTAAGGATCAAGGCTATATTTAACAAGCTTTTACAATTGTTAAAAAGTCGAGCGTACACCCGTAAGTGAGCATTATAATTTCTGCCTGTGATGCCAAATCTTCTGCAAAGCCAGTAAGTTGGTTGGAGAAGTGCGCCGAGCGGCGCACTTCATAATCTATACCTTCTTTAAAATTCCTTGTTAATGAACGTTTTGCATTATCATGCCTTGCAAACCCCAAACATGGCCAAACTTTTCTAAAGTCGATTTTAAAGCCATTGAAAGCCCGGACTTTTTTGTATCAGGACTGAATTCATATTTCCGTAAATTTCCAGATGTTTTCTTCCAATTC
>JANXYV010000191.1 GCA_025355875.1 Prolixibacteraceae bacterium | reverse complement strand
TTCGTCAATTTGCTTGACTTTTTCTCTTTTAAACTCCGTGCTAAAATGCCTAACTTTTCTAATTTTACTTCCCATAATAAAGCGAAATTTAAAAGTTATCAACTAAACTTCTTGTCACCTTATTTCATGGGAGGACAGACTATCCATGAAACCATAATGACGTGAAACTAATGACAATAAATCACACGAAGCAAATGACAACCGAAGACGAACATCTTTTGTCGTGAATTCCCATCCTGATTCTATCTCAACTGCGCACCTAATTCACGTTGATAGGCGGAAACCAGTCTTTCCATGATTTTTTCGATCTGCTTGTCGTTCAGCGTTTTTTCGTCATCGCGCAGAATATAGCTGATGGCATACGATTTTTTGCCTTCCGGAACGCCTTTCCCTTCGTAAACATCGAACAAATCAACCGATTGAAGAAGTTTTCTTTCTGAACGGAAAGCCAGATCGCGCAGCTGGTTGAATTGAACGGTTTTATCGAGCAGCAATGCCAGATCGCGGCGGACTTCAGGATATTTGGGCAGTTCGGCAAACAAAACCTTGTTGTTTTTAAGCTCGACAAAAAGTACATCCATAAAGAAATCAGCAAAATAAACCGGATTATCGAGGCTAAACGCTTTCAATGTTTTCCCTGAAACCACGCCGAATTCAACTATTTTTTTTCCGTTGATGAAATACTGAATTCCTTCGCTGATCAGTTCGTTTGAAAAACCTTCCGTTTTCAGGTTGAGAATTGAAAATCCCATCCGTTTCAGGATGCTTTCGGCATAGGTTTTCAGGAGAAAGAAAGTAGTCTTGCCGGCTGGATTCGCCCAGTTGGCTGCTTCCTTTTCGCCAGTCACAAAGAGAGCCAAATGCTCTTCTTCACGATAGTTCCGGATTGGATTTTCCTTGAGACGGCTTCCATTAAAGAAATAGCAGTTCCCAAATTCATACAATCGCAAATCCGGATTTTTCCGGTTGGCATTGTGAGCGATGGATTCCAATCCGCCATAAAGCAGGGTTTGGCGCATGCTGCCCAGGTCGCTGCTCAGCGGATTGAATAGTTTTACGGTGCTTTCAGCCGGATGAACCGTATTGTTTTCGTAATAGGATGATTTGGTTAGCGAATTCGACCATATTTCGTTGAACCCTTGTGCAGTAAGCATTTCAGCAATCAGGTTGCGTAATTTGGTGGGATTTGGCTTCACCGAATATTGCAGTGATGAATTGACATTGGTAGGCAGTTCAATATTATTATAACCGTAAATGCGCAGGATTTCCTCAATGATATCCACTTCGCGTTTGACATCGACACGATATGGCGGAACCCTAAGTGAAAGACCGGTTTCCGTTTCATGGCAGATCCGGATTTCAAGCGAATTTAAAATCTGTTTGATTTTTTCTTTCCCTAAATCCACCCCAATCAGTCGTTTGATGTTGGCAAAAGTCACATCCACCTCAAAATCGACCACCGGATTCGGGTAAATGTCAACAATTTCAGAAGAAATTTCGCCACCGGCGACTTCCTTTATCAGTAAAGCCGCACGTTTCAATGCATAAATCGTTCCATTTGGGTCGGTTCCCCGTTCGAAACGGAATGAAGCATCGGTACTTAATAGGTGGCGACGGGCCGTCTTGCGGATATAAACCGAGTCGAACCATGCACTTTCGAGAAAAATGGTGGTGGTGGTATCTTTTACTCCGGAATGCAAGCCTCCAAAAACACCTGCAATACACATCCCCGATTCGGCGTTGCAAATCATCAGATCATCAGGATTCATTTCGCGCTCATTACCATCCAGGGTAACAAATTTCGAACCTGCCTCTGCCGTCCGAACCACCACTTTGCCGCCTTTTATTTCAGCAGCATCGAAAGCATGCAATGGTTGTCCGGTTTCGAACAACACAAAGTTAGTCACGTCAACAATATTATTGATTGGCTTTAGGCCAATGAGTTTCAGCTTGTTTTTGAGCCAATCCGGAGATTCCTTCACAGTCACATTCGAAATAGTCACTCCGGAATACCGCGGACAAGCATCCGGATTCAGAACCTCCACCGGAATTTCGAGCGAATGATTATCCACATGAAAAGCCTCCACTGAAGGGCGGTGATAACTGATCGGATGTTTTTGCTGGATATAGGCCGCCAGATCGCGGGCGATGCCAATATGAGATGCGCTGTCGATCCGGTTGGGTGTCAAATCAACTTCAAGTACGAAATCGGATTCAATATTGAAATACTGACTGGCCGGAGTTCCCGGAATTGCTGCCGGATTGAGGATCATGATTCCATCGTGACTGGTACCCAGACCTATTTCGTCTTCGGCACAGATCATTCCTTCCGAAGCTTCGCCTCTGATTTTTGATTTTTTGATTTTAAATTCGTTGTCGCCGTCAAACAACGTGGTGCCTACCACGGCGACTACTACTTTTTGTCCGGCAGCCACATTCGGCGCACCGCAAACAATAGGCAATACTTCGCCATTCCCCACATTGACGGTAGTTTTACTCAGGTGATCAGAATCAGGATGTTTTTCACAGGTCAAAACCTCACCAATCAACAGGCCACGCAATCCGCCTTTGATGGTTTCCACTTCTTCCATGCTTCCTACTTCCAATCCAATCTGAGTCAGAAAAGCAGCAACTTCATTCGGAGTAGATTCGAGATCGATATATTCTTTTAACCAGCGGTAAGATATGTTCATAATAAAATGCTTTTTCTACTGTAATTCAAGGTTCGGCAAAAGTAAATAAAATTTAAGGGGATGGGAAGAAATATGAGTCGATTTCGCTAAATTAGCTCGTTGCTTTTTCAAAATCGCATACTAAAGACTCTGATAATTGTCATTTTCGAAACCGAAATCTGAAACCCGGAACGATAACCATATAAATCAGATTAAGATATAACCTTTACAATCATTTCAATAAAGCTAGCTCAGATGAAACGGATACTAAAACGGATTTTATGGTCAATCGGGATAATCCTTGCCGGAATGATACTTTTTTTCGGAATTTATCTTTTCAAAGCCAGGTCGGAGATGAATAATATGTCACCGTTGGAAACAAAGGAAGTGATTTCCAATATCTTCTCCATGAATGATTCATTTGTAAATATGTACCTTTTGAAAGATAGTACACAATACATCGCCATAGATGCCGGGAATGATGCCTCTACGATACTCAAAGAACTAAAAAAAATAAATATTGATCCTGACCGGATTCTTGCGGTTTTACTGACACATTCGGATGCTGACCACGTTGCCGCAATCAGTGCATTTAACAATGCCAAAATTTATCTTTCCAGACCTGAGGTGCAACTGATAGATGGCAGTAAATCCAGATTTTTCATCTTCGGGAATCACCTTAGCGCCAGGGAATATTCAACCATCGATGACCAACAGGTATTCAAAATCGGCAACTTTAAAATTGAAGGTTTTTTAACCCCGGGACATACTCCGGGCTCCATGTGTTACCTGATCAACGATAAATACCTTTTTACTGGTGACGCATTCAGTCTGAAATCGGGCAAAATCGAAAGATTTAACGAGTTTTTCAATATGGATACCCAAACGGCCATTCGTTCGATGGAGAAAATTACACAAATTCCTGAAGCTGAATATATTTTCACCGCCCACCACGGCTACATTGGCTATAAGCAAGCCATTTTCGATTGGAAAAAACGGTAACGAACAGATCAAACACACCAGGAAGTTGATTTGGAATTTGCTCAAATATCAGCCCTTTCACCCTTCAGAATCCTTGTTTCACTGAATAAAATAATCCACTCTAAAAGTTTTTACGACTTTTATCACCTTTGAAATAAGCCTTTATCTCTATATTTCCGGCCAAAAATTAACCTAAGCTTTTCCGAATGAAGAAAATTGGAATATCCATCGTTGCCATAATGCTATTCATCAGTGTATGCAACTCAACATCAGGACAAAACAAAGACATGAGCAATCCATTCTTTAACGAATATAAAACTCCCTTTCAGGTCCCGCCTTTTAACGAAATCAAACTCGAACATTTTTTACCCGCCATTGAAGCCGGAATTTCAGAACAACAAACTGAAATAAAATCAATTACCGACAATAAGGAAGAACCCACTTTCGAAAACACCATTCTGGCTTTTGATCAATCGGGTGAATTGCTGAACAAAGCATCCATCTTTTCCAACCTGAATTCGGCCAATACCAACGACCAAATGCAGGCTCTGGCCCGCGAGATCACACCAAAAATGTCGGCCCATCGCGATAATATCAACCTGAACAAAGAACTGTTCAAACGTGTAAAAACGGTTTACGACAAACGTAACAATCTGAATTTGAATCATGAACAACTGCGCGCCGTCGAAAAATATTACCAGGATTTTGAACGCAATGGAGCCAATCTTCCTGATGAAAAACAGGCCGAACTTCGTAAACTGAACGAAGAACTTTCGATGCTGAGTCTCAAATTTGGCGAAAATATTCTAGCCGAAACGAATAAAACCTTCAGGCTGGTCATCGATCAGAAAGCTGATTTGAAAGGTCTGCCAGAGGATGTTATTACTGCAGCAGCCGACCAGGCAAAAAAGGATAAAATGGAGGGTAAATGGGTTTTCACTTTGCAAAAACCTAGCATGATCCCATTTCTGCAATATGCTGAAAACCGCTCGCTTCGCGAAAAAATCTACCGTGGATACATCAGCCGCGGCAACAATAACAACACGAACGACAATAAGGAAATCATTGCCAAAATGGTGACGCTTCGCGACCAGCGTGCCAAATTGCTGGGTTTTGCCAATCATGCCGCGTATACAGTGGATATTAACATGGCCAAAACTCCCGAAAACATTGACAACTTCCTGATGAAACTCTGGAATCCTGCCATCGAACGGGCCAAAAAGGAACGCGACGACATGCAGGCTCTGATCAACGCCGAAGGCGGAAAATTCAAACTTGAAATGTGGGACTGGTGGTTCTATGCCGAAAAAGTGCGCAAAGCCAAATACGACCTTGACGAAGCTCAATTGAAACCATACTTCAAACTCGACAATGTGGTTGACGGAATGATTTATGTGGCCAACAAATTGTATGGAATTAAATTTATCCGGCGAACCGACCTTCCGGTTTATAATGAAGAAGTCAGGACGTATGAGGTTCAGGAAGCAGACGGCAGACACATCGGTGTTTTTTACATGGATTTTCACCCGCGGTCTGGCAAGAATGCCGGCGCCTGGTGCAACAGTTTCCGCACTCAGGCCTACAAAGACGGAAAGAAAATCACGCCAGTGGTTTCAATTGTCTGTAATTTCACCCGTCCTTCGGGCGGTGCCCCTGCCCTGCTAAGCTTTGATGAAGTAAAAACACTTTTCCACGAATCGGGGCACGCATTTCATTCCTTGTTTACCGACGGACCATACCGACGTACGTCGAGAAGTGTTCCCCGCGACTTCGTTGAACTGCCATCACAAATCATGGAAAACTGGGCTTCGGAGCCTGAAGTTCTTCGTGTTTACGCCAAACATTACCAGACCGGCAAAGTCATTCCGGATGCCTTGATTGCCAAACTGGAAAAAAGCGCGCAATTCAACCAGGGATTCGAAACCGTGGAATACCTGGCCGCTTCCTTCCTCGATATGGACTGGCATTCCAAAACCTTCGACGGAAATGTGGAAGCTTTTGAAAAAACATCCATGGATAAAATTGGCTTGATCAATGAAATTGAACCCCGGTATCGCAGCTCTTATTTCAGCCATATTTTCTCCGGAGGATACTCGGCAGGTTACTACGTGTACATTTGGGCTGCAGTGCTCGATGCCGATGCTTTCGATGCCTTCAAACAAAGCGGAAATATTTTCAATCCTGAATTGGCAGCCAGATTCCGTACCTTGCTTGCCAAATCGGGTTCTGACGAAGGAATGGTCGTCTACAAAAATTTCCGGGGACAGGAACCATCTATCGAGCCTCTGCTAAGGAGAAGGGGTTTAAAGTAGATGCAGATCTTCTTTTTAGATCAGATTAATACTGAACAAAATCCAATTTAAAACCTTATAAGATGAAAAAAATCCAACTCTCAATGATTGCACTTGCGCTGATTTTCAGTTCGTGCAATTCAAAAAAAGAAACAAAAAGAGACATGAACAATCCGTTTTTCTCAGAGTTTAAAACGCCATTTCAGGTTCCGCCATTCAGCGAAATTAAACTGGAACACTTTCTTCCGGCGATTAATGCAGGAATTGCCGATCAACTTGCTGAGATTAAAGTAATCACCGACAATAAAGAGGAATCCAATTTCGAGAATACGATCAATGCGTTCGATCAGAGCGGCATTATGCTGACCAAAACATCGCTGACCTTTTTCAACCTGAACTCGGCCAATACCAACGATGAAATGCAGGCTGTAGCCCGTGAAATTACTCCTAAAATTTCGGCCCACCGCGACAACATTGCTCTGAACAAGGAACTTTTCAAACGGGTAAAATCGGTTTATGACCGTCGCAAGGAGCTGAACCTGAATGCGGATCAAATGCGGACTGTTGAAAAATATTATCTCGATTTTGAACGAAACGGAGCTAATTTATCGGAGGACAAACAGGCTGAACTGCGAAAACTGAACGACGAACTGGCGATGCTTGAATTGAAATTCGGAGAAAATGTGCTGGCCGAATCCAATAAAAACTTCAAACTCATAATTGATAACGAAGCCGACCTCAAAGGGCTTCCTGCCGATGTGATTGCCGGAGCAGCTGAAACTGCAAAAAACGATAAACTTACCGGAAAATGGGAGTTCACGTTAAAAACGCCCAGCATGGTACCGTTCCTTCAGTATGCCGAAAACCGTGCGCTCCGCGAAAAATTTTATAAAGCCTATCTGAATCGCGGAAATAACGGAAATGCCAACGATAACAAAGAGGTGATTGGTAAACTGGTAAAACTTCGCGACCACCGGGCAAAATTATTGGGCTTCGCTAACCATGCCTCGTATGTGGTTGATGTTAACATGGCCAAAACTCCGGAAAAGGTGCACGATTTACTGATGAAACTTTGGACGCCAGCCCTTGACCGTGCTAAAAAAGAAAGGGATGATATGCAAATCCTGATTGACAAGGAAGGCGGCAAATTCAAACTTGAGTCATGGGACTGGTGGTACTACGCCGAAAAGGTGCGCAAAGCCAAATACGACCTCGACGAATCGCAATTGAAACCATATTTCAAGCTTGAAAATGTACTTGATGGAGTGTTCTACGTAGCGAACAAACTGTACGGAATTAAATTTATCAAACGCACCGATATTCCGGTATATAATGATGAAACGACCGCATATGAAGTTCAGGAAGCCAATGGGAAACACATTGGTGTTTTGTATTACGATTTTCATCCGCGAAGCGGTAAAAGCAATGGTGCCTGGTGTACCAGTTTCCGCGATCAGATGTATCAGAACGGACAAATGATCACTCCGGTGGTTTCCATCGTTTGTAATTTTACCCGGCCAGCCGGAAATGTCCCTGCCTTGCTCAGTTTCGACGAAGTGACCACCCTCTTTCACGAGTCAGGACATGCCTTGCACGGCTTATTCACTGATGGCCCGTATAGGCGCATTGCCGGAGTGGTTCCAAATGATTTCGTCGAACTTCCTTCGCAAGTCATGGAAAACTGGGCCTCAGAACCGGAAGTCCTCCGCCATTACGCCAAAAATTATCAAACAGGTGAGGTTATTCCTGAAGCATTGATCACTAAACTTGAAAAAAGTGCACAATTCAATCAGGGTTTCGAAACCGTAGAATACCTGGCAGCTTCCTTGCTCGATATGGACTGGCACACCAAGCCTTTCAGCGGAAATGTAATGGATTTCGAAAAGGCTTCGATGGATCAGATCGGCCTGATTAAGGAGATCCAGCCACGATATCACAGCACCTATTTCACCCATATTTTCTCCGGAGGATATTCGGCAGGTTACTATGTCTATATTTGGGCCGCGGTGCTCGATGCCGATGCATTTGATGCTTTCAAACAAAGCGGAAATATTTTCAATCCTGAATTGGCAGCCAGATTCCGTACCTTGCTTGCCAAATCGGGTTCTGACGAAGGAATGGTCGTCTACAAAAATTTCCGGGGACAGGAACCATCTATCGAGCCTCTTTTGAAACGCCGCGGATTGAAGTAGGAAATAGTCATCCGTCATTGGAAAAGTAATTCACCAAATTTTTCAAATGACCGTTTTATCCCATTTACAGGAAAAGACTCGTTTTGCAGTTGCAGAACGGGTCTTTTTTTTTCTGCAAAATGGTCCTGATTTTATTCCGAAATAGATAATAATTGAAAAAATCGTCGTAACTTTTCTATTTAAAAAAGTGTATATTTGAATAGAAGATAAATGTGTCTTTTATTTAGATATATTACTTCAACAATTTTATCCACTTAAAAACAATTCTTATGGCAGACTTTTCAACAGCATTTCAGTTGGTCATAGCCAATGAAGGAGGTTATGGCAACGATCCGGATGATCCGGGGGGCGAAACTTACAAAGGGGTCGCCCGGAATATCTTCAGTAAATGGGATGGATGGACAACCGTCGATATCTTGAAACGACAATCCGATTTTCCGGCCAATCTCGACAAAGACCCTGATCTTCAGCAGGCTGTTTCTGATTTTTATCAGGTCAACTTTTGGGATAGAATCAACGGTGACCAGATTTCCAATCAGGATGTGGCCAATTCCATCTTCGACTTTGGTGTCAATGCCGGAATTGCAACCAGCGCTTCGCTGGCTCAAATGGTGGTCGGAGCCACAACGGACGGGGTAATCGGTCCTGATTCGATTTCCGCCATCAACGAATTCAATCCGGAGCATTTTCTTGCAGCATATACCGTTGCCAAGATTGCGCGCTATGTCAACATCGTCAAAAAAAGGCCAACCAGCCGGAAGTACTTCTACGGATGGGTTTGTCGGGCATTGGGAAGCTCCACTTAAATCCTCCCCACAGGGGAGGACTTGAAGAATGCATTGAATGAAGTAACAGCTTAATAATTTAAAATATCCAATTATGAATATTCAGTATCCATTAACCATCGAATGCTTTAACCGAAGCGTTCATAGCTTTCCCCTTGGGGGGGAACAGGAAGGGGGCTTCCTATGAGTTTCCTATCCAATCTTTTTTCGGGAGGAGCCAGCACACTGGTCGATTCGGTAGGCAAAGTGCTCGACAATGTAATTACCACCAAAGGAGAAAAAATGCAACTCGATAATGAGATGCGCAAGTCGGAGCTTCAGTTTCAGGTGGACATGAAAAAACTCACAAACGATGAACAGCAAATGATCCTGGGCGATATCAGCAACGCCCGTCAGCGCGAAGTTCAGGTACTCAATGCAGCCAACGCAAGCTGGTGGACCAAAAATACAATGCACGTGATGGCGCTTGGAACCATCGTAATAACCCTGGCACTTTTTTATGTACTGATCTTCACCAAAGGATTGATCGACGACAGTAAAAAGGAAATCATCCTTTATATTTTAGGGGTACTCAGTGCTACGCTGACCCAAATCTATAGCTACTATTTCGGATCATCCGCCGGAAGCGCCGAAAAAGCCAAAACAATTTCAGATATGATGACAAACCCAAGTTGAATCTCAATCTCCTGAAAGCCGTCTTAAACCAGTTTTAGGACGGCTTTTTTATGCCAGTTTTAACAGCACTTCGGAATTTTAAAGCTGCGAATTCATCCATGGAACATTAATTCTTATCCATGGAATTCTGGTTAATTTTAGATTTGTATATTTGACACTTATAAAATTAACCAAAACCAATCCTGATGAAAATCCTCTTACAACTGCTACTTCTGGGGCTGATGTTTTCCTTTTCCGTGCCTACTCCGCCCGTAAAAACCAAATCAAAAACAGTAGAAAAAACTGAGTATCTCATTGCTCAAACTCCGCCAAGGGGCTGGAACAGCTGGGACTGCTTCGGGTTTCAGGTGGTTGAATCGCAGGTAAAAGCCAGCGCCGATTTCATGGCAGAAAATCTGAAAAGTCATGGTTGGGAATATATCGTTGTCGATATGGGTTGGTATTTTGACCCGAAAATAACTTCCAACGACGGCCAGTTGAAAAACCCACCGCAGTCGATCGACGAATGGGGTCGGTTGATTCCGGACACAATCAAATTTCCTTCATCGAAAAACAAACTAGGCCTTAAACCGCTGGCCGATTATGTGCATAGCAAAGGTTTAAAATTTGGAATCCACATCATGCGCGGGATCCCATGGAAAGCGGTTTCCAAAAACACGCCCATCAAAAATAGCACACTTTTGGCTGCTGATATCGACGATCCGAAACTTAACTGCGCCTGGAGTACGGCCATGATTGGGATTTCAGCTACCAGTCCGGGAATGCAGGATTATTACAATTCTATCTTCGAACTCTATGCTTCCTGGGAAATTGACTACATCAAAGTGGATGACATTGCCCGTGAATTCCGAGAGAAAGATATGCTGGCCATCGAAAAAGCCATTGCCAACTGCGGGCGGCCGATCGTATTGAGCCTTTCGCCGGGCGCTGTATCGCTGGCCCATGCCGACTTTTTTCAGCAGCATGCCAATGCATACCGCATTTCAAACGATTTCTGGGACAATTGGAGTTTTATACTTGAGCAGTTTAAATATTGCGATAGCTGGTCGAAATACATCACTCCTAGTCATTGGCCCGATGCTGATATGCTTCCGTTCGGGAAACTCCGGATTTCAGGAGCCGATAACTGGGTAGCAAGTCTGTTGGGAGACAAACCCGCCAATACAGTCAACGAGCTTTCTCGGTTTAGCGATGTCGAAAAGCAAACCGTTTTCACACTCTGGAATATTTTCCGGTCGCCGCTCATGTATGGCGGTTATTTTCCTGAAAGTGATGCCTATTCGATTGAATTGCTAAAAAATGACGAGATTATCGGGGTTGGGAAAAACAGTTCGAACAACAAACAGTTATATAAAACAACCACAAACTTAGCCTGGGTGGCTGATGTACCCAACGAAAAGGCCAAGTATATAGCTTTATTCAATATCTCGGCAACCTCTGCTGACGTTTCAGTAACTGCCGAAAAAATAGGAATCAGCAAATCAATGAAAGTTCGTGATTTATGGTCGCATACCGACCTGGGAAGTTTCGAAACTACATTTTCGGCTTTTCTCCCATCACACGGTTCAGGAATGTATAAGATTGAGTATGATTCATTGCAAACGGCAGTTTCCGAAATCAGGAACGAATTCGAGATATTTCCAATTCCGGCAAACGACTGGCTAACAATACATCCTGAAATTCAATCCGATCGCATCACCAACATCGAACTGATTAATTCAGCAGGATCGGTCATTAAAAATCAGAATTTCACGAATCAGTCAAATGAGCTGTCACGAATCAATGTTTCGGATATTGAAAACGGATTTTACATCCTGAACATTTCTGGTCAAAAATCACTAAAAAGCTACAAGTTACTTGTTCAACATTGATGGGTTAATGGTTGATGAAATTGTTTCCAGGGAATGTCTAATTTTTCACTTCGGAATTATACTTGTATATTTGACACTTCTAAACTAAACTACCAATAATCCAATGAAACTAATCGTTAGCTTATTTTTAGGTGTAATTCTTTTTTCGTGTAAGTCAAAGGAATCAACAACCCCGTTAATCCCTGTTCCTCAAACAGTTGATTTTAAACCCAATTGGGATACAATCCGTGTCCTGAAAAATCCCTACAAAGGCTGGTACCACCATTTGCTCGACAACGGATTGGATAACTATAAAATTCACGACGAACAAACCTTTCTCAAATTTCCGGGAATGGATCACCTTTATCTGCGACTCGCATGGAGTTACCTTGAACCTACCGAAGGCCAGTACGATTGGCACCTCATCGACGAGGTCGTGGATAAATATGTGCCGCTCGGCTACAAAATTTCATTCCGGATTACCAGTAAAGAAACAGGTACGAAGCCCGGAACAGTAGCCCAGGAGAAAAATGGCGTTCAATATGCTACTCCAATTTGGGTTGTTGATGCCGGAGCCAAAGGAAAGGTAACCGAAGTTTGGGGCGTGAAATCCTGGACTCCTGTCTGGGGTGATCCAATTTATCTCCAGAAACTCGATAATTTTCAGCGGGCATTTGCGGCGCGTTACGATGGTAAAGAATGGGTACGTTATATTGACATAGGAAGTATCGGTGAATGGGGAGAAGGCCATACCAGCTTTTCAACCAAAATTCCGCCAACTGTAGCCGAGGTCAAAGCGAATATGGATGTTTTTCTGAAAAACTTCAAAAAGAGCCAGTTGGTGGTGACTGACGATTTGCTTTACTACGGAAAATCAAAAGCAGATACCAAAACCCTTTACAGTTATGCAGTTGCAAACGGCATTTCGCTGCGCGACGACAGTCCGCTGGTTGACTGGTACCTGCAAAACAACCTGAAAACCTGGTCGGTGACCAATCCTGAATTTTACGATACACTTTATCTTAAAAAACCAATTGTTTTCGAGCTTCAGCATTACGGAACAGTAAAAAAAGAGGGCAACTGGATTGGCAAAAATGGTACCGGAGTGATCCCGAAATACAAATATTCAGGAGCTGAAATCATGCGAAAAGCCATTGAAACCATGCACGCAACCAACATAGGCTACCATGGATATTGCGAAGAATGGCTGGCCGATAATCCCGATCTGACCAACGAATTGGCCAACCGATGCGGATACTGGTATTTCCCGGTTTCAGCAGGTTACTCTTCGGTTTTGAAATCCGGAGTGAACGAAATTTCGATCGAATGGCTCAACAAAGGAATTGCCCCGGCATATCATGGGTTTGATATCGTTTTTTATATTGAATCGCAAAACCCCAAAAACTCATTTGAAGTCAGTCCGTTCGATTCAGGAAATCTGACATGGCTTCCCGGAATCAACAAAAGAGAAAAATACAGCATCGAAATTCCTTCAAACACCAAACCGGGCGATTATATCCTGAAATTCAAACTGATTGAACATTTAGAATCAGGAACTTCCCCGATACAAATTGGGATAAAAGAATCACTAATCGATCAGAATGGTTTCGTTGAACTGGGAAAAGTAAAAATCTAGGAGCCTGTCGGACTTTGACCTTTTTAGACGTTTTTATTCGCCCTCCTACCTGAGAACAAATTGAAATATGCAATTCTCAGGGGCTTTAAAGGGTATAGTCCGACAGGCTCCTAGTAATTAAGAATTTGACGAATGAAACAAGCTTATTTTCTTTCCTTTTTCCTGCTGTCTGTTTTATTCCCTTCCGCACAGCCATGGACCTGGAAAAGCGTGAATAATCAGGGAATGGGTTACGTGACCGGAATGGTCATCCATCCTGACATCAAGAATGCGCCAGACCTGATTTATGTTAGGACCGATGTTGGAGGTGCTTACCGCTTTGATCCTCTGAATCAAAAATGGATACAATTGATGGATTTTGCCAGTTCAGCGCAAATAGGATATTACCAAGTTGAATCAATGGCCATAGACCCGAAAAATCCAGATGTGGTTTATGCTTCAGTTGATGGTTCGAACGGTGGAGGCGGAGATATTCTAAAATCAACGGATAAAGGCAGCACCTGGCAATCGACCGGGATGGTAGTCAATAAAATATACATTGCCGGAAATGATCCTTGGCGAGGTTCTTCCGGTGAACGTCTGATGGTTGATCCAAACAATTCTGATATCTTGTATTATGCCAGTCGTAAAAACGGTCTCTGGAAAAAAGAAGGTTCTACGGTCTGGACAAAAGTGGCAGGCGGACTTCAAGCAACAACCACCAATCCGGGTTTTACCTTTGTTGTGTTCGATCCAAATTCGTCGGATGGACAAAAATCAAAAACTATCTTTACGGGTTGTTCAGGAAGTGGAATCTGGAAATCGGACGATTCAGGTACAGCCTGGACAAATATTGATGGTGGCACCAATAGTTTACGTGCCAATCTATCAAGCGACAGCACGATCTACGTTAGCTTCGGCGGAAATGAGCAGGATTACCAGGGACCGGGAAAGCTTGCCAAATATAAAAATGGAAACTGGACTAACATCACACCACCTTCAGGAACCAATGTTAGCTATTCCGGAATATGCACCGATCCAGCGAATCCAAATATTGTGGCAGTTACAACCCATCAGCGTGCCATGTATTATTCAACCAACAAAGGAAGTTCATGGATTAAGATCAATCCAAAATTCAGTTATTATCCTTCATATTACAATGCCGGAGAAAACTCCTTTAACTGGGGAACAGCCGCCTTGATTATTGACCCAAACAATACGAAAAGATTGTGGAGTACCAACGGCTACGGAGTTATTAAAACCGACAACTATACCCTGGCAACCTCTAGCTGGACGGTGGTCATGAATAATCTCGAAGAATTGTGTACGCTGGCAATCTCCACTCCCCCGCTCGAAGGCGGCGCCGATCTTTTCACCATTGGAATGGATATGGTCGGAATGCGAAATGCGAACAGAGACATTGTTCCGACCAAAAAGATTGCAGTGTTTCCTTATGTTGCCATGGGTGTTTCGATGGAATATTGCCAAACAAAACCCAATCACATCGTGTTTCTCGGACTGGATGCAACCAATTCGGATTCGTATTCTGGTTATTCAGCCGACAACGGATTGACCTGGAATAAATTCAATATCTCACCTGGGAAAGGCGGAAAGCTGGTGATTTCGGCCACCAACGAAAACAACTGGGTATGGACTCCGGATGGAACAATTACACCACCGCAATACACCATTGATGCCGGAAAATCATGGACAACCTGTATAGGAATTAAAGGTCCATCGCATCAAAGCACCTGGGCACCGATGAACTGGCTGGCTGCCGACAAAGTGAATGGCAATAAATTTTACTACACCGACAATGGCAAGTTGTATTACAGCGAAGATGGTGGTGCCAACTGGAAAGCTGGTCATTCAGGACTTCCAGGCTGGCCGCACAAGATGTTTCTGAAACCACATCCATACCACGATGGCGAAATCTGGTATGCCGCTATGCCCAACGGAAACGATCCAAAAACCAAAATCTATGTTTCGAAAGATGGTGGCAAAAAATTCACCATCCTAACCAACATCGTGTTTGCCAACAACATCGCTTTCGGAAAAGGTGACAACGACTCAATCCCATTTGTTTACATGGCCGGAAAGGTGGAAGCCAATGGTCCGGAAGGCATTTTTAAATCGGAAGACGAAGGTAAAACCTGGAAACTGATTACCGATCCAACGAAGATACAGGCTTCAGTTGTGATCGAAGCCGACATGCGGTATAAAAATCTGGTCTATTCAAATGGTGGAGCCTGTCGGGGAATCACTTACGGAATGGCCGATGGATCGGTAGGACAGAATCAATTCAGGAAATTAGATAAAAGCCTGAAGGTTTTCCCGAATCCGGCTACTGACAATATCACCATACAATCGAATGAACGAATTTCAAAGCTGAGGATATTTGATATGATGGGAAGAACAATTAAAGAAATCATACCGAATAGCAATTTCGCAACTATAACAATCAACGATTTACAATCGGGCTGCTACCTAATTCAGGCCGAAACTTCGCAAGGACGACAAGTTGCTGTGATTGCAAAAAATTAAATCAAGAAGTAAATTTTAACCTGACCAATCATGAATAAAAAAACCATCTACGGAAGTATTGCAATACTTGCAGTATTCCTTTCCGCTTCCTGCAATAAAACAACAACAAAAACAGCAACAAGTACAGAAACAAAAACTGAAGTACTGATCGCCCAAACTCCGCCAATGGGATGGAACAGTTACAACTGCTTTGGCGGCAGTGTTACCGAAGCTGAGGTAAAAGCCAATGCCGACTACATGGCCGAAAAGCTGAAACAACATGGCTGGGAATACATCGTGGTGGACTTTCTTTGGTATTGCGACGACCAGACTTCGGCCGAAAAATTCGCCAACCGCCGGCCCGATCAGTACATCGACGAATATGGACGGCTAATTCCTTCGGTCAAACTTCATCCATCGGCTGCTGGCGGACAGGGGTTCAAACCATTGGCCGATTACATTCACGGCAAAGGCCTGAAATTCGGAATCCACATCATGCGGGGAATCCCACGCCAGGCCATCTCAGGAAATACGCCAATCAAAAACTCCGACGCGAAAGCTTCCGAAGTGGCCAACCTGGCCGACACCTGCATTTGGTACGGCGGTCTTGTTGGGTTAAACATGACCAAATCCGGCGCGCATGAGTATTACAACTCGCTGTTTGAACTGTATGCCGCATGGGGCGTTGACTACATCAAGGTTGACGACATATCTTTTCCATACCATGCCGACGAAATTGAAGCCGTCCATAAAGCCATCCTCAACTGCCGGAGGCCAATCGTGCTTAGCCTTTCGCCCGGTCCGGCGTTTATCGGCAACCCACAGCACCTGCGCTCCAATGCCAACATGTGGCGCATTTCGGGCGATTTCTGGGACAAATGGCCAGCCCTGAAAAAACAACTTTTCCTTTGCCGCGAATGGGCACCGATGGTTACCGAAGGCCACTGGCCCGATGCAGACATGCTTCCGCTGGGGAAACTGAATATCCGCACCGAACTCAAAGACAGTCAGGAGCGCTTTACCAATTTCAATAAAGATGAACAACATTTTATGATGACGCTTTGGGCAATTTTCCGCTCACCATTGATGATTGGCGGCAACATGCCCGACAACGATGAGTTCACCCTTTCGCTGCTGACCAACGACGAAATGCTGCGGGTCAACCAGCATTCGACCGACAACCGCGAAATCAGTTTCAACGATGGAATCAGTATCTGGACCGCAGATGACAAGGAAAATCCGGTGAAATACATGGCTGTGCTGAATGTGAATGATGCTTCGAAAACGGTGGTACTTCCACTTGAAAGCACTGGAATTTCCGGCGAGGTAAAAGTTCACGACATCTGGACAACGACTGATCTTCAAATGGCTGGAAAAGGTTATTCGATCAGTATTCCTGCACATGCCGGATGCCTGTTTTCAATTCAGAAATAGAAAAATCATTTCACAATGACCAAAAAACATCTTTACCTGCTCCTGTTGCTAGCATCAACCATTGTTTCAGCCCAAACAAAATATAAACCAATCACTTACGAGCAATACATTCGCGAGAATATTCCGACAAAAGCCGAAATCGATGTATTCCTGAACGATTTCTCCTGGGCAAAATTCGATCCGGAAACAGGCTACAAGCTTGGAAAATATATGCCACACGACGGACGGGATAAAAGTTCAACCATTTCAACTTCCAATCCCGACGGAGCGCGCACATCGTTTGTTTATGCCAACAAACCCTGCCGGATCAATACCTACGGCGATAGTTTTACACAGTGTCATCAGGTGAGCGATGCAGAAACCTGGCAGGAATACCTGGCCGGTCATTTAGGCGAGCCCATCCGAAACTTTGGGATGGGTGGATTGGGCGTTTACCAGGCTTATAGGAGAATGCTGAGGGAAGAAAGTACCAAAGACAGCGCCAAATACATGATGATCTACATTTGGGGAGATGACCATATCCGCAGCTTGTTGCGTTGCCGTTACATGCTGATAAAAGATTGGAACAAAGAGCAGGAAGACATTGAAGGTGTGGGCCGGATGTTTCATGGAAACTTTTGGGCAAACCTCGAAATGAACCTGAAAACCGGGCAATTCGTCGAATACAATAGCCGCATTTCTGAAGCGAACGGACTTTATAAGATGACCGATGCCGACTGGATGGCCGAAAATCTGAAAACCGATCTGGCACTCCAGATGTACCTTTTCAGGCAGGGAAAAATAAGCGAAATTGACGTTTCGAAGATGGAACGTCTCAGCGCAATTCTGAAGTTTCCGCTCGATTTTAAAAATCCCGAAACTTTGCGCGAAAATGTCTCGAAACTACTCGACGAATATGGTTTTGCAGCCACCAGATATATCCTGAACAACACCAGCGAATTCGCTAAAAAGAACCACAAAAAACTGATGGTGATCCTGTTTGACCCGTACAATGTACTCCGGTCGCTGCTGGCCAACGGAACCCGTTACGATCACGAAATTGTGGACTATTTAAAAACAAATGACTTTAATTACTTTGATATGAATCTGGTACATCTCGAAGATTATAAGGCGTTTAACCTTAGTGTAACCGATTATTACAAACGCTATTTTTTAGGACATTACAATCCGGCTGGCAACCACTTTTTTGCCTATTCGATTAAACAGAAAGTGGTTGACTGGCTTGATCCAAAGCCAATTACCTATCAAAATATGGATCAAAAGATGACCGATTTTAAAGGCTATCTGGATTCGTATTGAAATTAGCCCATTTCTATAAATTTTCAATTTAAAGTATCATGAAACAAAAATTAGTATTCCTTTCGGCAGTTCTGGCAGTATTAGCTTTTGGATGCCAGTCGAAAAACAAAAAAAAGGAGATCACAACAAATGGTGCAATCACCTACACTAACCCGATCATCTCAAAATACCTGGCCGACCCGAACATAAAATACGAAAACGGTTACTATTACCTTTTTGCTACCGGACCTGCCGATGATGGTCGCTTTCTGCCCATTCACCGTTCAAAAGACCTGTCTAAATGGGAATTTGTGCGCGGGGCCGTTTCCAATGGCGCAAAAACAGATTGGAATTTCAAGCATTTCTGGGCGCCTGAAGTCTATAAAATCAAAAATAAATTTTATCTCTATTATACGGCTTCTCCGGAATTCTCTCCGGAAAACTCCGGAAATCATGTTGGTTTGGCCATTGCCGACAGCATTCAGGGTCCATACAAGAATGTTGGCATTGTAGTACCTCATTCATCAATCGACGGACATGTATTTTTTGATACCGACAGCACCATGACCATTTTCTATACCATCGAGCATGGGAACAAAGACGGACTGGTAGCCGGGCAGATTTATGCCGACCGGTTGCTGACTCCAACCCAGGTGGAAGGAAAACCAGTCCAGATTATCAGCCATCATGTCTGGCAGGAAGGACCTTTCATGCTTCACCGGGACAACAACTATTTTCTCACCTACAGTTGCGGAAACTGGCGCGACAGCACCTATCATCTTCGGTACGCCATTGCAAAATCTCCTATGGGTCCATATACCGAACAGCCTGATACCATTCTGAAATCGAATAAGATGGTGAAAGGTCCGGGGCACCATTCGCTGTTTACCGACTGCGATGGAAAAGACTGGATCGTTTACCACGGCTGGGACCCGAAATACACCGCGCGATATACCCGGATTGACCGGATATTTGTGGAAGGTGACAAGATCTCATCGGATGGACCGACCTTTACACCGCAGAATATTCATAAATAGTTTCGATTCAGGAAACGCGCTTGAGCAATCAACGCTCAACCTTGCTATCTTTGAAACCTATATATAAACCGAAAAACGATTACACCCATGAAGAAAATCACTTCAATCTTAGTTCTGTTCTTTTGTATTCAGATTTCATACACAACCCAAGCCAGTGGCCCGGTTTACAAAGACAAAAACGCACCGATCGAATCGCGTATCAAGGATCTGGTTTCCAAAATGAACCTGGATGAAAAAATTCTCCAGCTTAACCAGTATACTGCCGGACTAAACACCAACGCAAATAATATCGGCGAAGCGGTAAAAGCCATTCCTGCGGAGATTGGTTCTCTCATCTATTTCAGTGCCGATCCTGTTTGGCGAAACCAGATTCAGAAAAAAGCTATGGAAGAATCACGCCTTGGAATTCCCATCCTCTTTGGTTTTGACGTTATCCACGGTTACCGCACTGTCTACCCCATTTCGTTGGGTCAGGCTTGTTCATGGGATCCGGCTTTGGTTACCGAAGCTGCTGCTGTAGCTGCCCGCGAAGCCAAACTTTCCGGCGTTGACTGGACTTTCTCTCCGATGATTGATGTGGCTCGCGATCCGCGCTGGGGCAGGGTTGCCGAAGGGTATGGCGAAGATCCGTACACGAATGCCGTTTTTGGGGTGGCCACGGTGAAAGGTTATCAGGGGAAAAACCTGAATGATCCGTATTCGGTAGCGGCATGTCTGAAACACTTTGTGGCGTACGGCATGTCGGAAGGTGGACGCGATTACCGGTATTCTGATGTTTCCCGCCAGTCGCTTTGGGAAACTTACCTCGTTCCTTACGAAGCTTGTGTAAAAGCCGGCGCAGCCACCCTGATGAGCTCGTTCAATGACATCAGCGGAGTTCCCGGTTCAGCCAATCCATATACCTTAACCGAAATCCTGAAAAAACGCTGGAAACATGATGGTTTTGTGGTTTCCGACTGGGATGCAATTAATCAGCTAATCAACCAGGGCGTGGCAGCCGACCGAAAAGAAGCCGGTCTGAAAGCCTTCACCGCCGGTGTCGAGATGGACATGACCGACCAGATTTATGCTCAGAATTTCAAGCAACTGATTGCTGAAAAAAAGATATCCATGGCCAAGGTTGATGAAGCGGTCAGTCGCGTACTTCGGGTGAAGTTTCGTCTCGGATTGTTCGATAAACCATACAGTACCGTCGTCGATGAATCACAACGCTACCTGACCCCCGAAAGCAAGGCCATTGCTCAAAGGCTTTCTGCGGAGTCAATGGTTTTATTAAAAAATGAAAAGAACACCTTGCCACTGAATTCCGGAGTCAAACAAATTGCATTGATTGGACCAATGGCAACCGACAAGGAAAATCTTTTGGGTGCATGGTCGGCTAACGGAAAGGAAAGCGATGTAGAATCGATCAGCGAAGGATTAAACAAGGAATTTGGAACATCGGTTAAAATCAACCTGGCCAAAGGTTGTGGTTTCGATGGCCGTGATGAATCTGGTTTTGCCGAAGCCATTGCTGCCACCCAGAAATCGGATGTGGTGCTGATTTGTTTAGGCGAGAAAAGAGGATGGAGCGGCGAAAATGCTTCACGTTCGAGCATCGCTCTGCCAGTCATTCAGGAAAAACTGGTTCAGGAACTCCGGAATACCGGGAAACCAATCGTGCTGATACTTTCGAACGGTCGCCCGTTGGAACTGGTTCGTTTGGAACCACTGGCGGATGCGATGGTCGAAATCTGGCAACCGGGCGTGTGCGGTGGATCGGCTCTTGCCGGAATTCTTTCGGGTCGCACCAATCCTTCCGGAAAACTTTCGATGACTTTTCCGCTGTCAACCGGACAAATCCCGACGTATTACGACATGCGCCAGTCTGCCCGCCCAACCGGGGGACAGGGAAATTACCAGGATATTCCAACCGAACCGCTTTACTGGTTTGGACACGGTCTGAGTTATACCACCTTTACCTACGGAACAGCCAAACTTTCAGCCACAAAAATCAAGAAAACTGAGAAACTAACCGTTGAAGTGGAAGTTACCAACTCCGGAAATGTAAAAGGTACTGAAACTGTATTGTGGTACATTTCCGACCCGGCCTGCTCGATTTCACGACCGATGAAAGAATTGAAATTCTTCGAGAAGAAAGAGCTGACCGCCGGAGCTAAAACAACTTTCAAATTTGAAATTGACCCGATGCGAGATTTGAGTTTTGTAGACTCCGATGGCAAACATTTCCTTGAAACCGGAGATTTCTATGTATTGGTGAACAAGCAGAAAGTAAAATTTGAAGTTACCGAGTAACAGGAAAAATATTATACCACAAAGAGCACGAAGGAATCACTAAAATTAAAAGCATTTTTTTCTGATATCCCTTCGTGTTCTTTGTGAAAACCCTTGGTAATCTTTGTAATTCAAGTTATACCGAACTGGTAAAAACACTTGAAAAGCAGCAGTAGACTAACTTGAATTGTATTTGACCAACTTGACCTTCAAACTATGAAAAAAAAACTGAAATTTTTCATTTCGCTTGCTTGCTTCCTTCTGCAAATCGGTCTGATTAAGGCAGAATCCATTCAAACCGCTTCAGGAAACAACTATTTCGTTTCTCCAACCGGCAGCGATTCGAATAACGGACTTTCAGCCGATAAACCTTTCCGGAGCGTTCAAAAAGCTTCGAACCTGACGCTGCCCGGCGATACGGTTTTCCTGATGAACGGAACCTTTACCACAACAAACACAGGTTTTCTGGCAATTAATCGCTCAGGAACCGCCAATGCCTGGATTGTTTACACAGCCTTGAAAGGAAACAAGCCGAAAATAAAAGCTACCGGCAGCGTTTGGGAAACGGTGTTGATCGCTGCTAATTACATTGTATTCGACGAAATAGAACTGGAAGGAAATCTCCAGAACCTCAAACTGGCCGAGGCCGAGGCAGCCGAAGCAGAAGCCGAGGCTGGCGGCACCAACTGGACGAAATACGCCATATACAACAACGGCGGAATCACGCTGGGTGGAAATAATTCACCGGGGAACCATCACATCGTCATCAGGAATTGTACAATTCACGATTTCCCGGGAGGCGGAATCCAGGGCATCAAATCGGATTATGCAACTGTTGAAGACAACCAGATTTACAACGTGAACTGGTACACCATGTATGCCGGAAGTGGAATCAGCTTGTGGCACACCTTCAACAGTGACATGGAACCCGGGTACAAAAACTTCGTCCGCCGAAACCGGATTCACGACAGCAAAACGCTGGTCAAATGGATTTCGTGCAAATGCCTGTCCGACGGCAATGGTATTATCATTGACGACAATCGTCAGACTCAGGATGGGAAATTAGGTGGACCTTATGTCGGCCGCACCCTTGTGGAAAACAACATTTGTTTCAATAATGGAGGTTCGGGTATTCATGCGTACAGCAGCGATCACACTGACATCATCAACAATACCACCTTCAACAATGGGCTGGTCGTTGGTTACGCAAATATTTTCCAGAGCGATGCCAGCGATGGCAAGGTGATGAACAACATCATGGTTTCGAAAAATGGAGGGAAAGTCAATTCGAACAGCAATACCACCAATGTGACCTTCGATTATAACATCTATTTCAACGGAAATGCTGATGTGATAGGTCCGCACGACAAATTTGCCGACCCGATGTTTGTCAACTTGTCGACCGACCCGGCTGTGGCCGATTTTCACCTGACGAATGGCAGTCCGGCTGTTGACTTCGGAACATCGGTATTTTCAGCGCCAACCCAGGCGCCTGCGGCTGATTTCGAAGGAAACATCCGTCCAAAAGGAAATGGCATCGATGCCGGCGCTTATGAATCAACATTTCATTCGAATTCAAATACCGGGTATATCATCACACCTGCCAATGGAGAATCATTCAAGGAAGGTTCGGACATCAGTATTGCAGCCATTGGCAAAACAACGAGCGGAATCGTCAGTAAAGTTGAATTTTATTCAGCAGCGGTCAAAATCGGCGAATCGACAAGCTATCCGTTTCAAATGATCTGGAAAAATCCTTCTGCCGGAAGCTCAGTGCTTTCGGCCAGAATCTACGATGATCAGGGAAATGTATCGGTCACCGACGGCATCCTTGTCCGAATCAGCTCCTCTGCCAGCATCCAGAAAATCGTCAACGGTGAATTCGATAATGGCACTAACGGTTGGTTGATCAGTGCATGGAACGGAGCAGTTTCTTCCTTTTCCATCGACAATAGCCTGGCACTTTCGGGCACAAATTCAGCCTTGATCGCCACTACCCAAAAAGGCGTCAACGACTACGAAGCACAATTCAGACAAGCAGTTTCGCTGATAAAAGGACTTGACTATTCGTTATCGTTTTCGGCAAAAACATCGGTAAACCGCCCGCTGAACATCTGGATACAGAAAGGCGGATCTCCATATACCACCTTCTATTCCAAGGTCGTAAACCTTACCAATACCGCTCAGAATTTTGGCCCGTTCCCTTTTAAAGCCACCGCCACCGATCCCGATTGTTTTTTGGAATTTCTTTCCGGGCTTGAATTGGGGAACCTTTGGCTCGACAACATCAGCCTGACTGAAACTGATAACAGTCCAAAACCTGTATGCAGCCTGAGCAGTCCGGCAGTATCCTCCAGTTTCGACAACCCAGCAAGTATTGAAATTTCAGCAAAGGCAACAGTCACTGGAAGCAGTATTTCGAAAGTGGATTTTTATGCCGACAATGAACTGATTGGAACAGACAAAAGTTTGCCGTATAATTTAAGCTGGACAGGCTACAAAAATGGAGATTACCTGCTTACCGCGCGGGCTACAGATGCCAACGGAAATATTACCACATCTGCCGTCATTCCGGTCTCAATTTCAAACATTACCGGTATGCAAACGCAAAAAAATAATCAGGTAAAACTTTTTCCCAATCCGGCCACCGATTTTTTCAGGATTCAAAACTTGAATGATCTTTCTGATAATCAAATTTATGTTTACGATTTGCAGGGTAAATTGGTCGCTAATATTTCAAATCCGGATAAATATTCTGAAAATTATGACATCAGCAAATTTAAATCCGGAATTTACCTGATTCAAATTAAAGCCATATCAGAAAGACATTATCTCAAACTGATAAAATTATAAATTTCAATGCTTTACATCTTATAAAATGAAACCGACAATTTCCAAAATCCCGATTCTTCTCTTTTCCCTGACAATTTTTCTTGCAAATGGATTTGCCCAGCAATGGACACCAGTTCCTTTGGTTACCAAAATTATGAAAGATCAGGGATTGATGGGCGGTGAAGGTTGCCAGGTGGTTCAGGCCATTGAATGTGACCAAACCGATGGCTCGTTTTTGCTGATGGGTACCGATGTAGGCGGAATTTACCGCAGCATTGATGGTGGAAAAATCTGGCATCCGTGCAACATTGGCTATTCTCCACGCGGGAATACCGGTTTTGCCATCGACCCGAACAACAATAAACGGGCTTTGGCTGTGGGCGCAAACAGTACCAAAAATCAAAGCCACGGACTTTACCTCACCACCGACCAGGGCGCCAGCTGGAAACAAGTTCTTCCGGATGGAAATTACGATGTTTACGTGGGTATGTTCGATAAGGTCGATTTCGTAAAAGGCAGTTACGATGCAGCTTTGGGCTACTCAACAACAGCCTATTGGTCGAACCCCGCCGGAGGAATTTATAAATCAGCTGATGGCGGAACCAGTTGGACTAAAGTCAATACGGCTTATGGCAAAAGCATCCTGAAAGTTCATCCTGAAAAAGGCGATGTGTATGTTGCCAACAATACCGGATTTTTCAAAAGTACCGATGGTGGTAAAACCTTTACACAGAAACTAACTGAAAACGTGACCGATGTGGATGTTGTTTCGTCGGCGCCCGATAAGGTTTTTCTCTGCACAGCCTCAAAATTCTTCGTTTCGACCGATGGTGGCGAAACTTTTACAAAGCTGACCACATCAGGGTTTCCTTCGAATGCGATAACACTGAATGTGAGTCAGGCAAACCCTGACAACATGGCTGTTTGCTTCAAGAACAGCGATTGGGGCGGCCCCATTTATTATTCAAACAATGGCGGTGTAAAATGGTCGCTTGCTGCCCGAAATAACGATCAGGCTTTCATGCCATACAATGGCCGCGATCAAAAAATGGCCTGGCACCCGACCGATCAGAACAAGGTTTGGGCTTTGGGTGGCGACTGGATTTCGAGCAGCAATGATGCAGGAAAAAATTTTGTCTGGGATGCCAACGGATACAATGGGATTTTGGTTGGTGGCTCTTTCAACTTCAACATTGCCGACCCAAACCTACTTTTTGTGGGTTCACAAGATTACAACGGAGCCTTTTCAAAAGATAATGGCCAAACCTGGAAATATTGCAATGCCGCTAATTTGGGTTGGGGAGGTTTTACGTATGGCGCTTATGCCGCAAGCGACAAAATCCTGGTTACCCAAAATTCACCGGGATGGGGTCAGGATGGCGCTTTGACCATCAGCAAAAACGGCGGTGTGAGTTTCGTGAATACCTCAATGATTTGCACCGGGCTGGATGTTGGCTGCGGAGACCCGAAAGACCCGAACGTGATTTATTTCAGCAATTATTACAGCAAAGACCTTGGCGCCACCTGGAAAATAATGAATGGCTGTAAAGGGGCGCTGATTCCAAACATTTATGGCGAAAAAGAAGTGTATGGTGCAAACGGAAACAATGTTGTAAAATCGATTGATAAAGGCGATACCTGGACTACCGTGGCTACTTTCCCGGGCAACGTTCAGGACATTGCGGTCGATCAAGTTTTGAACCGGCTTTATGTGGTGGTAAACAGCGACCGCCTTTTCCAGTTTGATGCCGCCGGATTGAAAGAACTGACCTCGGTAATTCCAAAAGACCAATACAATGGAGCAGCCATTCAAACGGTTGCTACCGACCCTAATGAGCCAAAAATTGTATATTGTGCTGGTGCAAAGAATGTTTATAAAAGCGATGGAAGTGTGCGCCGCTCCACCGATTCAGGAAAAACGTGGCAAATCATTACTCCCAACAACCGCACCAACAAAGGGATTGAGATGGTCGACGGCGCCAACGAAGTGTTTGCTTTACGCGTAAATCCGCTGACCCGTGAGCTTTGGGCTGCCGGAAGTTGCTACGGAATCTGGAAAGAAGCCGGAATAAAAAGCCTGACGGTCAATGTCAGCGAACCTGCTTCAAAAAGTGTGTTTGTTGCCGGTTCTGATTTGACCATCCGTGTAAACACCACCCTGCTCGATCAGCCAATTTCGAAAGTGGAGTTTTATAACGATACTGAAAAGATTGGAGAATCAAGCGCTTCGCCCTATCAGTTTATCTGGGCAAAGGCGCCTCTTGGAAACTATAAAATTAAAGCGAAAGTGATTGATTCTGCCGGAAAAACAGCCGAATCGGCAGTGGTTGAAGTGACTGTCCAGGTATCTTTTTCGCCTGAAGTTGTTATAACCACTCCCACAAATAATTCTTTTTTTGCTGAAAATTCGAACATCAACATTGCGGCAACTGCCACCGATAAAGATGGGTCAGTAGGTAAAGTTGAGTTTTTTAAAGGCACTGATAAATTAGGGGAATCACTTGTTGCGCCCTTTACTTTTGAATGGAAGAATGTTCCGAAGGGCGATTATAGCCTGACCGCCAAAGCCACAGATGATACCGGTATGACCACAGTTTCGTTACCGGTATCTGTATTTGTGAATGGCCAGGCCGGCCAATTGACCTATACCGAGAACTTTGACGATGGATTAGCCCAGAACTGGATCGCGAATGGAGGGATTTGGAAAATCGAAAGTAATCAATACCACTCAACTACCGGCGACGGCATTTACATTTCACGGTACGAAGGTTCAACATTTTACAACTTTACCTACTCCATCAGGCTGAAACCCGACTGGGGCAATATTTTTGGAGTGGTTTTCAATTACGTTGACGACAAAAATTACTTCAGGATTGAATTTGGCAACAGCCCACGCAATGCTTCGCTGATAGAAGTGAAAAATGGTTCGGAAAAAACACTTTCGACCGAAGCCTACACCGGTGGCGGACAAGGAGTGTATTCAAGCCTAAAACTAACCAACGATGGAAAAACAACTTCGCTTGAAGTTAACGGCAAAGTTGTTTTTGCAAAAATTGCCACCACAAGCATAAAATATGGAAAAATTGGGCTGTATGCCTGGTGGCAGCCCGTTTGGTACGACGACATTGAAGTTGTGGCCGAAAGCAAAGGATTTCCGGTAGGAATTCAAAGTCTGGAAGAAAATTCAGGCAAAATTTGCTGTTTCCCAAATCCGCTTGTGACTGGCGATTTGACCATTCAGTTGGCCAGCCCTGAAAAAAATATCCGGATAGAAATTTATAATTTGCAGGGACAAATGATCGGATCAGTTCAACAAAACGAAGCCAGCTCATTTTCATTGCACGCAAACACATTTCCTTGTAACGGACTGTATATCATCAAGATTAATTCTGACAGAAACTTCTATCAGACCAAAATATTGAAAAAAGGCATCTAATCATCTCCTGAAAAACGACCAAAAAATTAACTTTCTATGCAAAAAAATTTACCTAAATCCATCGCCTGCGCCTTTCTAATCATGCTGCTCGCTGGCACAAGTTTCGCACAGGCCAGGCCAATCAGTCTGAATCCTGAAAACCGGCATTATTTTAGTTATCAAGGCAAGCCAACTATTTTAATTACTTCAGGCGAACATTACGGAGCCGTGATGAACCCCGGGTTTGATTACAAAATTTATCTGAAAACCCTTCAGAATGACGGCCTTAACCTAACCCGAACCATGACCGGCGCCTATTTTGAACCAGCCGGCGCTTTCAATATTTCGAAAAACACACTCGGACCGGAGAAATCGAAATTCTTGTGTTCCTGGAAACGGGCTGCTGATCATGGCAAATTTGACCTAAACCAATGGAACGATGCGTATTTTGTCCGCCTGAAAGACTTTATGAACGAAGCACAAAAGCGCGGCGTGATTGTGGAATTGTCGCTCTTCTGCCCGTTTTACGAAGAAATGCAATGGGAACTGAGTCCGTTCAACATCAAAAACAATGTGAATGGATTGGGCGATTTTCCCCGAACCGACGTTTACACCCTCGACAAAAGCAAGGGTTTGCTTGCAGTTCAGGAGAAAATGGTCCGCAAGCTGGTTGAGGAGCTGAAAGATTTCCCGAACCTGATTTATGAGATTTGCAACGAACCTTACTTTGGCGGAATTACCCTCGAATGGCAGGAACAAATCTCGAAAACCATTGTCGATGCCGAAAAATCATTCACCAATAAGCATCTTATTTCGCAAAACATTGGCAACGGTTTCGAGAAAATTAAAAATCCAAATCCGCTGGTTTCGGTGTTTAATTTCCATTATGCCACGCCACCCATGGCAGTCAGCCTGAATTACGATTTAAACAAAGTGATTGGCGAAAACGAAACCGGTTTTAACGGGCAGAAAGATTCGACCTACCGCAAAGAAGCCTGGGAATTGATTCTGACCGGAGGCGGATTATTCAATAACCTCGATTATTCGTTCACAACCGATCATCCCGAAGGAACTTTTCATTATCCTGAAAAACAACCCGGTGGCGGCAGCCAGGCTCTGCGCAAACAACTCGGATACCTTAAAAAATTCATGGATTCGTTCGATTTTGTCAGAATGAAGCCAGATACAACTGTGTTTTCAGGTGAAATTTCAGGCAAAAACAAAGTCTTTGTACTTTCTGAACCCGGGAAGCAATATGCCATGTACTGGATGGGTGGGAAACAGGTGAATCCGGAATTTCAACTGCCAAAAGGTGAATATCGACTGGAATGGTTAAATCCATTAACCGGAAAGTCTGAAAAGAAAGAAAAAGTGAGTCATTCAGGAGGCAAATTAAAGTTGAATTCTCCGGAATATCAGGAAGATATTGCGGTAAAGTTGGCCAAAATTCAGTAAATTGGAGGTCACAAATTGCGACCTCAAGTTGGGTTTAATTTGTATAAAGATGAATCTAAACCATTTATTTCATGACAGCAGAAAAATTGGATTTAATGATTACCGATGAACGAATCGTTGACAAAATTTACCTGATCAGAAATCAGAAAGTGATGCTAGACAGGGACTTGGCCGAACTATACGGAATTGAAACAAAAAGATTAAAAGAAGCAGTAAAACGTAATCTGTTTCGGTTTCCTGATGATTTCATGTTTGAATTGACGGATTCTGAGTTTTCAATCTTGAGGTCGCAAATTGCGACCTCAAGTTGGGGAGGCTCTCGTTATTTACCGATGGCATTTACCGAACATGGAGTTTTGATGCTTTCGAGTGTGCTAAACAGCAAGCAAGCAATCAGTGTCAATATCCAGATCATGCGGATTTTTACCCGGATTCGCCAAATGCTGACAGATACGCTGAGCCTGAAACTGGAGATTCAGGAAATCAGGGAAAAGGTTCAGAATCAGGACAAAAATATCGAACTGGTTTTTAATTACCTCGATGAACTGATGACCAAAAAGGAAAATTTGAATCCGAGGAAACAAATTGGGTTTAAAACCAACAACTAATACCAAATACAATGGCATCGAAACCAGAAAACTCTTCGAATCATTCGCGTCGCGGTTTCATAAAAGGAACCGCCATGGCAACAAGCGCGCTGGCACTTACAGGCTGGACTTCAGCTGCGCATGAAGAATCAAAAAAGGCGGAGATTAACCGGGCTGATGAGTCGGCACGCCACCTGGCCTATTTTGACCCGGCCGACGGCGCTGTGCCAAATCCCGGAATGGGCGTAAACGCTTATGTTTTCACCGACCACATGCATGTTGGCTACACCGGAACGGAATGGAATCGTACGCAGGGATTGCCACCCATGCCGCTCGACCGAAAAATTTTCGGCCAAATGCTTGAATTGCCTTTTGTTGACAACCTGTACCTCCGGTTCGAGTGGAAAGATGTTCAGAAAAAGCAAGGCAAACTCGATTTGCCCGATGCCTGGAAATGGGTGCTGGAAGCCGCTGAAAAGAAAAACAAACGCTGGAGTTTCCGTATCATGAACTGCTCGCCGCACAGTATGGCTGAAAATGGATTGCCCGAATTTTTGCAAGGTAAACTGAAGATGATACCATACTGGCATGGCGACAATGTGCCAGGGCCACGTCCTAAATTTTTTCCTGAATACAGCAATGATTACCTCAACTGGTGGGCCGAATTGTTGTCGGTTTTGGGTGAAACTTTTGACAGTCACCCACTTTTGGAATACGCCGACATTTCGGGTTACGGTTTCTGGGGCGAGATGCATCACTGGGCGCATTATTCAGCCGACGGGCCGATGTTGAATTATCAGCCTGGCTCAACAAGTCAGGTTGAGAAAATCATCGAACGCCTGATTCGTGATCACCTGAATGCATTCCCGAAAACTCCGGCTGCTTTGGGTTTGCATACCGCCGACTATATTTCAGGACAGGAAGCCTTTTCAAAAGGGCTGGTATGGCCGCGACGCGATAGTTTTATGACCAATTTCTCGACTTCCGAAGTACAACTCTCACAAGGACTTCAGCCCGGAAGCGCCATGCTATGGGAAACCATTTTGCCCGGCGTCAGCTGTTTGGCAGATGACCAAAAGCCAGGCAAGATTGCCGAAGCGCTTCCGCAACGGTATTTTGATATTGCGGCCAATTACATCGCGATGGGTTTTAATCCATGGGACACGATTTGGGCGCACGAACACTGCCTTGAAACGTACAAATTGATTGAAAGCCGCATTGGATACCGCATTCGTTCGTCTATCGTCTGGCAGCGCCGGATAAAGGATGGCGCCGATGAACTGGCGCTTGGCCTGCGAAATGATGGCTGCTCCGCTCCTCCGGGAACAATCTCAATTCATGCACAAAACCCTGATGGAACCCACAATTCGATTGATTTGCCTGTTGGTGAACCGTCTCCGGGAGCAATGAAAATCTACGCGCTGCCATTCCCTAACCTTACCAATCCAAATGATCCTGAAAAACAAATCAGCTTATCGATGAGCATTCAGATCAAGGGAAAGTCATTTCCGGTGCAATGGGCTGTAAATAACGATCAAACCGACGATTCGTTCAATCTGAAAATACCCGTAAAAAGACTTTAAACCAGACCAACATGAAATCAAAAATCATCACTTTCCTGTTTGCTGCAACTACAATAGCTGCCTGCACCAAAACCGAAAGAATACAAATTGTAGAGAATTCTGTGTTGAAAATCGCTGTTGTCAACACCGATCAGGCATTGTGGCAATATACTTTGCTCAATTCCGGAAAAACCTTTTCTTTTCGGGCATCTGAATTTGAGATTGATGGAAAACTTTGCCATGCAAGTTTGATCTCAATAAAAACAAATGACAAACCGATTAAATTGAAAAATGGAGTTACGGAATATGCTTTCGCAGGCAATCTGAAAAACATTCCGGAGATAACTTTTAAAGCTACTTTCCAGGTTTCGCCCGATAATCCGATCGTCAAATTCCGGTACGAATTGCTGAGCGAAAAAGAACACCGTCTGACCAAATCCGCTGGCCACGACAAACTCAACTACCTGAATGTTTCGTTCGATGGATTTCAGGAAGTGAAGGAAATTAAGTTCTCCGAATTCAACGAAATGGTGCACAGCTTTTGTCTTTCGGAGCGCAGCATTGAAGCCAAACATTTTGCCGACAGCGTTCGGGTAATGGGGCCGATGATGATTGGAACCGATGGCAACAATTCTATGCTGGTCGCATACGAGCATGGTTCGCAAGCTCCCGATAAATTTGTGGAATTCTGCCTGAAGCCCGATAAATCCATAACTGTTGATGCGGTTAAAGGAAATTATTACCAGGATTATCTCCTCTCGAAAGACCATTCGTTTCAGACCATCTGGTTCGAAACCGGAGCTGTTGCCGGCGACGAAAACCTGTTGGCAGCCAATTACCGTGCCTTCATGCTGAAATACATGAGCCAGAACCTCGAAAGCCGCAAACCCTATATTTTCTACAACACCTGGAATTTTCAGGAGAGAAACAAACATTGGTATAAAAAACCATATCTGGCCGACATGACTCTTGAACGAATGCTGAAGGAAATTGAAGCAGCCCACCAAATGGGCATCGAGATTTTTGTGATCGATGCCGGATGGTTCGAAAAAACCGGCGACTGGCAACCCAGTCTGAAACGCTTTCCCGACGGCCTGAAAACAATCAGCAAAACCCTGAAAGCGAACGGAATGAAACTCGGATTGTGGTTTAATCCAACGGTAGCTGCAGTTTCGAGCAACATGCTGAAAAATAACCGCGAATGTGTTCGCACCATGAACGGAAGCGAAGGAAAACCCTTTCCGATCTGGGAAACCGAGGAAAGTTACGGCATGTGCCTGGTAAGCCCTTACCGCGACGCATTTGCCAACGAACTGATTCGCCTGAACAAAGAATTGGGTGTAACTTATTTCAAATGGGATGCCATCGGTCAGTACGAATGCAACGATCCGCGTCATTTCCACGGAAATGACCAAAATACGCCACAGGAAAGGCTCGAATCGTATGCTTTTGAGATTGGCCGTTCGATGTGCTATGTGGTTGATAGACTTGCCAAAGAATGCCCCGATGCAATTGTCGATTTCGACATTACCGAAGGAGGCCGCACTGTTGGCCTGAATTTCCTTTCCTCCGGAAAATATTTCCTGATCAACAATGGCCCGTACTTTTTCAATTACGATATTCCATTCGACCGCAAAAACGGGCAGTGGAACATCTTCTTTTATCCCGGCCCGGCGCGTACCTGGATTTGCCGCACCCCGTTGACCTTCGACAAATGGATTCCAAGTTCTTTGTTCCTAACTCACTATTTACCGGATGATCCGTATGAAAATCAATCCATGGCCGTAGCATCGCTAATTCTGGGACAAAACGGCATCTGGGGCGATTTGCCGAAAATCTCGAAAGAAGGAATTGCTTTCTTCGGAAAAACCCTCGGAATGTACAAACAAGTTCGTGACGACATGACTTCTACTGCCATGATCCGCGATGGAGCTGTTGGTGGAAGTCCTGAAGTTTACGAGAAAATCAATCCTGAAAACGGACGCGGAGCCATTGTTGTGTTCTCGAGCCACGCCGGATCGTACAGCTATATTTCGAAAAACAAAGTCGATCCGAAATTCTGGGCAACTTCGGGAGTAAAAATTCAGATAGACAAGGCAGGTCTGACGCGGATTGATGTGGAATTCAAAACTGCAGAAGCTAAAATCATCTTTTTCGGGGTTGAATAACTTACGTCTTTTGTCATTTCGACGATAGGAGAAATCTGATAGTATTTACAGAAATAGTACAACTATGAAGGACCATAATTATTTCATCTACATGATGACCAATAAGAACAGATCGGTTCTATACATTGGAGTTACCAACGATTTGCGTCGAAGGGTTTATGAACACGGGAACAGCTTGATTCCTGGGTTCACTCAAAAGTACAATTGTCACTATTTGGTGTATTACGAACATTTTCAGAATATTAATGATGCCAATGACAGGGAGAAAGAATTAAAGAAGTGGCGACGTGAGAAAAAAGAGAATTTAATTAGGGGGTTTAATCCTGAATGGCGGTTTCTTAATTCAGAAATTTATGAAGCTTTGTAGAATTGGATTTCTCCGACGTCGAAATGACAAAGTAATGCGACTGACTGAATATCATCAACATAAACAAACGACTAAATTTTATGAAAACACTTTTTTTACTTTTTGCCTTGCTCGGCTCAGCAAGCCTTTTTGCACAAAAAAACCTTGAAATTGCCTTGCTCCCCGGCGAAAAAGTCTGGTCGGGAATTATCAAAGACGGACAAAAAATGCCCTATCCGACGGGCTACAAATACGATTTCTGGGCCAATAACCAGGACAACCAGATTCAGCCGCTTTTGATGGGGAACAAAGGTTTGTGGGTTTGGAGCGAAGAACCATTTGCTTTCGAAATTCAGGAAAATGCCATACTGATTACCAATGCCAAAGGTGAAGTAAAATCAGGCCATGCAGGAAGCGCTTTGTCTGAAGCGCGTAAATATGCTTCAGCCAATTTCTTCCCGCCTTCAGGAAAAATGCCAGATGAACTGCTGTTCTCGAAACCGCAATACAATACCTGGATCGAGCTGACTTACAACCAGAATCAGGAAGCGGTTTTGAAATATGCGCAGGGAATCATCGACAGTGGCTTTTCCCCGGGTGTGATCATGATAGACGATACCTGGCAGGAAGATTACGGTAAATGGGTTTTTCATCCCGGACGTTTTCCGAATCCGAAAGTTATGATGGACAAACTGCACCAAATGGGCTTCAAAGTGATGCTTTGGGTTTGCCCCTTTGTGAGCGCCGACCAGACGATGATTCTCCAGAAATTGATGAAAGATAAGGCTTTTCTGATGCAGCAAAAACCCGACAAACCGACCTGGGATAAAGCGACTGATCCGGCGATGATCAACTGGTGGAACGGGTACTCTGCCCTTCTCGATTTCACGAATCCGGTAGCGGTGAAATGGTTCAACGAGCAACTCGACCGGTTAGTGAAAGATTACGGTGTGGATGGTTTTAAACTTGATGCCGGAGATATGAATTTTTATCCTGCCGATGCGCTTCCGATGATTCCTTCGTCGCCAAACCGGCAGTGTGAATTGTGGGCGCAGTTTGGCTTGCGTTTTCCGCTGAACGAATACCGTGCCTGCTGGAAAATGGCCGGACAAGCTTTGGCACAGCGCCTTCACGATAAATACCACAGTTGGGAAGATGTTCAAAAACTGATTCCGCACATGTGCACCGAAGCCCTTTCAGGATATACTTTTTCGTGCCCCGATATGATTGGCGGGGGAAACTGGACGAGTTTCATCGACCTGAAATCGTACGATCAGGATATGGTGGTGCGTTCAGCACAAATCCATGCTTTGATGCCCATGATGCAGTTCTCGGTAGCTCCCTGGCGGATTCTGGATGCCGAACATTTGGAAGCCATTAAAAAAGCGGTAAAGATCAGAGAGAAATATACGCCACTTATCCTCCAACTAGCGCACAATTCAGCCAAGACAGGCGATCCGATTATCAGTTCGATGGAATATACTTTTCCAAATCAGGGTTTCGAAAAGGTGATCGATCAATTTATACTTGGCAGCAATATTTTGATCGCTCCAATGGATAAAAAACAAAGCAGCCGCGAGGTGATGCTTCCGAAGGGAAAATGGACCGATGAAACAGGGAAAACTTTTAAAGGCGGAAAAACCTATACGCTCGAAGTTCCGCTCGACCGGATTCCGGTTTTTACCCTTGGCAAATAAACTTAAAATTCGTTACTTCGGGATTGAAAATACTAAACACACATAAACCATTTCCTGAACAGGAATATTAAAAATTCAAATCATGAAAAGAAACATTTTTTTGACATTTGCTTTGCTGGCTGCGATACTGATCGCGGTTCCCGGAGTTTCACAAAACGTGAACAAACTCTCGAAAGAAGAACAAAAAGCAGGCTGGACCCTGTTGTTCAACGGCACAAACTTCGACGGCTGGCGCCAGTGCAACGGCAAAACCATGCCTAAAAACTGGCTGATTGAAGATAACGCCATGAAGGTCTTTACCGGCGAAGGAAAACAACCAGGACAAGGATCGGACGGCGACATTCTGTTTTCGTCGAAGAAATTTAAAAACTTCGAACTGACTATCGACTGGAAAGCCAGCAAAATGGCTAATTCCGGTATTTTCTACAATGTGCGCGAAGTACCCGGAAAACCAATTTATTATGCCGCTCCTGAAATTCAGGTACTCGACAATGTGGATGCTACCGACAACAAATTACCAAGTCATCTGGCAGGTTCGTTGTACGACATTCTTCCGGCTGATCCAAAAACCGTGAAACCAACCGGCGAATGGAATACTGTGGTGATACGTGTAAAGGATGGAAAAGTAACCCATATCCAAAACGGTGTAAAAGTGGTTGAGTATACGCTCTGGACCAAGGAATGGGATGCCATGGTTACCAATAGCAAATTCAAAGACTTTCCGGGCTGGACCGAAGGCATTGCCAAAGAAGGATTCATCGGATTACAGGACCATGGTTATCCGGTTTGGTTCCGCAATATCAAGATTCGCGAATTGTAAGAAGATGGAAGACAGAAGTCCGAAGACGGAAGTTGATATCTGAAAATAAAATGATAAGGGAACGATCTGATTGGATGGTTCCCTTTTGTTTTTTGTGAGCATGAAGTCAGGATTCCCAAAGCCTACCCCGATTCAGCTTTGCCATATTTTTATAACTTTGTGTAACGACATAACCTACCGATCGATGCAAAAATACCCGATCATAAAGCAGATTTTTCAAATCCTCACGGCCTTCCTCCTGATGACTTCAGTAGGTGAGGCCAGTTCACCGGTTTCAGTCAGTAAAGCCAATCCTCACTATTTCTTCTACAACGGTAAACCACTGGTATTGATCACCTCCGACCATCATTACGGCGCGGTGATTGATCAGGATTTTGATTACCCGAAATTCCTGAATTATCTGGCAGTTAATGGCATGAACCTGACCCGCATTTATCCGGGAGGAATGTTCGAAACACCCGACAAGTATATCAAAGGAAATCCGCTGGGACCCTTGGCCGGAAGACAACTCCTTCCCTGGGCGAAATCCGCACAGATAGGGGCAAATCCATTTCTGTCCGAAGCTGGAAAACCATCCTGTAAATACGATCTCGAAAAATGGAACCCGGATTATTTCAAACGCATGAAAGCTTTTGTTGAACTGGCGCGACAAAAAGACATCATCGTGGAAGTCGCCTTTTTCAACGGCATGTACGAGGTTTGCTGGCCACTGATGGCTATGTATCATGAAAATAACATTCAGTGCGTTGGAAAATACGAAGCCAAAGATTGCGGCCTTTTCACCTCATTTTCGCCGCAAAACCTGGATGTGATCCGGTATCAGAAAGCTTATATTGAAAAACTGACCACCGAACTCAATGAATTTGATAATGTGATCTTCGATATTTGTGACGAACCTTCCTTGCAGGGCCGGCCCGACGGAAGCTGCATTTTCCTCCCCGACAGCGCTGTGATTCCATGGATCAAGGCCATGAAGGATGCCTTTCTGAATGCCGAAAAAAATCTTCCGAAGAAACATATCCTGGGCCAAACCGTCCAAAGTCTTTCTCCTGATTTTTCCGAAGAAGCCTGGTGCGACTGGCTGCCGACCGAATACATCAGTTTATCCCAGAAAGCATTGGATATCAATTTTAAAAGCAATAAACCGCTGATGTGCGTGGAGTCGAATTATTTTGGCATCAGCCTCTCCAAAAACCCATATAATGCTGAAGCAGTGCGGCTCGAAGGCTGGTGGTTCATGCTATCGGGCGGCGCTGGTACTATTAACCTGAATGGTGAGTATTACCGCAAACATGAAACCGGCGGATCAATCACACAAAAACAAATTGTCCCGCAGCGCAAAGTTTTGAAGGAATTTATGAATAGCCTCGATTTAATCAACTTGTCGCCCTTTGCCGGATTTAGCGGTTTGCCTTCGGATGCCATCTGCAAAGCGCTCGCACAGCCCGGAAAACAATATGCCTTTTACCTTTTTCATGGCGCTCCCGAAAGCGGATGGGGCGCCCATTTCACAGCAAAACCCGGCAATTATCACGAAACAATCGGCATCAATGCCGTTCCTGAAGGGAAATACAAAATCGAATGGATTGAACCTGTTTCAGGAAAAATAATTCAAACCGAAAATCTTTCCTGCAAAGGAGGAAATCTTGATTTAAAAACACCTGAATATAAACTCGACCTTGCGCTTCGGATTACCAATCTGAACAAAGGTCGCTAATGCATTAACAGTTAGATGAATGTGAATTAAGAGTAAAAAAAATGTATGATAATTATTTATATTTCTAATAATAAGCACTTTATTGAACCCACTTCGGGGTTCTTTTTTACTTCATTGTCTTTCCCCGCACTTCGTACGGGGTTATTCAAATTAAACCACATTCGTGGTTTCAAAGAGAAAAATCCTGAAAGGATTTAATCTGAATAACGGCGGGCTTCGGCGTGAGCTCAGTCGAACGGTGTAAACCCGTGGTAAATAGAACGATGTGATTTGGAACCCCAAAGCGGGTTCAATTTAAAATCGATACTTCAACCCATAATTCGCATTATTAATGAACCTATATAACAATAGTATGAAAACAATATTCCTAATTTTTGTGATGGTATTTAGTCTTTCAGTTTGTCACGGACAAGGAAACAACCTCGATCAAGGCCAGATTGGTTACGTTCCTTCAAAAGAGAACCTGAAAAACCGCGAATGGTTTCAGGATGCCCATTTCGGCATGTTTGTTCACTGGGGCGTATCGAGTGTGCTGGGCGAAGAAATTGGCTGGGCCTTGTCGGGCAAAGATGCCAATGCCTACCGCGAAAACATGCACAAATTCAATCCGGAGAAATTCGATGCTGCAGCGCTGGTCAAACTGGCCAAAGATGCCGGAATGAAATACATCACTTTTACCACCAGGCATCACGACAGTTTCAGCATGTTCAACACAAAATATTCCGATTGGGGAATCATGAACACGCCGTATCACAAAGATGTTCTGAAAATGCTGGCTGACGAATGCCACAAGCAGGGAATTCGCCTGGTTTGCTACTATTCGCTGGCCGATTTTTACCGAACTGATTATTGTGCCGGAAATACAAAAAGAGGAACCGGAATTCAGGGCGATTGCAATTGGGAAGCTTATATTCAGTTCATGAAAAATCAGCTGACCGAAATCCTGACCAACTACGGAACCATCTCCGGAATCTGGTTCGACGGGCATTGGGATCAGGTGAAAACGATGAACGGACGAAACGGAGATCAGATGCGGGAATGGCATTACGACCAGATTTACAAGCTGATTCACAATTTACAGCCCGGATGCCTGATTGTCAATAACCATCATCTAACACCTTTCCCCGGCGAAGACTTTCAAACCTTCGAACGCGACCTGCCCGGTGAAAATTCCGGTGCAGGCTTTTCGGCAGATGCAAAAATTTCTCAGCAATTACCGCTTGAAATGAGCGACATCATTGGCCATAGCTGGGGTTATGTCACCAACGACACCATCAACCGATCGGTCAAAGAACTGGTTCATTTGCTCGTCAAATCTGCAGGATTGGGTTCGAATTTACTCCTGAATGTCGGACCGACTCCTGAAGGTGAGATTCGGAAGGCACATCAGGAACGACTGCTTGGAATAGGAAACTGGCTACAAATCTACGGAGAAACCATCTACGGAACCCGGAAAAGCTGGATGAAACCAGCAGATTGGGGCGTCGCAGTCGAGAAAGACAACAAGGTTTACCTGCACATCATTCATCCTGAAGCCATAAATTTTGAATTAAACCTGAAAAACTTTCCCTATCAACTCAAAAAAGCAAGCTCATTCGAATCGGGAAAAGTAATTGGATTTAGCCTGAATAAAACAAATTCTGAGCTAACCCTGCAACTTCCAAAACTGAACCGAAATGTGATTAATCAGGTGATTGTGTTGGAGATTGAGAAAAAATAGATTTGTATATTTGGTATGAAAGGATTTGTTTACATACTTCTCTGTATCGATGGCAGTTATTATACCGGAAGTACCAACGATTTGGATCGACGGCTTGAAGAACATCAAAATGGTAAAGGTGCTAATCATACAAGAAAACGGCTCCCGGTAGAATTGGTCTATTTCGAAGAGTATGATCGTATTGATGAAGCCTATTACCGCGAAAGACAAATCCACGGCTGGAGCCATACGAAGAAAGAAGCACTGATAGAAGGACGAAACGGCGATTTACCGGAGTTAGCGAAAAGTTATGGGCGGAAGCGACGATAGCTCCCTTCGACTGCTTTCCTTCGACTGCTTCGCGCTCAGGAAACATGCGGCTCAGGGAGCGGTGCTTTGAATCACACTGTCCGTTCGCAAAAGCCTAAACACAAACTCCCCAAAAAGTAAAAACCTCCGCACACCCGCTGCCTGAGCCTTCGGTATCTGAGCTTGTCGAAGATGTCGAAGGCAGTTCTCATTGAAGCTCCCTTCGATACACTTCGTTACTCAGGGAGCGCGCTTCGAAAAGCAGTATTAGTTCCCAAAAGCCTCAAAACGGTAACGCTCTAAAAAGCAAATACCTCCGCATATCCGCTGCCTGAGCCTGTCGAAGGCGGTTCTCTCATCATTACTCCCTTCGATACACTTCGTTACTCAGGGAGCGGCGCTTCGAGGAACTGTTGTAGCTATGAAATAATGTCGCTGATTGACCCGCTGCCTGAGCCTTCGGTATCTGAGCTTGTCGAAGATGTCGAAGGCAGTTCTCATTGAAGCTCCCTTCGATACACTTCGTTACTCAGGGAGCGCGCTTCGAATAACAATTTCGGTTCGCAAAAGTATAAAACGATAACGTTCAAAAAAGCACATCCCACAGCATACCCGCTGCCTGAGCCTTCGGTATCTGAGCCAATCGGCGTCTTGAAGGCAGCTCTCCCTAACTTCTGTTCATAACTTTTTGATTCAAAAATATTTCGGGCTATTGTATATAATTCAAGAATAGATTAAACTTGTATCAGATAGCGACTATAGACGCTAAAAAACGAAATATAAGGGAATAAATATAAAAAGGAGAACAAAGCCGTGAAAAAACTTCTAATTTTTCTTGTGTTGTTGTTATCAAGTATTGCCTATGGTCAAACTAAAAATTTACCGCCGGTTGTTGATAACATTGCCTTCTTCCCACCTGCCCGGAATCAGCAAGTAATTCCGGACTGTACTTACTTTTCATTGATTTATTATATTAAATCATATGAATGGAATAAACATTTTAATCGTGACCCTAAGCTTGAAGTAAATCAGTTTAGCCACTCTTTTGCTTGGAATCAAAATATTGATCCCACGACCGAAATGTCAGATGCTTATGGCGTTTTCTACTTTTTGAAAAGTCAGGGCTGTGCTACGGTGGCTGATTTTCCTTTAACGGAATTAACAAATAACGTTAAACCCTCTTTAGAGTTAAGAAAAAAAGCTTTGGCTTATAAAAGTAAGCGGATGTTTAATCTTAATTTCTTAAATCACCCAAATTCGGATGAAGTCAACAAACGAATTCTTGCTTTAAAAGATTCTTTAGCGAGAGGAAAATGTTTTTCCTTGGATTTTCGCGTATTTGATTCGGCCATGAAGTTGTCCGATAAACACAATGTTTTTTCTTGCTATCCGGGAACTAGTATCGATAGTATGCGTTCAGGTCATGCCGTGGCAGTTGTCGGCTATAACGACACTATTAAAACGGCAACCGGAAGAGGAGCCTTTATGGTTCTGGATTCCAATACCGAGCTTACATCAAACGGGGTTTGGTATTTTGATTACAAATGGTTCTATTTAGGACTTTTTCCAAACAATTGTTACTTCATCGAAGAAGATTTTTCTTCACAGCCATCAACAGTGCTCATGAATCTTAATCTTAGCGGTGCTCTGAGCGGTTCTGATATTGCTAACTACAGTAATTGCTTTGTTGACACTTTGCTTGATAATCTTGAATATGGATATTATTCAATTAAAAAAGTTGATTTTGATAATGTTTTTGATTATCTTTACAATCGCAATCAGGCACAGGTAGTAAATATGAATGGAAACAGGATTAAACTTAGAAGTAACTTTATTTATTTTCCGCTTAACAACACTGACGGTAATTATGATTTGCTGACCGATCTTAGTTTAATTGATAATCTAAAATCGCTATCTGTAGTTGTTTTTGATCCAGTTTCTGCTTCTTATATTGGACAGAACGATGAAGTCCTTTATTCTTATCAGCGCGCAGCGACTTGTCGAGTTAACTCAGCCAACATTAGTTTCTTGGCTACCGGTAAAAATATTGTGGCCAAGGTCATTGATTTGCCTGATACTACATTGGTGTTTAATGATTTTTTGGGATTTCTAGTCGCTCATCATTTTGGACTAGGAGGTTTAAAATCTCACGTCAAATCCTGCACCTCAGTCGTAAAACGTAAACTTATTACCTTTACGATTGAAGAAAATCCCGCTGAAGCTAAAGCTCTTGAATCTTCAAAATTTTCGTTACGAACATATCCCAATCCTTTTATCCAGAGCGCCACAATCGAGTTCGAAGTACCTCAAAGGCAGATTGTTAAATTATACATTTTCGATACCTTAGGTCGGCAGCTGGTCGAAATTGCCAACCGCGAATTCGAAGCCGGAACCCATCGGCTTGTTTTCGATGGAAATGCTTTGCCAGATGGTATTTATATGGGGAAGATACAAATATCAGGCGTCACAAAAACAATCAAATTGAATAAGATCTCAGGCTTGAATTAAGCTTCTGCATTCTTTTTTTGCAGTCCGGGCTACACCCGCTGGCGCGAGTTTGCAACTCGTGCCTGGCTAACAAATGTTGGAGGCACAGGTCACAGACCTGCACCAGCGAGGGGTACTGATTAAGGCACGGATTACAAATCCGCGCCAGCGAGGTGGCTTTTGCTTTTATTTTGGGTATTCATCCGATGACTTGAAGTCATCGGATGAATTGCTTTTGCAATAACACCATCTTTCTGTTCAGAAAAAAAAATAGTTATCTTCGCTTTCACAAAACAACAGAACAATGAAAACACAAGCAATTCAATTCAGCGATCTGGTGGATCAGATTTATTGCATGCCAATGGAAGACAAATTAGAGCTTAAAAACCTTTTGGAGCAGAACATTTCTGAAGCCAGAAGAGAAGAAATTGCTTCGAACGCGAAGAAAGCAAAACAAGAATTCCCGGAAAACTAAGTTTCTCCTCTGATATTTCGGAACTTAAAAATTAACTTTGGATAAACTTTCAGGTTATGTACTTAGATCAATATTCCATCGAAATAAATAGTCTTTGCCTTCAGAATAAGGTCAAATCCCTGTTTGTATTTGGGTCGGTGCTAACCGATAGGTTTTCAGCAGATAGTGATATCGATTTGGTTGTTGACATCGATTCCAATGATCCGATTGATTATGCGGAAAGCTATTTCAACCTGAAGTTTGCTTTACAGGACCTTTTCCGGCGGCCAATCGATCTGCTTGAAAATAAAGCGATCAAGAATCCATACATTCGCCAGAATATAGACCGCTCAAAATCATTGGTTTATGCAAGGGGATAAGCAGTCTCAAAAAAAATTGTAGATACCCGAAACCGGATTATTCATGGTTACGACAGTGTTTCAGCCGATGTAATCTGGCTAATCGCGAACAGATACTTGCCTATTTTGGAGAAAGAAGTGAAAGAACTACTGCAACGATAGAACAACCGTCTCAATGTCACAAGCCCCCGCCACCCTTCCGGACGACGAGGGCTTTTATTTTTATTCTGGGTATTCATCCGATGACTTGGAGTCATCGGATGAATTGCAGCTTTTGCCTTTTTACTTTTAACTTTTGCCTTGAATTAAACTCCGAGTTTATTTCTCCTGATCTGTTCGGCGTTGGTGAAATTGTTTTTCACCACATGGCCTTTCAAAGGCAGGATTTTTTCGTGAATAGCGTCGATGATCCAGTCGGCACAAGGGAAAAATGAATCTTCCAATTCGTAAGCCGGGGTAATCCAGTTGCGCGAACCAACAACTACCGGCGGAGCATCCAGATCGTCGAAAGCCAGTTCCGAAATGGTTTGTGCCATTTCTTTCATGAACGAACCACGGGTTGAAGCATCACCTGAAATCACAATGCGGCCAGTCTTTTTCACCGAAGCCAGCACCGGCTCGTAGTTAAACGGACTCAAACTGCGTGCATCGATTACCTCAGCCGACATGCCGTATTTTTCCTGAAGCTGGTCGGCAGCTTCCAGCGCTCGGTACAATGTGGCGCCAATGGTCAGGATAGTCACATCTTTTCCTTCGCGTTTAATATCCGGTTCGCCGATTGGAATTTCGTAGTAAGCTTCAGGAACGCCGCCTTTGTGGAACATCTCGCCCATGTCGTACAAACGCTGGCTTTCGAAGAAAATCACCGGATCGGTTCCCTGCAAAGCCGCATTCATCAAACCTTTGGCATCATAAGGTGTAGCGGGGAAAACAACTTTCAATCCCGGAATTTGGGCAGTCAAAGCGGTCCAGTCCTGCGAGTGCTGGGCGCCATATTTCGAACCTACCGAAACGCGCAACACCACCGGCATTTTGATCACGTTTCCGCTCATGGCCTGCCATTTGGGGAGCTGGTTGAACACCTGATCGCCGCAACGGCCCAGGAAGTCGCAATACATGATTTCAGGAATCACACGGCCGCCACACATGGCATAACCAATGGCAGTTCCCACGATCGAAGCTTCCGAAATCGGCGAGTTGAACAAACGGTGATAAGGCAGAGCTTCGGTCAGGCCGCGGTACACAGCGAATGCGCCGCCCCAGTCGCGGTTTTCTTCTCCGTAGGCAATCAAAGTCGGATCTTTGTAGAAACGATCGACGATGGCTTCGAAAATACCGTCGCGGTAAGCGTACGTTTTTATTTTGGAGTGCGCTTTCCCATTTTCGTCAAAGGCAAAACGTTCTTTTTTAGTCAGTTGCTGAACACGTGCATTTTCGGCCATCGGATGGTTCACTTCAGGAGCGCGGTCTTCCATTTTGTCAACCGACTCGTTCGAAAACATCATCTCGCCAATCAGGTTCGGGTATTTGGCCATGTCCATGCGTGGCGAAACCTTATCGTCAATTGCCAGTTTCAGGTTGGTTTCCATCAGGTTGATGGTATCGCTTTTAATTCCTGCCAATTGATCTTCGGTGGCAACTCCGGCTTTCACCAGTTCGCGGCCAAATCCTGCAATCGAATCCTGTGCTTCCCAGGCTTCCACTTCCTCCTTCGAGCGGTACGACGACGCATCCGAAGGCGAGTGACCGCTGTAACGGTAGGTCAAAACATCCAACAAAACCGGTCCGCGTTTTTCTTCCAGAATGGCACGTTTGCGTTTGTATGCGTCGATCACGGCCAACGGATTGTAACCGTCAACACGTTCGGCATGAAGCTGATCGGCATTCACCCCGGCGCCGATGCGGGCAGCAATGTTGTAGCCCATCGTTTCGCCGCAGGTTTGCCCGCCCATCCCGTATTGATTGTTCATGATGTTGATAATCAGCGGAAGCCCGCCTTTCATATCACCTTCCCACAATTCGTTGAACTGATCCATGGTTGCAAAAGCCAGACCTTCCCACACCGGACCGCAAGCCATCGATGCATCGCCAATGTTGGCCACTACGATTCCTGATTTTCGGTTTACCTTTTTGTAGAGTGCAGCGCCCACGGCAATGTCGCCCGAACCACCCACGATGGCGTTATTCGGATACACCCCGAAAGGCGTAAAAAAAGCGTGCATCGAACCGCCCAATCCTTTATTGAACCCGGTTTCGCGGGCAAAAATTTCGGCCAGTGTTCCGTAAATCAGGAATTTAATGGCCAGTTCTTTTACTGTTCCTGAATGTCCGTTTTTAACTGGAGCAAAAGTGATTCCGTCGAAATGGCTTTCCATGACCTGCATCAGTTGTTCGTCGCTCAATTTAGCGATGGCCGACAAACCTTTGGCCAGGATTTCGCCGTGCGAGCGGTGCGATCCGAAGATAAAATCCTCGACGCCCAATGTGTAAGCCATACCCACCGCGGCGGCTTCCTGTCCGATCGACAAGTGAGCGGGACCGGGATGATCGTAGGCAATACCGTTGTAATCGCCACGGATTTTGATCAGGTTCAGCATAGTTTCAAACTCGCGGATCACCACCATATCGCGGTAAATACGCAGCAAATCTTCGTTCGAGAAATTCGCTTTTTCCTCTTCAACTGTTTTGTTGTACTGGTTTACAGGAATCGGCTGAAACGTAATTTCCCCGGCTTTCCTGACTTCTGATGGATCAATAAATTGTGACTTTGGCATCGTTATAAAGTTAAAAGCCCCCACCAAACCTCCCCCGAAGGGTGAGGCTTTTTGCGCTACCCTTTTCGAATGTTATTTGGTTATTGGACATTGGTTATTTACTTCTTTATCATTCACTCTATTTCGTCCGAAACATTGCATCTACCTTTTTCATCGCTTTCGCGCGGACGATTATGTATTACCGCATTTTATTCCCCAGGTTGGAACCCCAGACTACAAATATTTCGCTCCTATGGAGCTTGATCACAATTTTTAGCGTTACCCAAAGCTTTCCCCCTTCGGGGGAACGGGAAGGGGGCTTCTATAAGAAGCAAGTTTCCTTAATGATCTCACTCACGGTCGGGTGCGGGAAAACGATTTCTTCCACATCCTGAACACGCAGTTGCGCTTCGATGAGGACACAGGCGCCCCAGATCATTTCGGAACAAGCGCCGCCAACCATGTGAATCCCGAGAATTTCGCGATATTTTTTGCCCACAATCACTTTGCAGAATCCGTCTTTTCCTTCGTTTTCGGCAACAAACCGTCCGGCATAAGCCATTGGCAATTGTTTTACTTCCACCTCGATGCCTTTTTCTTTGGCAGCGGCTTCAGTTAAACCAACTCCGGCAATTTCGGGATGCGTATAAACCACGCCCGGAATAGCATCGTAACGCATCACATCTTTACGTCCCAGCATGTGATTGACAGCTACTTCACCTTCGCGACTGGCCGTGTGAGCCAGCAACGAGAAACCGGTAATGTCGCCGGCTGCATATACATTCGGCACATTGGTACGGCAATTCTGATCGATTTTCACACCGCGAGGCGTAAACTCAACGCCGATATTTTCGAGTCCGATTCCGGCAACATTGGCTTTACGGCCAACAGAAAGCAAAACCTGTTCTCCGGTAATTTTCATTTCCTGACCATCTTTCTCGAACACCACTTCTTTGCCATTCAGCTTGGTAACACGGGCTTTCAGATGAAATTCAATTCCCTTTTTTACGAATTCTTTGCGAACGAATGCAGCAATTTCTTCATCAACCCCGGTTAAAATCTCCGGAAGCATTTCGATGACAGTAACTTTAGTCCCCATCGCGTTAAAGAAATCGGCAAATTCAGTTCCGATCACTCCACCGCCAATAATGACAAGGCTTTCAGGTTTTTCTTTCAACTGAAGAATTTCGCGGTTGGTCAGGATTTGGGTAGCATCCAGTCCCGGAATGGGTGGAACGGCCGCTTCCGATCCGGCGCAAACCAACAAGCGGTTGGCCCGATATTCCCGACCATCGGCTTCGATGGTAATCACTTCGCCGCGCTTTTCCTTGATCGTTGCTTTAGCCATCACCACATCGGCTTTGGCATGTTTCATTTTGGCGCCAATTCCGGCCACCAGCTTGCGAACCACCTGGTCTTTGCGAGCCATGATTTTCTTGAAATCGATGGAAATATTTTCGACGTTGATTCCGTATTTATTGGCTTCGTGTGCGTATTCCAGAACTTTGGCCGAGTTCAGAAGCGTTTTGGTTGGGATGCAACCTTCGTTCAGGCAAACGCCGCCCAGCGAGCGCATGTCGAAAACGACCACGCTCATGCCTTTGGCTCCGGCGCGTTCAGCGGCAACGTATCCTGCCGGACCGCCACCAATAATTGCTAAATCGTATAAAGCCCCACCAACCTCCCCAAAGGGGAGGCTTTTGCTGCTCACCCTTTTTTCAGCAACATTTTGATTATTATACATTTTTTATTCAATTTAAGCCCCCTCCAAACCTCCCCCAAAGGGTGAGGCTTTTGGCACTACCCTTTGCAAATGGCAGTTGGATATTGGGCATTGGTTATTCAATATTGGTTATTCTTTGTTTTGTTTGTTCCATTTCGTCCGAACTCTTGTTATTGCTCTTCTCAACATTTACTCGCGGACGATTTTGTTTTGTTCTATTTTTCCCGGGGCGCGGCCCCGGGCTAGATAATATTGCCCTTTCAGGGCGCAAACTACGTGAATCACAGACCTAAGCTTTCCCCTTCGGGGGAACGGGAAGGGGCTTTTTGTTCTCCCCTTCGGGGGAGTTAGAGGGGGCTTTCCAGATTTTCGATTTGTTCTTTAATCTCTTTCAGGAAAAGCGTTGCTTCGCCGCCATCGAGTCCTGGTGGTCGTAAGTCAGCGACAAACCCATCATCGGAACGAATCCATACACGCCATCGCCCAAATCTTTCGGGCGGGGAATGATGGTACAAACCCCCAAAATGGCGGTCTGCGGAATGTTGATGACCGGGGTAAACATTTCGACACCGTAATTTCCTAAGTTTGAAATAGTGAACGTCGCAGCTTCCGAAGCGAGCAACTCCGGACTGACATTGCCTTTGCGGCATTGTCCGGCGATGGCCTGCATTTGAGTTGAAAGTCCTTCCAGCGAAAGATCGTCGGCATTTTTAATGGCAGGAACCATCAATCCGCGATCGGTATCAACCGCCAAACCGAGATGCACTTTTTTGAACCAACGCATCGAGTCGCCAATGAAATGGGTATTTACCTGCGGAAATTTCTTCAAGGCTTTAATCACCGCGAAGCAAACCAAGTCGTTGATGGTGATGTTCTGCGAGATTTGCCCGGCATCGAGCGCCCTTTTATAATTTTTGCGCAAAGCCATAAGGGTGCGGGCATCGGCGCTCATGTGGTGGGTTAACTGTGCCGAATTTTGCAGCGAATTGTGCATGGCTTTGGCGATCAGCTTACGCATGTTTGTGAGTTTTTTCACTTCGAAATCGTCGCTATAAACCGGATTGTACGAAATCAGGTCTTTCGCAACCGCTTTGCCGCCCAATCCAGTGGCCATTTCGCCAGCTTTCAGACCTTCAGCTTTGGCTTTTTCCTGCGCAAGTGGTGTGAACTTCGGCAATGCCTGAGCAGCGGCTTCAATGTCGCGTTCGATGATACGGCCTTCAGGACCAGAACCTTGAAGTAGCTGGTATGCAACACCTGACTTTTCAGCCAGATTTTTGGCGCGAGGCGAAATTTTGACTTTTCCCGTAGGTTCAGCAACTGTTTTTGCTTCAGGAGCAGCAACAGTTTCAGCCTTTGTTTCGGCGACTTCGACAGGCTCAGTTACCGGAGCGGCATGGCCACCCGGACGAAATTCTTCAACCGATTCGCCGGCAGCGCCGATTACGGCCACATTCACCAATACAGGCACTTCATCGCCTTCAGCAAAAAACACATCGAGCAAAATGCCGTCGGCTTTGGCATCTTCTTCGAACGAAGCCTTGTCGGTTTCGTACGAAAAAAGGATATCGCCAACTTTCACAGCGTCACCCTTTTTCTTCACCCATTCGCCTAAAATACAGGTTTCAACCGATTGCCCCTGACGAGGCATTAAAACTGGAATAGCCATATCTGATTTGTTTTAACAACTTTAGCTTACTTGTAAACACAACTGCATTCTATTATTTTATATAAACAACCAATAAATAAGCAGTTACATTACTTTCATATTTCACGTGTCAAAACTATATTATTCTACTTGTATTTACAAGTTAATTTTCAAAAATTAATATATTTTATTATTTTTGGATCAAAATCATCTGATCATGGCCGAAGAAAGTAAAGTGCCACAGCACAAAAAAATCTACGAAATTCTCCGGAAACACATCTTAACAGGCGTTTACGCTGAAGGTAGTTTGCTGCCTTCAGAGAATGAACTTTGCGCCGTTCACAACAGCACACGGCCTACCGTGCGGCAAGCGTTGGAAGCATTGGTCAAGGACGGTTTTATCTCAAAAAAGCAAGGAAAAGGAAGTTTGGTTCGGAAACCGCCTCAGGACATTGGCATTTTAAGTATTTCGGGAACCGCATCGGCTATCGGAAATCAATATTTGCAAACCCTGATTCTGCAAAAACCACAAATTAAACCCTGGGAAGAAAATTTTCCGTTTGAGCTAAGCCAAATCGAACGCGAATCGGGCTGTATTTATATGGAAAGGCTTCGTCTGGTCGACGGGCAACCTGTCTTCTACGACATTAATCACCTGCCGAACATCAACTTACCGCGTTTCACCAGCCGTTCGCTTGAGAATAAATCGCTGTTTGAAACGCTCAGATCGCAATACCAGATTGAGATTAAAGGTGGTGAGCAAAAACTGAAAGCCATTAAAGCCGACGAGCAAATAGCCAAACTACTTAATCTGCCATTGGGCGAACCTGTTTTGAGCATCGAGCGCAAGCTGAATACCAACAGGGAAGGTTTTCACATCTATTCGACCATCTTTTTCAATTCGGCCAAACACTCCATTTTTGGTACGTTTTAAAAATGAAGCAAAAACTAGAAATGAACCGTTGCGCCAACTTGCAGATAATGGTTTTTTGCATGGCTGACATCGTTAATCGGGATCATTCCCCAGTTATACCTTGCCTCAATTGAGAATATCAGAATATTGAATCCCCCGCCGATAAAAAGTGGCATATCAAAATTCTTTGCAAGATAATCGCTTGGCGTTGTTGTATTGTATTCGTTGGTTACTTTGTCCGACAGCTTGAAATTAGCAGCCAGTCCGGTAAGCCCGTATACCGGGCCAATTTTTGCCTTCACATAAACTGGAACACTCAGGTAATTGATAACATATTTATTCGCCGAAGCATACTGTGTTCCATTCTGCATAAAATCGAGTCCATATCCAAGATCCAGCATAGGAATAAGGTCCTTTTCCTTGAAGACCCCAAGATAAAAACTGTTCAGATTACTAGTGTTTTCCATCATTGAACCATTGACATGAAAAGACGCCATCTGATAACCGGCGCGTACGCCAATTTTACCGCCAGCCTGAACTGAAGTGGCTATAACCAGAAACAGAACAGTTATTAGAAGCAAGAATGAGTTTTTCATAGACTTGGATATAATTGATCTTAATGTTGAGCTTGCTAAGATAAGAATCTGATTCTAAAATTTAACATTTATCAAATAATTTAGAGAAGAGTAGAATTAATTTCACATCCACTGGATATAAAATAAAATACTAAAGTTTCCCACGTATCTGAGAGTTGATATAAGCGGGAATTAGAATTTAATAAGTAGTGGTAAAATTGAATTTAAAATGCTATATTTGAGTTAGTTACAAATCAAAAAGCAGTTTATTCACAAAACCACTACTTATG